>JANXQL010000004.1 GCA_025356815.1 Pseudomonadota bacterium
GAGCCCGGCGCCGAGCAGGAACGGCACGAGCGGCAGCGTCGCGCCGATCGCGAACGACACGAACGAGAAACTGGCGGCGCCCCACGGCGAGCCGAGGTCGCCCGGGTTGATGCCCAGCTCCTCGCGCGCCAGCGCATCGAGCGCATGCGCGGGTTCCTTGATCAGTGCCTGCGCGAGCTCGCGCGCGCGGCCGAGGTCCATGCCGCGCGCCGCGTAGATGAGCGCCAGCTCCTCGGCCTCCTCCTCGGGGTACTCCGCGAGCTCGTCGCGCTCCAGCCCGATCTGGTATTCGTACATCTCGCGCTGCGAGCGCACCGAGACGAACTCGCCCGCGGCCATCGACAGCGCGCCGGCCAGCAGGCCCGCGATGCCGCTGGTCAGGACGTAGTGGGCGTCGACGCCGGCGCCCGCGACGCCGAGGATCAGGCTCGCGTTCGACAGCAGGCCGTCGTTGATGCCGAACACGGCGGCGCGCAGGTTGCCGCCCCCCACGTTCCGGTGGCGGCCGCCAATGTCCTCGATGGTCTTGGGCATCGCATGGCCGGGCCCCGGGCCCGAGTTGTAGACCGACAGGCCGCGCAGCTTCAGTGCGATCAGCGCGCTGCGCATGCGCTGCGGGCCGAGCCGGCGGGTGAGCTCGGCGACCAGCCGCGCACGGGCACGGGGTTCGAACGCAGGCGTCGGGGTGGGCAGGTAGCGGGCCCACGTGCCGGCCTGCTCCTCGGCGGCCGCGGCGAGCTTCAGGAACAGCTGCTGCTTGGGGGGGTCGCGCTCGATCTGGGCGAGCTTGCGGTACAGCCACGCCGACTCGAGTTCGTGGTGCCAGCTGTCGTGAGCGGCGGCCGGATTGCCCGGCGACGGCTCAGTGGGGTTGCTTGCCATCGAGCTCGAGGATCGGGCCGACCTGGGCCACCAGCGCACGATCGATGAACGGCTTCTCGATATAGTCGAGCGCCCCGGCGCGCATCGCAGTGACTGCGGCCAGTACGTCGGCGTCGCCGGCGAGCAGGATGACCGGCAGCGCCAGGCCGCGGGCGCGCAGCTCCTGCAGCAGCGCAAGCCCGGGCAGGTCCGGCAGGCGAGCCTCGGCAATCACGCAGACGGGAATCGCGTGCGGCAGGCGTGCCATAAACTCGCGTGCCGTGGCATAGCCTTCGACCTGCGCACCGAGCGCGCCCAATACCTCGGCCACCCGGCGACGTACGGCGGGGTCGGGATCGACGACACAGACCAGGGGCGGCGGGTTCATCGCAAGGTCGCGAGCTCGGCAGGACATGGCAACGAAGATTCTCCCGGCGACGAACGTCGGAAGCACTACTTGCCGCGAGTATCCGGGTGGCGTCGACGAGGCCATATCGGGGTATTTACTTAGCCTGTGAGACCTAGCTCGCACGCTCCGCCTCGATCACCATCCGCACCAGGTGGGCGAGCGAGGACGCTCCCATCTTCTCCATGACCCGGGCGCGGTGGATTTCCACCGTGCGCTGGCTGACGTTCAGGTCGCCGGCGATGACCTTGTTGGCCTTGCCCTGCGTGACCAGGTCCAGCACCTCCCGCTCGCGTGGCGTCAGCTGCTGCATGCGGCGGCGGATCGTGTCGCGCTCCTTGAGCCCGGCGCGGTTGTCGCGGTCCTTCTCCAGCGCCTGGTTGATGCGGTCGATCAGGTCCTGGTCGCGAAACGGCTTCTGGATGAAGTCGACCGCGCCATGCTGCATCGCCTCGACCGCCATCGGCACGTCACCGTGGCCGGTGATGAAGACGATCGGGACGATCGCATGGATCTCGTTGAGGCGCTGCTGCAGCTCCAGTCCGCTCATGCCGGGCATGCGGATGTCGAGCACGAGGCAACCTGCCCGCTCGGCGTCGAACGAGTCGAGGAACTCCTGCGCTGAGGAAAACGTCTCGACCGGCAGGCCGACCGACTTCAGCAGGAGTCGCAGCGACGTACGTACGGCGTCATCGTCGTCCACGACGAAAACGGTGGCGGGCTTTTCCTTCATCATCAGCCTCCTGGCAGCTGGGGCAGCGTGAAATGGAACGTGGTACCGCCCCCCGGCGTGGGTCGATGCCCCAGTTTGCCGC
This sequence comes from Pseudomonadota bacterium, assembly GCA_025356815.1. Taxonomy (GTDB): domain Bacteria; phylum Pseudomonadota; class Gammaproteobacteria; order Steroidobacterales; family Steroidobacteraceae; genus CAIKZZ01. Next base: position 2,083 of record JANXQL010000004.1, read on the forward strand.
GATGCGCGCGAATAATCGAGCGCGAGATCGCCAAACCCAGCCCGGTGCCGGCTTCCTTGGTGGTGTAGAAGGGGTTGAACAGGTGCAGGGCGACCTCCGGCGGGATGCCGCCGGCCCGGTCGATCACGCACACTTCGACGTCCTGATCCACCACGGCGGTCGTAATCACGACCTCGCGCGGTGCTCCCGGCGCCTCGAGCATGGCGTCGATCGCGTTGCGCACGAGGTTCAGCAGCACCTGCTGGATCTGCACGGGGTCCGCCGCGACCGTCGGCACGGTCGGCGCCAGCTCGAGCGTCAGTCGCACGTCGTTGACGCGGGCATCTGGCTCAGCCAGCACCCGCAGGTCCTCGATCAGCCGGTTCATGTCCAGCGTCTCGGTTCGTGCGGCGCGGTTCTTGACGAATGCGCGCAGTCGCCGGATGACCTCACCCGCGCGCAGCGCTTGCGCGGTGATCTGCACCAGCACCTCGCGCAGTTCGACCGGATCGGCCCCGCCGGGGGCGTCCATCAGCCGTGTGCTGGCCTGTGCGTAGGTCGCGATCGCGGTCAGCGGCTGGTTGATCTCATGGGCAAGGCCGGTCGCCATCTCGCCCATCGTCGACAGCCGCGCGACGTGGGTCAGCCGCTCCTGGCCCTGGCGCAGTTCCTCCTCGGCGAGCTTGCGGTCGGTGATGTCGTGCACCGTGCCGGTGACGACCAGCGACGGCGCGTCTTTGCCCGGCAGCGTCTGTGCGAGCGTGTGCACCACGCGCGTGCTGCCGTCCGGGCGCACGATGCGGTACTCCAAGTCGAACCGGCCGGATTCGGCGACCCCGCGGCGCCAATCGTGCAGGAACCGGTCGCGGTCGTCCGGATGCAGAAACTGGCCGGCAAACTCCTCCGGCGCCAGCGGGCCTGCATCCGGATCACGGCCGATGATGTCGTAGACCTGCTGCGACCAGAGCGAGGCTCTATCCGGGAGGTGGATCTCGAAATTGCCGAACTTGGCGATGGCCTGTGCACTGATCAGCAGTTGTTCGCTGCGCTTGAGCGCTTGCTCGGAGCGGCGCTGTTCGGTGATGTCCTCGCCGGAGCAGAGCAGGCCGCTGGCATTGCCCTGTTCGTCGTGGATGCGCGTGGTGCGCCAGCCGATCAGCTTGGCGTGGCCCTCGCGAGTGATGACCTCATCCTCGGTGTACTCGAGCGCGCGGCCGTCGCCCTGCAGCGCGGCGCGCAGCGCCGCGCGCGCGGCATCGCGGTGCGTCGGCGAGACGCACTGCTCGAACCAGTCACGGCTGACCAGCTCCGCCTCGGTGTAGCCGAGGATCTCGCAGCCCTTGCGGTTGATCAGCGTGATGTGACCGGCGGCGTCGAGCGCGACCAGCATGACCTGCGCGAGGTCCAGGTAACTCTGCGCGCGGTCGCGTTCGCGCCGCAGCGCGGCGGTGGCCGCCTTGCGCGCGCTGATGTCGTGGATGAAGCCGACATAGCGCTTGGGTACCGAGCCTGGGATCTCGCCGACGGCGAGCGAGGCGGGGAACACCGTGCCGTCGCGGCGCCGCGCCGCGACCTCGCGGCCGATACCGATGATGCGCGCCTTGCCCGTGCGCTGGTACGAGGTCATGTAGGCGTCGTGACCGGTGCGGTACGGCTCCGGCATCAGCATCTCGACGCGCTGGCCAATCACCTCGGAGGACGGGTAGCCGAACAGCCGTTCTGCTGCGGCGTTGAATGTCGCGATGCGACCGGCATGATCGATGACGATGACGCCGTCGATCGCCGCATCGAGCAGGGCCTTGAGTTCGTTGCCGTCCTGCTGCGGAGTCGCTGCGGCGGAGGGATCGGCGTTGGTGTCCACTACGCGGCGTGCTTCCGGTACCTTGGGAGATGTTCCGAGCGGCGCCGGATCGCCCCTCGCGGGCGCCGAGCGGCGCGCCGCGCAGGACTACTAGTAGTCCCCTCGCTCTTCCTCTTCCTCGTCCTCGTCGTCATCCTCGTCCTCGTCCCAGTCGTCGTCCTCGTCGTCCTCCTCATCCCAATCGTCGTCCTCGTCATCGTCGTCCTCGGACCCGGACCAGCCTTCCGGCTCGTCGGTCGGCTCCAGGTCGAGTTCGGCCCACGTGTCCAGGTCGATCTCCTCGACGTCGCCGTCGACGTGCTGGAGCTCGACCAGTTCCTGGTCTTCGTCCACGGACAATACCTGGAAGGATTCGTCCTCCTCCAGATCCCGATACCACTTGCCTTTGACCGGCTCGTACTCTCTGCCCACTGCGAAGACCCTCGATCGAAAGCCGGCTGAAATTCCGCGTCGGACGCCGCCGCGGGCACGCCCCCAACGCCGGGGGAGTTTAGGGGTTCGGATTGCGCGAGGCAATCAGCCGGCGGGCGCCGCCGGATGCATGTGGGCATGGTCGTGCACGGCGCCCGGCGGGTGCAGCCATGCGCCTGCCAGCGTCCAGGCCGCTGCCAGCAGGATGGCCACGCCCGCCAGTCGCTGCAGTCCGGGGCGACCCAGGCGGGCGCCGAGCGCCGCGCCGCCTAGCGTGAGGCCCAGCAGCGCCGGCAGCGTGCCGATGCCGAACGCAAGCATCGTCAGCGCGCCGTCAACGGCGCTGGCGCTGCTGGCCGCCACCAGCAGCATCGAGTAGACGAGGCCACAGGGCATGAAGCCCCACAGCAGTCCGAGCGCCGCCGGCCGCACGCTTGCGGGCAACCGGCCCAGTCGCGCGAACAGCGGCCGCAGGGCCGACCAGAACGCCGCGCCCAGACGCTCGGCGCCCAGCAGGTCGCGCCCGGTCAACAGCCTCTGGCCGAGCGCAGCGAGCACGACAGCCACCAGGATCCGCCCGCCGAGCGCAACGCGTGTCAGCGGCAGCAGCCGCACCGCACCGCCGAAGGCGCCTGCGAGCGCGGCGCCCACCAGCGCGTAGCCCGCCAGGCGTCCCGCGTTGAACGCGGCTGCGGCCGCCAGCGGCAGGCCGCGGCCGCTGCGGAACGTCGTGCCGACGGCACTTGCGATTCCACCGCACATCGCCGCGCAATGGGCGGCGCCGGCGAGACCCGCGAGCAGCGCCGCGCCGAGGCCGAGCGCGACATCGTTCATGGCGGGGGTTCGGGCGGCGGCACGGGCCTGTCGTCCGCGACGACCGACCAGCCGGGGGACTCCAGGTCGTCGAACTGGCCGTCGCCCACCGCCCAGAAGAACGCCCACAGCGCGAACCCGACCAGCACCAGCCCGAGCGGGATCATGACGAACAGGATGCTCACGTGGGCACCGCGTGGCGGGTCAGCGCCACCGGCTCCCTGGCGGGTCGTGCCGCGGGGTCGCGGCGGGCGAGTCGCAGCGCGTTGAGCACGACCAGCAGCGAGCTCATCGACATGCCGACCGCGGCGAGCCACGGCGGCACGAGCCCGAGCGCTGCCAGCGGCAGTGCGATCACGTTGTAGGCCGCGGACCACCACAGGTTCTGGCGGATCACGCTCGCGGTGCGTCGCGCGAGCCGCACGGCCATCGGCAGCGTGCCGAGGTCGCCTCGCAGTGCAACCAGGTCCGCGCTCGCCTGCGCGAGCGCGGAGCCCGTGCCGAGGGCGAGCGACACCGACGCTGCACGCAGCGTCGGTGCGTCGTTGATGCCGTCGCCGACGGCGAGTACGCGCGCACCCTGTCCGCGCAACGTCGCCATCAGCGCGAGCTTGTCGGCCGGCAGCAGGCGGGCGTGCCAGTCGACGATCCCCAGCTGCGTTGCGGTCGCGCCGACCGCCGCCGCGTGATCGCCGCTTGCGATCAGTGGCTCGAGGCCCAGCGCCTTCAGCTCGCGGACGATCTCGGCGGCCTGCGGTCGCAGCGTGTCGCCGAGCTCGAAGCTCGCCAGCCAGCCGTCCTCGGCGCCCAGATGCATCGCCGCCTCGGCCAGGTCGCCCGGCGCGGGTCCTGCCAGGATCGCCA
>JANXQL010000009.1 GCA_025356815.1 Pseudomonadota bacterium
GGCCTGACGGCGACCGCGACCGGCCAGACGGCCGATATCGCGACCTCGGCCGGCGATATCGCGGTGACCTCGGTCAACGCCGGTGCCGCTGGCACCGCCTTGCTGAACGCCGCTGGCAACCTGACCGACGCGGCCGGCTCGGCGGCCTCGGTGACGGCCGGCACGATGAACCTGACGGCCGGCAGTGCGATCGGCGCGAGCGGCAATCGCTTCGGTACCTCGGGTGGCGCGCTGACGACGCACTCGACCACCGATACCTACCTGACGGCCAACGGCACGCTCGCCAGCCTGAACGCGATGACGGCAGGCGCATCCATCCTCGACGTCACAAGCACCGGCAACATCCAGTCCGGCACGATCGACAGCCTGAACGTCGCGTTGAGCGCGGACTCGTCGATTGGCACGGCCGGAACGCTGGGCCTCGCAGCGGGCGCCGGCGGCACGGCCGTCGCGCTCGTCAAGCAGCCGACGACGCTGACGGTCGCCGTCAACCACGCCACCGGGGGCGAGGTGAATCTCGATTTCCAGGGAGGCGCACCGGCCGCCCTGGCGGCAGGCACGGTCGTCTTCACCAGCGGCCAGGGCACCGCGGTGCTGCAGAACAGCACCGGCGCGCTCGATGTCACCGGCTGGAGTCCCGGTGCCGTCACCGGCGTCAAGCAGGTCGACCTGCGCGCCGCTACGACGCTCACCGTCGCGGCCACCGATCCGAACGCGGTCTTCACCGGTGATTCCGGCGCGGGTTCGGCGCTCTATCTGTACGGCAGCACATCGGTTGCTTCGGCCGGCGGGACGATCGCACTGAACACGCCGGTCCAATCGCTGACGGTGAACTCCGGGTCGGCGATCAACGTCACCTCGAACAACGGCGCGGGCGTCCAGGGTCTGGCCTCGTTCACGGCGCACAACACCGGTGCCGGCGGCGTGAATTTGAACAACAGCGACGGCAACGGCGGGACCCTCGCGGTCAATGCGACGGCCGACCACGGCAATGTCTACGTCCTGACGAACACCTCGGTCACGGGCAGCGCCGGCGCCAACGCCGGCGCGGGCACGGTGACGTTGGACACATCGCTGTGTCCGTCCGGTTGTTCGATCGGCAGCCCCGGCACGCCGTTCGCGACGACCGCGGGCGCGGTGAACGCGTACGCCTACGGAACCGTCGACCTCGCCAACACCGGCTCGCTGGACCTCTCCACGTTCGGCAGTTCGGTCACGGCGAGCAGCAGCGGCGATCTGAGAGCGACCTACGTGCAATCGCTCGTCGGTGACATCACCCTGACGGCCGCTGGCGGGATTGCCTCACAGGGCATTTTCGGCATCGGCACCGCGAAGCTGACCGCGCAGGGTGGCAACATCACCAACGCCTCTGCCACCGCGCTGCTGACGGCGGCCAAGGCGGACCTGACCGCCCAGTCGACCGGCGCGTCGATCGGCACCGCCCTGAGCGCCTTCGCGACGGCCGCGCCCATCGTGAGCGCGACCGCCGACAGCACCGGTGCGGTGCACCTGACCAATGCCGGCTCCATGGCGCTGACCGCAAGCGGCTTCTCGATCAACGCCGCGACGACCGGGGCAGGTGCGAATCTCACCGGTAGCGCGGACGCGGGCGCTGGCCTTGTGAAGCTCAATGCCACCGGCGCGATTGGGGGCGGCACCGCCTTCGCGACGACCGCCGGTGTGGTGGACGCCACCGCAGGCTCCTTCGTGCTGCTGGCCAATACCGGCTCGATGAGCCTCACGGCAAACGGCTCGGCCGTCAGCGCAACCGCCACGGGCGGGCTGACGGCAACACAGGTCGGCTCGACCAACGGCGATATCTCGTTGACCGCGAACGGCGGCGACCTGGTCGCGTCGGACGTGAGCTCGGTCGGCGGCAATGTCGGCCTGACGGCGAGTGGCGCGATGAGCGTCCAGACCGTCTCGGCTGCCGCCGGTACCGGCATCGCGACCCTGACGGCCAACGGCGGGGCGCTCACCAACGCAGGCGCCGGCGCCTTCGTCGCGGCCGACACGGCCCACCTGACCGGCACGTCGATCGGCACCTCCGCCGATGCTTTGGCCACGCGGGCGTCGACCGTGACGGCCGACAGTGCCGGTGCGATCTACCTGACCAACGAGGGCAGCGAGGCGCTGACCGCCAACGGCGTCGGCACGGTGCAGGCCTCGACGACCGGCGTAGGCGCGAACCTGACCGGCAGCGCGAACGCCGGCACCGGCAACGTGAGGCTCGACGCGACCGGCTCCATCGGCGCGGGCGGCATTGCCTTCGCGACGACCGCCGGCAACGTCAATGCGATGGCGGGTTCGTTCGTCTCGCTCGCCAATACCGGCGCGCTGGTCCTCAGCGCTGACGGTACGGCAGTCGCCGCGACGTCCACCGGCGCGCTGACCGCGACGTCGGTCTCGTCCAACAACGGCGACGTTTCCCTGACCACGGCGGGCGGCGACCTGATTGCCGGCAACGTCAGTTCCACTGGCGGTGACATCGCCCTGACGGCCAGCGGTGCGATCCAGTCGGATGTCGTGACCGCGAACGGCACCGGGATCGCGACGCTGACGGCGAACGGCGGCAGCATCACCAACGTCAGTGGCACCTCGCTGCTGACGGCGGGCACTGCCCACCTGTCGGGCAGCTCGATCGGCACCTCCGCCAGCCCGTTCGCAACGGCGGCGGCGACGGTCAGCGCGAACAGCGCAGGCGCCGTGTACCTGACCAATGCCGGCAGCGAGGCCCTGACCGCGACCGGCAGCGCCATCCAGGCATTCACGATCGGTGCGGGCGCGAACCTGACCGGCAGTGCGAACGCGGGGACGGGCAGCGTGACGTTGAACGCGGCCGGATCGATCGGCGCGGGCGGCACGCCGTTCGCGACGACGGCCGGCACGGTCGACGCGACCGCAGGCTCCTTCATCACGCTCGCCAACACCGGTTCGCTGGACCTGACGGCGCATGGCACCGCGGTCGCCGCGACCTCGAGCGCCAATCTGACGGCGACCCAGGTGGCTTCGTCGAACGGCGACGTGGACCTGACGGCCACCGGCAACCTGACCGCGACGCAGGTGATCGCCACCGGCGGCAACGCGATGCTGACGGCGGGCGGTACGCTTGCGACCAACGACATCGAGGCGCGCACCGGTACCGCGACACTGCGGGCGGGAACTGCGATTCTCGGCAGGGGCACCGGCATCGGCGCGGGCCATGCGACGCTGTCGGTCATCGCCCACGACGTGGTCCTCGACGCGCCGCTGATCGGTACCAGCGGGGGCGCCTATCTGGGCGTCGCCACCCGGTCGCTGACGGTGAACGGCAACAGTGGGCCGAACACGTTCCTGGCGGTCGGCAATCTCGACGGGACTTCGGCGCCGCTGGGCGTGTCGCTGCCGATCGGCGTGACGGCAGACCAGGTCGTGTGGGGCACAGGCGTCGCCGATCCCACGCTGCCGGCGGGCTCGGAGGTCTTCGGCAATACATCGATCGGCACCGTCGGCGACAACCACAGCCTGGTGTCGGGCGACGGCTCGCGCCTGGCGGAACTGCCGAATGCCTCGATCACGGACTCGTCGATCAGCCTGTTCGAACTGGTCGACCCGCGCGTCTGCCTGCCGGCGGACCAGCGCGAGGACGAGGACAAGGGCTGCGCGAAGTCGTCGGGCGGCAACTGAACACACCGCACGGCCATGAGGGATAGCAGATGAGCGATGCCGGTTCCCAGATCGAGGCGCTGATCCAGCCGCTGGAGGAAGAGGGGCCGTGCGGCCCGGACCTGACCTACGACCGGGACTTCATCGAGCTGCAGCGCGCAACCGAGGGAGTCCCGGAGCAGATCAGCGGCGACGAGGTGAAGCCCGGCGAGCCGCCCGACTGGCAGGACGTCGAGAGCCGCGCGATCGGCGTGCTCAACCGTGCGCGCGACCTGCGCGCGGCGATCGCGCTGGCGCGGGCGTGGCTTGCGAACGAAGGCATCACCGGCATCGCCGCTGGCCTCGAGCTGATCCAGCGCCTCACCGAGACGTACTGGGACGCGGTGCACCCGCGCGCCGACGAAGACGGCGACCTGATGCTGCGCTTCAACTCGCTGGGCTCGCTGGTCGACGAAGCCTACCTGTTGGCGCCGCTGCGCCAGCAGCCGCTGGTCTACTCCCGCCAGTTCGGACGCTTCTCGCTGCGCGACTGGCGAATCGCGACAGGCAAGCTGAAGCTGGCCGAAGGCAGCGAGGAGACTCCGCCCGAGCGGTCACTGATCGAGAGCGCCTTTGAGGGCGCGGACCTCGAAGAACTGCAGACGAGCCAAGGCGCTTCGCGCCGTGCCCTCGAGGCGGTCGGCGCGCTGCAGAAGGCGATTGACGCCAACGCCCCGTCACAGGGCACCAGCCTGCAGTTGCTGCAGGCGGAACTCAAAGAGATTGTACGGCTGTACGATGACATGGTCGGCAGGCGCACCGGTGCCGAACCCTCGGCGGACGGTGACGCTGCCGGCGACGACGGTGGCGGCGCGGCCGCTGGCGGTCGTGGCGGCGGCGCTCCGGGGCAGGTTCGCTCACGGGCCGACGTGGTGCGCGCGCTTGACGCTGTCTGCGCCTACTACCGCGACAGCGAGCCATCGAGCCCGGTGCCCATGCTGCTCACCCGCGCCAAGCGCCTGGTGAACATGAGTTTCATGGACATTGTCCGCGACCTGACCCCATCGGCGGTCGGCGAGGCAACCATCTTCTCCGGTAACCCCGATGGTGACGGAGGCGGCAGTGGCGGCAGCGACTGGGGCTGAACGAAATCGAAAATTGAGAGTCAGAGATATTTCCGCACCTGCCCAGCAGGTCTAGCGTTTTTACGGAGGAAGGTATGGCGACCAAGAGCAGCCAGAAGTTCATTGCGCGCAATCGTGCGCCGCGCGTCCAGATCGAGTACGACGTCGAGACCAAGGGCGGGCAACAGAAGGTCGAGATTCCGTTCATCATGGGCGTGATGTCGGACCTGTCGGGCCGTTCGGCGGCCGAACTGCCGCCGGTCAACGACCGCAAGGCGCTCGAGTTCGACGGCGACAACTTCGACAAGCGGCTCGCCGCAATGAAGCCCCGCGTCACGTTCACCGTTCCGAACAAGCTCACCGGCGAAGGTTCGCTGCCGGTCGACATCACCTTCGAGAGCATGGACGACTTCTCGCCGGCGGCCATCGCGAAGAAGGTGGAGCCCCTGCGTCAGCTGCTCGAGGCACGCACGCAGCTGGCCTCGCTGGTGGCCCGCATGGACGGCAAGGCGGACGCCGAGCAGCTCGTGTCGGATGCAATCAAGGATCCCGCACTGCTCGCGAAGTTGGTCGCGGCCGGCAAGCCCGACAGCTCGGGCGGTTGAGGAGTAACGTATGGCCGAATCTAAAGTTTCCAAAGAGAGCCTCGTCCAGACTGCGGAGTCGGGCGGGTTTAGCGACCTGTTGCGCGAGAAGTTCACGCCGCCGACTGAGCGGGCCCAGAAGGAAGTCGAGGAGGGCGTACGGACGCTCGCCCAGTACGTCCTGAAGGACACGACGCTGATCGCGGACGATGCCGTCAACACGGTCAATGCGATCATTGCCGAGATCGACCGCAAGCTGACGCAGCAGATCAACGAGGTGCTGCACCACGCCGAGTTCCAGCAGCTGGAAGGCTCCTGGCGCGGCCTGAAGTACCTGGTCGACAGCACCGAGACGGGCACCAAGCTCAAGATCAAGGTGCTCAACATCTCGAAGAACGAGCTGGCGAAGACGCTGCGCAAGTTCCCGGGCACCGCCTGGGACCAGAGCCCGATCTTCAAGAAGATCTACGAGGAAGGCTACGGCATCCTCGGTGGTGAGCCGTTCGGCAGCCTGGTCGGCGACTACTACTTCGACCATGGCCCGCAGGACGTCGAACTGCTGACCAACATCGCGAAGGTGGCCTCGGCCGCGCACGCGCCGTTCCTGACCGCCGCGGCCCCGACCCTGTTCGGCTTCCGCTCGTGGGGCGAGCTGTCCAATCCGAAGGACCTGGCGAAGATCTTCACGACCCCGGACTACGCCAGCTGGCGTTCGTTGCGGGAGTCGGACGATTCGCGCTACGTCGGCATGTGCATGCCGCGGGTGCTTGCGCGCCTGCCGTACGGCTCGCGCAGCGTGCCGGTCGAGGAGTTCGACTTCGAGGAGGACACCGCCGGTGCCGACTCGAGCCGCTTCAGCTGGACCAACGCGGCCTACTCCATGGCGGCGAACATCAACCGCGCGTTCGCCAACTACGGCTGGTGCACGACGATCCGCGGCGTCGAAAGCGGCGGTGCGGTCGACGGTCTGCCGGTCCACACGTTCCCGACCGACGACGGCGGCGTGGACATGAAGTGCCCCACCGAGATCGCGATCACCGATCGGCGTTCGGCGGAACTCGACGGGCTCGGCTTCCTGCCGCTGTCGCATCGCAAGAACAGCGACCAGGCCGTGTTCATCGGTGGCCAGTCGCTGCACAAGCCGGCGGAGTTCATGGATGCCGAGGCGACCGCGAACGCGGCGCTCGCGGCACGCCTGCCGTACATGTTCGCCTGCGCACGCTTCGCGCACTACTTGAAGTGCATCGTCCGCGACAAGATCGGCTCGTTCAAGGAGCGCGCGTCGCTGGAGCGCTGGCTGTCCGATTGGATCCTCAACTACGTCGATGGTGACCCGGAGAATTCAAGCGACGAGGTCAAGGCGAAGAAGCCGCTCGCGGACGCCTCGGTGGAGGTCAAGGAGATCGAGGGCAAGCCGGGCTACTTCAGCTCCGTGTTCCGCCTGCGGCCTCACTACCAGCTCGAAGGCCTGACCGTTTCGCTGCGGCTCGTCTCCAAGCTCGGTCCTCCGGGCGGCGGCTGATCGGCTCACGAAGACCTCTAGGCCCACTGCGGTCGGCGCGGCGGGCCAAACTTCTAGAAACAAAGGAATACGCAGATGGCTAGTGACATTTTTCTGAAGCTGGATGGGATCAAGGGCGAGGCCACGGCCGATGGTCACAAGGAGGAGATCGAGCTCCTTGCCTGGTCGTTCGGCGTGAGCAACTCAGGCAGCGGCACCGGTGCGGGCGCAGGCGCGGGCAAGGCAAGCTTCCAGGACCTGTCGTTCACCACGTACCTGGATGCGTCCGCGCCGCCGCTGATGCAGTCCTGCGCGACCGGCAAGCACTTTCCGAAGGCGTTCCTGGTCCAGCGCAAGGCCGGGGGATCCCAGCTCGAGTACATCAAGATCGAGTTCGATGAAGTGTTCATCACGAGCGTCGGCGGCAGCGGCGGGGAGATGCCGACGGTCAGCTACACCATCAGCTTCTCGAAGATCAAGTTCGAGTACCAGCCGCAGGATGAGAAGGGCGCCAAGAAGGGCGGCGCGATCCCCGGCACGTTCGATCTCAAGGCGGTCAAGAAGTAAGCCACAGGAGTCGCCGCGGGCCCGGCAACGGACCCGCGGCGGCAGCACGCCGTGTCACCAGAAGAAAGCGTCAAGCAGGGTCACCTGCAGGAAGGCCTCGCCCAGCTGCAAGCGCGGGTGAGATCGGCGCCGCAGAGCGCGCCTGATCGAATCTTCCTGTTCCAGCTGCTGGCGCTGCTTGGCCAGTGGGAGCGGGCGAAGAACCAGCTGCTGATCGCCGGCGAGCTCGACGCGAGCCTGCTGCTGACCGTCAACGGCTATACCGCGGCGCTCGATTCGGAACCGGTCAGAGCGGCCGTGTTTCGCGGCGAGCAGCCGCCGGTCATGATCGGCGAGCCGCCCGAATGGATCGGTTCGCTTTTGGAGGCGCTGCGCCTGACGGCACTGGGTCATCATGCGCAGGCCGAGGAGCTGCGCGCGGCGGCCTTCGAGGCGGCGCCGGCAGTGGCCGGTGCTGCCAATGGCGAGCCGTTCGAATGGATCGCCGATGCGGATCCGCGCCTGGGTCCGTGCCTTGAGATCATCCTCGAGGGGCGCTACTGCTGGGTGCCGCTGGCCAACGTCCGGCAGGTCAAGACCGAGCCGCCTGCGCACCTGCGCGACCTCGTCTGGACGCCCGCACAGATTCAGTTCACCAATGGCGGCGCGGCGCCGGTGTTCATTCCTACTCGATACCCCGGCACTGAAAGCAGTGTCGATGATCAATGCCGCTTGTCGCGCGCTACCGAGTGGCTCGCGCCGGCCGAAGGCGTCGCGCTCGGCATTGGCCAGCGGCTATTCGCCACGGACAATGCCGACATCGGCCTGTGCGACCTGCGCACGCTCGTCCTCGGCGCGGCCGCGGCCGAGGGTCCCGCGGCGGGGGAGAGTGATGGCTGAGCTGTTGCCCCAGGAACGGCTGCAGCCTTCGTTGCTCGACCGCCTCACTGATCACGAGCCCACCACCCAGGTCGAGAGCCGGGAGCGCCGGGTGCTGTCGACCCAGCGGCTGCGCGAGAGCGTGCTGCGCGACGTCGGCTGGCTGCTGAACACGGTTCAGTTCGCCGCCAGCACGCCGCTCGATGATTTTCCGCAGGTCGCCGCATCGGTCCTCAACTATGGAGTACCGGACCTCGCCGGTACGCACACGTCCGGACGCAACGTGCCTGAGCTCGAGCGGCAGATCACCGTAGCGCTCAACCAGTTCGAGCCACGGATCCTGCGCGAGTCGATGAAGGTCTCGATGGTATTGAAGTCGGGCGAGACCGATCGCCGCGCGCTGACCTTCACCGTGCAGGGCGACCTCTGGGCCCAGCCGGTGCCGCAGAGCATGTTCCTCAAGACGCAGCTCGACCTGGATACCGGCGCGGTGACGATCGCCGACACGGGTCGCTAGCATGGACCCGCGCCTGCTTGCCCATTACGACGAGGAACTGAAGTTCCTGCGCGAGATGGGCGTCGAGTTTGCGCGCGAGTTCCCCAAGATCGCAGGCCGCCTCGGCCTGGATGGCATCGAGGCGAACGAGTGCGCCGACCCTTACGTGGAGCGACTGCTGGAGGGATGCGCGTTCCTGACGGCACGCGTGCAGCTGCAGCTCAAGCTCGAGCAGCCGCGTTTCACCGAGCAGTTACTGCGCGCCGTCTATCCGACGCTGCTCGCGCCGACGCCGTCCACGGCGATCGTCGAGTTCCGGCCGAACCTGACCGATGCGGGACTTGCCGAGGGTGGGCGCATCCCGCGCGGCTCGACCCTGCGCAGCGTGCTTGGCAAGGACGAGGTGACCTCGTGCGATTACCGTACGGCGCAGGACGTGGCACTCTGGCCGCTGCGCATCACGGAGGCCAAGTATTACGGGACCTCGGCGGGCCTGGGCCTGACTGGCGTGCGGGCGATCGGCACGGCCCGCGCGGGGCTGCGATTGAATTGCTCGCTGACCGCGGGCGTCAAGTCCGGGCAGCTGCTGCTCGATCGGCTGGACCTGTACCTGGCCGGTGTCGAGCAGCTGCCGCGGCAGATCTACGAACACCTGTTCACCCATGCGCTCGGCTTCGTGGTCCGCGCCAAGGACGGCAGCCACGAGACGGTGCTGCCGGCCGCGCGCATCAAGGCGCTCGGCTTCGGCGACAACGAGGCCCTGCTGCCGGTGTCGCGACGGGCCTTCTCCGGCTATCGGCTGCTGCAGGAGTACTTCACGCTGCCGGAGCGCTTCCTGTTCGTCGGCCTGGACGGGCTGCGTGCGGCGCTTGCGGCGATCGATGCGGCTGAGTTCGAGATCCTGGTCCTGTTCGACCGGCCGTACCCGTTGCTCGAGGCGCAGGTCAGTGCCGAGAACTTCCGCCTCGGCTGCACGCCTGCGATCAACCTCTTCCGGCGCCGGGCGGACCGCGTCCATCTGTCCGACCGCACTTCGGAATACCACCTGATCGTCGACCGCACGCGGCCGATGGATTTCGAGGTGGTCGACGTGGTGTCGGCCGAGGCCTACGGCACGCGGGCCGACGTCGAGGTGCGTTTCCAGCCGTTCTACGGCACCACCGAGACGACCTGGCACAGCAAGGAGCACGCCTATTATTCGCTGCGCCGCGAGCCGCGAATGCTGTCAACGCGCCAGCGTCGCTTCGGGCCGCGCACCAGCTACATCGGCTCGGAGGTCTTCATCGCGCTGACCGACGCCAACGCGGCGCCGTTCCGGACCGACCTGCGACAGCTTGAGTGCTTCGTCACCTGCACCAATCGCGACCTGCCGCTGCAGATGGCCGTCGGCCGTGGCCGCACCGACTTCACGCTCGAGGGCGGCATACCGGTCGAATCGATCAAGGTTGTCGGCATCCCGACCAAGCCGCGCCCGTCGATGAGCCTGGACGAGTCGTCATGGCGCCTGATCAGCCACCTATCGCTGAACTACGCCTCGTTGATCGACTCGTCGACCGAGGAGGGTGCGACCGCGCTGCGGGAAATCCTCAGCCTGTACGGCAACACCAACGACGCAGGGCACCAGCGCCAGATCGAGGGTGTACGCAGCATCGCCACCCGCCCGATCGTGGCGCGCCTGCCGGGGGCGGGTCCGGTCGGAATCGGTCGCGGCATCGAGATCGTGCTGACCACCGAGGACCGTGCCTTCGAGGGAACCGGCGCGTTCCTGCTCGCTGCGGTGCTCGAGGAATTCTTCGCGCGCTACGTCTCCGTGAACTCATTCACTCAGATGGTGCTGCGCAGCGCCGAACGCGGCGAACTCAAGCGCTGGCAGCCACGGACCGGCCGCCGACCCGCCATATGAGCGCGCTGGAGGGCCTCGAGGAGGGAGTTACCCGCTTCGATGCGTTTGAGGCGATGCGGCGCCTGGAGTGCGCCTATGCCGAGCGCGAGCGGCTGGGGGAGTCGGTGCGCCCGGAGCAGGACGCCGTGCGCCTGCGGCAGATGCCGTCGATGCGATTCGCGCCGACACCGCTCGATCGCTTCGTGCCGGCCACCGAGCACGGCCCGGCCCAGCTGTGGCAGGCGTTCTTCGGGATGTTCGGCCCCAACGGCCCGCTGCCGCTGCACCTGACCGAGTACGCCTACGAGCGGCTCGTCATCGCACGTGACCCAACCTTCGCGCGCTTTGCCGACTTGTTCCATCACCGGCTGATTTCGCTCCTGTACCGTGCCTGGGCGACCTCGCGACCGGCCGTCAGCGGCGACCGGCCGCAGTCCGACCGCTTCGGCAGCTACGTCGATTCGCTGATCGGTCTTGGTCTGCCCTCGATGCACGAACGCGACGGCTGGAGCGACGCGTCCAAGCGCTTCTTCTCCGGCTGGCTGTCGTCGGGCGTGCGCGCGCCGGAGGGCCTGGAGGCGATGCTGGTCGACTACTTCGGCCTGCCGATGCGGATCGAGGAATACGCCGGCGAGTGGCTGATGCTCGGCCCGGGCGTGCAGTTGCAGCTCGGTGTCGGCCTCGGGGTCGACGGCAGGCTCGGCGTGGACACGATCATCGGCGAAGCCGCCTGGAGCGTCAGTCATCGCTTCCGCATCGTCGCAGGCCCCATCGGCCGGACGGACCTGGACTCGCTGCTCCCCGACGGCGGGCGACTGGCCCTCATCGCCACGATCATCCGCAACTACCTTGCCGACGAGCTTGGCTGGGAGCTGAAGCTGGTCGTGCGACCGGCGGAGGTTCCGAGTACGCAGCTGGGCGTGAGCGGCAAGCTTGGCTGGAATTCATGGCTGGCGCCGGATGGCGCCGCGGCTGGTATCGTCACGCTGCGCGAGCGCAGGGCACAACACTAACACTGGCAACCGCCCGGGTCGCGACGCGTTCCCGGGCCTCTGGAGTGATCATGGCAGATATCGGCAGGGCGGCACTCTTCGGCAAGCTCAACAAGATCGCCTACCGCGGCATCGAGAGCGCCACGGTGTTTTGCAAGATGCGTGGCAACCCCAACGTCGAGATCGGCCACTGGCTGCACCAGTTGCTGCAGCTGCAGGACTCCGATCTGCATCGCATCATCCGCCACTACAACCTGGAACCGGCGCGGCTGGCCAAGGACCTCACCGATTCCCTGGACCGGTTGCCGCGCGGGGCGAGCGCGATCTCGGACCTCGCAGCCAACCTCGAGGAGTCGGTGGAGCGTGGCTGGGTGTATGCCACCTTGCTGTTCGGTGGCAGCGAAGTACGCACCGGCATCTGGCTGTTCGGCATGCTCAAGACCCGCAGCCTGCGCGCGGCGCTGCTTGGGATCTCGCGCGAGTTCGAGAAGGTCAAGGTCGAGGCGCTCAGCGACGAGCTCGGCAAGATCTGCGAGGGCTCGCCGGAGGACAACGCACCTGCGTTCGACGGCTCGGCGGTCGGTGGCGGGGCGTCGCCTGGCGAGGCGAGCGGCTCGATGGCGCCGGCGCAGATGGGTCGCGGCGACGCGCTCAAGCGCTTCACGGTGGACCTTACTCAGCAGGCGCGGGATGGCAAGATCGATCCGGTCGTCGGCCGCGACGACGAGATCCGCCAGATCGTCGACATCCTGATGCGTCGCCGCCAGAACAATCCAATCCTCACCGGCGAGGCCGGCGTCGGCAAGACCGCGGTGGTCGAGGGCTTCGCGCGGCGCATTGCGCTCGGCGACGCGCCACCGATGCTCAAGGACGTCTCCCTGCTCGCGCTCGACGTCGGCCTGTTGCAGGCGGGCGCGAGCATGAAGGGCGAGTTCGAGCAACGCCTGCGGCAGGTGATCGACGAGGTGCAGGCCTCGCCCAAGCCCATCGTGCTGTTCATCGACGAGGTGCACACGCTGGTGGGCGCGGGCGGCGCGGCCGGGACCGGCGATGCTGCGAACCTGCTGAAGCCTGCGCTTGCGCGCGGCACGCTGCGTACCATCGGTGCGACGACCTGGGCCGAGTACAAGAAGTACATCGAGAAGGATCCGGCGCTGACGCGGCGCTTCCAGACCATCAAGATCGACGAACCGGACGAGGCCAAGGGGCTGTTGATGATGCGCGGCGTCTGCTCGGTGATGGAGAAGCACCATCGCGTGCAGGTGCTCGACGAGGCGCTGGCCGCCGCCGTGCGCCTGTCGCACCGCTACATCCCGGACCGCCAGCTGCCGGACAAGGCCGTCAGCCTGCTCGACACGGCCTGCGCACGCGTGGCCGTCAGTCACCACGCCACCCCGGCTGCGGTGGATACCTCGCAGCGGCGCATCGAGGCCCTGGAGACCGAGGCCGCGATCATCGAGCGCGAGCGCGTGATCGGCATCGACGTCGGTACCCGTGGCACGACGGTCGCGACCTCGATCGAGGCCGAGCAGGAGCGCCTCGGATCGCTGACGCTGGCATGGAAGGGCGAGAAGGCGCTCGTCGACGAGATTCTCGTGCTGCGCGGCAAGCTGCGCGACGCGGTCGGCAAGGTGGACGCCGCGGTCGACGCCGCCGTCGACACCGCGGGGGTGACGCCGGCCGTCGGCGACGCGCCGCCGTTCGATCCGGTCGCGGCACGCGAGCGGCTGGGCGTGCTGCAGGTCGAGCTCGCCACACTGCAGGGCGAGAATCCGCTGGTATTGCCCTGCGTCGACGAGCAGGCGGTCGGCTCGGTGGTCGCCGACTGGACCGGCATCCCGGTGGGTCGCATGGTCAAGGACGAGATCGCGACCGTGCTCAATCTCGCCAGGTCCCTCGGCCAGCGGGTGATCGGCCAGGATCACGCCCTGGAGATGATCGCCAAGCGCGTGCAGACCGCGCGGGCGGGCCTTGAGAACCCGACCAAGCCGATCGGCGTGTTCATGCTCGCAGGGCCTTCGGGCGTCGGCAAGACCGAGACCGCCCTGACCCTCGCCGAGGCGCTGTACGGCGGCGAGCAGAACCTGATCACGATCAACATGAGCGAGTTCCAGGAGGCGCACACGGTCTCGACGCTGAAGGGCGCGCCGCCGGGTTACGTGGGCTACGGCGAGGGTGGCGTACTGACCGAGGCTGTGCGACGCAAACCCTACAGCGTCGTGCTGCTCGACGAGGTCGAGAAGGCGCACCCGGACGTGCACGAGATCTTCTTCCAGGTGTTCGACAAGGGCGTCATGGAGGACGGCGAGGGGCGCGTGATCGACTTCAAGAACACGCTGATCATCCTGACCACCAACGTCGGCACGGACCTGATCATGGGGATGTGCAAGGACCCGGAGCTCATGCCGGATCCCGAGGGCATCGCCAAGGCGCTGCGGGCGCCGCTGCTGAAGACGTTCCCGGCCGCGCTGCTGGGACGCATCGTGACCATTCCGTACTATCCGCTGTCCGACGAGATGGTCGGCCGCATCATCCGCCTGCAGCTCAACCGCATCGTCAAGCGCGTCCGCGCAGGCCAGGGCATCGAGCTGAGCTACACCGAGGATGTGGTGTCACTGATTTCCTCGCGCTGCACGGAGCCGGAGAGCGGTGGCCGCATGATCGACGCGATCCTGACCAACACGCTGTTGCCGAAGATCAGCCACGGGCTGCTGGAGCGCATGGCGGCGGGTGAGGCGACATCGAGCATCGCGGTGCTGGTCACTGACGGGGACCTGGCCTATTCGTTTGGCTGAGGACAGCTGTCCGGGCGTGCGCGGCGCCGGGCCGCGCGCGCAGCCGCTGTAATGTGACCGGTGGCTGGAGCGCGGTGACGATGGGTAAGATGACGCCAACGGTGATGGAGGGGATGGCTGAGCATCAGCGAGGCAATCTCGAGGATGCGGAGGCGCTCTACCGGCAAGCCCTCGCCGCGGAGCCGGCCGAGCCCGACGCACTGCATTACCTGGGCGTGCTGCAGTTCCAGAACGCCCGCCAGCAGGAGGGCCTTGCGCTCATCCGCGAGTCGCTCGCGATCAACGCCGACAATGCACACGCCTGGAATAGCCTGGGCAATGTTCTCAAGACGACGGGCGACGCCGAGGGCGCCTGCACCGCGTACCAGACCGCGGTCCGCCTCGCCCCGCAAATGCACCAGGCCTGGCACAACCTCGCGATGGCGCTGTTTCGCCTGCGACGAAGCGAGGAGTCGATCGCGGCGTTCGAGCGGGTCGTCGAGGCGCGCCCGGATTACGACGAGGCCTACGAGCACCTGGGCCGTCTGTACTACCGCGTCGGTGACGTCGCGCGGGCGCGCAAGGTGTACCGCGCGTGGCTGACGATGTCGCCCGATCATCCGGTGCCGCGCCACATGGCTGCGGCCACCGGTGCCGGTGACGTGCCCCTGCCGCCGCGCGCAGGCGACCAGTACGTGCGCGAGCTGTTCAACACCTACGCCCATCAGTTCGACGAGAACCTGCTTGGCCTGGGCTATCGTGCCCCGCAGCTGATGCTCGCCGCGCTCAACGCACAGCCGCAGGCCCAGGGCCGGTTGCTTGAGATCCTCGACGCGGGTTGCGGCACCGGTCTGTGCGCGCCGCTGCTCAAGCCGCTGGCGGCCCGGCTCGATGGCGTCGACTTGTCGGACAAGATGATCGAGCTTGCGCACAAGCGCGCGCTGTACGACGAGCTGGTCGTCGGCGAATTGAGCGCGACCATGCGCGAGCGGCCGCGCCGCTACGACGCGATCATCTCAGCAGACACGCTGGTGTATTTTGGCGAACTCGCCGAGCCTGCGCTCGCCGCGGCGGCCTGCCTGCGGCCGGGCGGCTGGTTCATCTTCACGGTCGAGGCCATGGAGCGGGAAGGCATCGAGCCGGGCTATACGATCACGCCCAGCGGGCGCTACCAGCACGACCGCGCCTACCTGACACGCGCCCTGCAGGCGACGGGATTTTCGACGGTGGACGTACGGCGCGAAACGCTGCGGATGGAGAAGCATGCCGAGGTGGCAGGCTGGCTGGTCGTGGCTCGACTGCCGAGATGACAGCGGCTGGCGCGGATCGTGAAGACCGCGCGGTGCGAGCTGCGAGGCGCAGGCGATAGCCCCGCCGCGGCCACCACCGCGCGGGTGAGCGGGCCCCGTCAGCCCGTCAGAATCAGAATATGTGCAGCAGCGAGCAAAGGCCCGCCACCACCATCATGACACCTGTCGACAACATCAGGCCATCGATGACCGTGCCTACTTGCTTCACGCGGAGCCTCCCCTGGCGTAGGGCGCCCCCGCGCCCCCTCTCATTGCCTCCTATAGTGTCGTAGGTTGGCGACAGTTTGCAACCCTTCTGAGAACGGTTCTCAGGGGCGCCCGGGTGGAGACGGTGCCTGCCGGGGTCTGGGGCGGGTCAGCGGTTACTTGGCCAGGTCGGCGCTCTGGATCCAGCGGTCCAGTGTATTGCCGGCCTGGGTGACATAACGAATCCGGCTCCAACCGCCGCACGGGGCCGCCTCGAGCAGGCTCACCGCATCGCCCTGGATCAGGTACATCTTCGTGCTCGCCTGCGTGTCGGGTCGCGTGTAAAGCCGGGCCTTGGCGGCGCCGACGATGGCAGCCGGCCGCTCGCTGGCGGTGGCCGGCACGACGTACGGCAGCAAGGCCGCGACGAGTTTGTTCCAGCGCGCCCGGCCGCTGCCGGACGGGGCGGGTGCGCTTGCGCCGTCCGCCGTCAGCGCGAACGCGCCCGACGCGATCGCGCCGCGGTAGAGCCGATAGCAGTACGGCGGGTCGCCGCCGCCGCTGGGCTCCTTGACGACCAGCGTGAGCTCGCCCGCCTGTGCAGCGCCCGGCGCGCTGCACAGCGGGACCGGGCCGAAGCGATCCGGGATGCCATCGGTCGCCGCCGCTGGGAGCGAGCTTGGGTTGACATAGCGGCCACCCTCCAGCTCATAGACAGGTCCATGACTGGAACTGCGATCGAAGGCATAGACGAGGTTGTCCTCGCCGCGAGCGGGGATGCTGCACTGCACAAGCGTCGCGCCGCTGCTGCGGCTGTAGGCCACCAGTACGGCGCGCCCCTCGCAAGGCGCGCTGACCAGCGTGTCGGCGGTCACGTTGAAGCCGCAGACGTCGCCTGTGCAGTCGAACGGCGACACTGGCGGCGTCGCCGGGGCCTTCGCGGCAGTGGCTGCCGCGAAGGCGAGCAGCGCCAGCAGCAGCGCGGACCTACAGGCCGGTGACATGGTCGGTACCGTGGCTGGTGATGAGTTCGTAACCGGCGTTGACGCGACTGCTTGTGTTCTTCATCTCCGTGACCTCGACCGCCTTGCCGGCGAGGATACCGAGGCGCCGGCTGAGGCAGTCAGCGACCCAGCGGTCGTTGGCCTTGCGGGCCCGCTCCGTCACCGCGATGGTCGCCAGCTCCAGCTGCGTCTTGGGCTTTTCCTTCTCGAGGCGGGTCTTGATGGCGGCCGCCGACGATAGGATGCCGTTTTGCTGCACGGCGGTGTCGAACAGCGCAGCGTAGGTACGAAACTCCACATCCTTCATGAGCTCCGGCGCCGCCGAGCGCAGCGACTTGATGCCGCTGACCACGATCGGATGGTACTGGCTTGCGGCCTGTTCGCGCTGGATCCGCTGGAACGTCGCGTTCGCCCCGACGGCCCTGAACGCCGACTGCCATGCGGTGCGCTTGTCCTTGAGCACCGCGGCGACCCATTTGAGCTGGTCCGCCTGCTTGTTGCCCTCCAGCGCAGTCTTGAGCGTCGCGAAGTCCGTGCCCTCGCCGAAGCACGCCTCGAAGGCCTTCGCGTCCGCGCTGAGCATCTTCGCCAGCAGCGGGCCGAGCGTGTTCTGCCCGAAGTTCCACTGGATCAGACCGAACGACATGCCCTGACCGTCGAAGTTGTCGGCCAGTGCCTGGTAGTTCATTCCCTTGCCGCCCTCGAAGGCGGTGGTGATCGCGAGCGCCATCGACTGGGCCTCGACGAGCGTGATGTCCTTCGCGGCAGGGGGCACCGGGACGTCGGCCTCCAGCGGAAAGCAGAAGTCATTCTCGTCGTAGAGGATGTCCGGCAGGTCGGCGAAGATCCCGGCACGGATGCCCAGCGGAGCGGGCGTGCCGCCGCCACCGAGCAGGTAGAACGGATCGGAACGCCGGCTCTGCGGCTTCGGTCCCCGGCGGTAGACGCCGAGCAGCGCGGGGTTGCGGTGGCTGCCGTGGCAGGCGAGGGGACCGTACAGGCGGTCTGAGTCTTCCGGCAGCATCGTGCCTCGCAGGATGGAATTGGCAGGCGTCCACGTTACCGGTTGCTGGGGCGAAGGCAAGCGCTGGCGATAAACCGGGCCGCCCGCGTATGACCTTGCGCCGTCATTGCCCGCGTCGCGACTACCCGCTCAGCGGCGACCATCGCGGCGCGGGCGACCATCGCCCGAATCGCGCTCGCGCCGGACTCGATCGGTGCCGTCGTGGTTCCGAAACGGCGAGTCCTCGGCGGACTTCGCCGGCCGCTTCGCGAGGCAGTGCCGGAAGCGGCGCTCGAACGCCGCGTGCGGGTCGGCCGCGATGGCGCGGATCCCGACCCACTCCAGCAGCATCGAATTCCAGTCGCGCTCGTCGGTCTGGCTGCCCTGACCCATGCTCTGCATCAGCTGGCGCATCTGGTACTCGCGCCGCAGGGCCTCGTCCTCGGCCGGCGTCGGGGTCGAACCGAACAGTTCGCCGCGGATGCACAGCATGCGCAAGGCGCGCTCCCGACTGCCATCGTCGGGCGACGCGACCTCGGCGCGCCCCAGCGCACCGCGGATGGCCGCAAGGCCGCCCGCAGGCCAGCGAGGCACGGCGCTGATGAACTGCTCGGCCGCGCCCTTGAGCGCTTCGCGCCCGGCGTCTTGCGCGCCGAGGTCCACCGCCCGTTCATAGGCGCGGACGTGGTTGGCCGCGACGAAGAGGTTCTCGAGGGCGGCGTCCGCGTCGCGCCGGCCCTGCTGCGCCAGCAGGCCGTCGTACTTGGCAAGTCCGCGCTCGAAGCGATCGCGCAACGCGCGGGCGTCCGCCCCGGGCAGTTCGCCGATCGCATCGGACGCCGCGCGCCATTCCAGCACCTGGGCGTTGCCCTCGGCGCGCGTGGGCGGTGCCTCGAGGATCGCAGCCTCGATCGCCGCGCACAGCGCGACGGCCTGCGCCTTCGCGGCCTGCAGATTCGCCGCGAACTGCGTAACTGCATCCTCGCGCTTCTTGTAGATGGCATCGCACAGTTCGCGGAACTCGCTCCACAGCGACTGGTCCTGCTCGCGCGGCAGCGGCCCCGCGTCGCGCCACTGTGCCTGCAGGCGCTTCGCGCCATCGATGGCCTGGCCGACGTCCTCGCAGGCTACGAGCGCGCGCGCCTGTTCGATCAGCGTCTGGCGGTTCGCGGCGTTCTGGGAGTGCCAGTCGTTGAGCAGCTGGCGCAGCCGCTCGAGGGCCGCGTCGAGCTGCGCCTGCACGGGCGCCGCCGCCTCGCGGTCGACGGGGCCGTGGCTGCGCCATTCCCGCGGCGCCTCGCGCAGTACGTCGAGGATGCCGCGACGGTCGGCCAGCTCCTCGGCCTGGCTTGCCTCGAACGCCAGCACCCGCTCGAGGATGCGCTTGCGGCGCTCGAGGTTCTCGCGGCGGATCAACGCTTGGGCCGCGAAATACTCGCGGCACGGCTCGAACGCGGCGCGATGCGCGCGCTGGAAGCGCTCCTCTTCCTCCGCGGCGGGACTCACGATGCCCTTGTTCAGGGTGCGCCACTGCTGCTGCACGGCCTGAATGCGCGCGGCGAGCGCCTTGGGTTCGTCCTGTGCGCCGACCAGCGACTCCATCTCCTCGACCAGTTCCAGCCGCTTGGGCGCGACGGCGAAGTCCTTCCACTGACGCAGCTCGTCCAGACGCTCGTCCAGCTGCTGCAGACTGCGCGTCAGGGCAGGCGGGGCCGCGGTCGTGGTCGGCCATTGAGCCTCGATCGTGCGGCGCAGCGTCGCGGCCTTGCGGGTGTTGCCTGCCTGCAGCAGGTCGCGCGCGAGCCGGATCGTGCCGCCGAGCTGCCTGAACATCTGCTCATCGGCGGCTCGCTGCTCGGCCTCGGTGCGCGCCGCCTGTTGGCGGACAAGTTCCTCGGCGGCCGCGGCGGTTTCGCAGGCGTCGGCCGCTGCCGCCGCGGCCTGCTCGGCGGCGAGGCGCGCCTCTTCAGCCGCCGCACGCGCCGCAAGCGCCTGCGCCTGCGTCGCGGCCTGCTCGGCCGTCGCGCGGATCAGCGCCTGCGCGTGCGCCTGAATCACCTCGCGACAGCGCAGCAGGGCCTGCTGTCCGCGTGCCTCGGCCTCCGCCGAAGGGTGGCTCGTGATCGCCGCCCAGCGGGCGGTGAGCACCTCCACGGTCGCGGTGTAGAGCGGGTCGAACGAGCGGCGCGCGTGCTGCTCGAGCGCGTCGCTCACCGCCTGCGATTCACGGGCCGTCTCGGCGGCCTCGCGTTCAATGGCGGCGCGCGCGGCGAGACGATCCTTGATTTGGCGATATACGTTCTTGTCCTTGCCGCGGACCTGCCTGAGCAGCTCCTGCAGCTGCGCGCCATCGTCGATCGCCGCGGCCGCCAGCTGGCGCACGCGGCTGGAGGGACTGTCCACCGCCAGGTGCAACAGTTCCGCGGGATCCGGGATGGCGGCCAGCACGCGCGGCAGGCACGTGGGGTCCTTGCACAGCGCCACGATGCCGAGCACCGCGTCGCGCTGCGCGGGCGCCGCGCCGAGCGTCGCGGGGTCCAGCGAGCCGTGATCGACGAACTGCGCCAGGCGTGCCTGGGCGGCCTGGCGCAGCGTCGGCGGGGTCGGCGTCGCCGGACTCTCCTGAGCCGGGGCAAGGCCCGCAAGCACACGCAGCGCGTCGGTGTCCGGCAGCATGCGGATGGCGGCCAGGCGCAGTGCTTCCTCGTCCGGGCCGAGCGCGATCGGGATCAGGCTGTCAGTCGTGGCGGTCGCAAGCGCGGCGATGCGCTCGGCCACGGTGGGCGGCGGCGGTGGGGGCGGGCGGAAGAAGCGGGACATAACGGTCATCGCATTACCCTGTCGGCAGCCGCACGCTGCGAGCTGCGGATCGGTTCGGTGGGGAAGGGGCTGGGGGGCATTCTGACGGCGATTTTTGCATTGCGTCCAGACAATTGCGATGCGCCGCCTGGGCCGGGCGCGGGGGCTCGCCCCCGCGCGATCCGCCGGAGCCGTCACCGCGCGTTATGACGGCGCCCCATCCCGGCGACCCGACCGGCCCGTGCCGCCCGCCGGGCGGGCGCCGGCACCGGCGGCAGGGCCGTCTGTGCGCCATCGAACCGGCCGCCGTGCGGATGCGCGGGATCCCCAAGGAATGATGCCTACAGACGCTGCGGCGCCGCGCGACCATACTCAAAACCGTTGTCAAGGCCGGGGAATGCTCATGAACACCCACATCCATGCGGTCGTCTGGCTCGATCATCGCGAGGCCAAGATCTTCACCTTCAATGCCGATGTGGAACCACCGACGGTGGTTGCCGCCGGCGGCACCGGACACCACCTGCAGCACAAGGCGAATGTGCCGGGCAGCGGCCACCAGGGGGTCGACAAGGCGTTCTTCGATCGCCTCGTCGCGGCGCTCGAGGGCTACGGCGCGATCCTGCTCGCAGGCCCCGGCAACGCCAAGCTCGAGTTCAGGAATTTCCTCGACGAGCAGGCGCCGGCGCTGGCAAAGCGCATCTCGGCGGTGCAGACCCTGGATCACCCGGATGATGCCGAGATGCTAGCGCTGGGTCGCCGCTTCTTTCGCGCCGATGACCGGATGCGGTCCGCGGCACCGCGCTAGCGAGCGGCGCGCACGATCGCTCAGGCGCGCTCGCGCAGTAGTCGCGGCAGGAACCGATCGCGCGGCGGGTTGCTCGTTGCGGGCGCCTTGGTGCGCAGCGCCTTTGGCCAGTCGGCGGCGATGCCGGTCAGGCGCGTGTCGATCCCGCCGAGCGCGTAGGTGCGCCGGCACAGCTCGGCCGACAGTGCCAAGCGGTCGGCGTGAGTCGCCAGCTCATCGTGCGACGCGGGCGCGCCGACGACCATCCGGATCGGAGCCTTGAGCCGCTTCATGTTCTCGCCGATCAGCAGGCCCCAGCGCAGGGTCAGGCTCAGGTGGCTGACCACCTGGAACAGCCGCGAGTTCTGCCCGCCGAACCACACCGGCAGCACGCGGCAACGCGTGCGCGTCAGCAGCTGCGCGGCGAACGGGTGCCAGGCGACATCCATCGCCGGTGTCCCGCCAAGGCGATCAACCGAGGTCGAGATGCCGCCCGCCGGGAAGATGATCAGCACGCCCCCCTGCTCGAGCGTGCGGCGCGCCTCGATGCGCCCGGCGACGTTGGTCTTTTGTGCCTGGCGCGTGCCGGAGAAGTCGAGGGGGATCGCGTGGCCGCCCATCTCGGGAACGTAGCGGCCACCGTTGAGCATGATCTTGAAGTCACTGCGGACCTGGCTGACGAGCCAGCACAGCAGCAGGCCGTCGACGATGCCGAAGGGATGGTTCGCCACGACCAGCAGTGGGCCGCTCGCGGGGACGCGGTCGATCGCGCCCGGATCAAGCTTTGGCCGCACGCCGAACAGGCGCACGCCATCGGCCCAGAACGAGGCGCCCGGACGCAGGCCCGCCCGGTAACGGTCGTAGCGCTTTTGCAGGTCGTGCTGGCCGCAGACGCGCTCCAGAGCGCGGATCAGCAGACGGCGCGTCCGGTCCAGGCTCGTGTCGGACATCGAGTACGCAGGGTCGTCGCGCATGGGGCACTCGGTCGTGGCCAGTGGGTTGATCGACGCGACGAAGGGCGCGGCCGGTCGCCGGCACTTCGGCCCGATGCCACGATTTGCAGACAGCGGCATTCAGGCAACGTACCGATTAGGCATGGGTTTTCTTACCGTTTAATGACCGGCGCAGCGGCGCGAGCGCGGCCGCGCTCGCTCGCGCCTTGTGGGTCGCGCGTGCACCTGTTATCAACGGGCATGATGTCCAGCACCGCCCGCGGATCCCTCCGGCTGTTCAGGTGGAAGGGGATCGATGTCTTTCTGCACTGGTCATGGTTCCTGGTGGCCGCGATCGAGATCGCGCTCCGCGGCAGCCACTACGGCTCGGTGCTGTGGAACGTATTTGAGTACCTCGCGCTGTTTCTGATCGTGCTGCTGCACGAGTTCGGTCACGCGCTGGCCTGCCGCAGCGTCGGCGGCACGGCCGAGCGGATCCTGCTATGGCCGCTCGGCGGCGTGGCCTTCGTCGATCCTCCGCCACGGCCCGGGGCGGTGCTGTGGTGCATCGCCGCAGGTCCGTTGGTGAACGTCGCGCTGGTGCCACTGATCCGGGTCGTGGACCTCGCCTGCACGGCGGCCGGGTTGCGCGACAGCGCGCCGGACGTGCATGAATTCCTCGGGACGCTGTACCTGCTGAACGCAGGCGTGCTGCTGTTCAACATTCTGCCGGTCTACCCGCTCGACGGCGGCCAGATGCTGCGCGCGCTGCTGTGGATTGCGTTCGGGCAGGCGTCGAGCCTGACGGTCGTGAGCGTCATCGGCGCGCTCGGCGGCGTGGGGCTCGGGCTGGTCGCGCTCGGTCTACGGTCGTTCTGGCCGGGGCTGCTCGCGCTGTTCATCCTCGCCCGTTGCTGGAGCGCGTTTCGCGAGGCCCGCGTGCTGCGGACACTGCAGCGCGCGCCACGGCGCGACGGTGTCGCCTGCCCCCGCTGCGCATCGGCACCCCCGGCGGGGGAGTTCTGGACCTGCGGGCAGTGCCGCGCGCAGTTCGACATCTTCGCCGGCGGCGCATCCTGCCCGCACTGCGCCGCGCGCTACGAGCTGACCCGCTGCCTGGCGTGCGGCCGCGCGAGCCCGATCGCGGCGTGGGCGGCAGGCACGACGGCGCAGGCCGGGATCGCGGCGGCCCGCGCGCCGCCGTAGCCGGTGCCGCGCGCCCGGGCGTGGTTCTCCGAAATCGCCAGCGCCCGCCGGGCCGTGTAGGGTGCCCCTGATCGGCGAGGTGCACCGCCCGCCGCAAACCCCGCCAGGCTGGAGGCCAGACATGCATACGATCCGTCGCAAGCGAGCGCTCGCGCTGTTGGGGGTCGCCCTGCTGCTGGGCGCCTGCAGTTATCCGGGCATGGTCCGGCTGTCGACGGACACCTACCGGCTGTCGCGTGCCGACGCCGGCCACGTGTATGCCGATCCCGCCGCGCTGCGGGCCGCCGTTGCCGCCGAGGCGCAGGCATTCGCACAGGGCAAGGGGATGACCGCCGTCGAGGTGGCGGTGCACGAGGACACGTTGCAGATCGGCCATCTGTCGACGATTGACTACGACTTCCGTCTGGTGCCGCCCGCGGGCGCCGCGACGTCAAGCCCGGCCGTTCCTGCCGCGGCGCCGTCGACCCCGGCGGTGGCCGCCGCTGCACCTGCCGCGCCGATGCCGGCGGCAACGCCCGCGGCCGCCGCGCCACCGCTGCCGATCGCGCCACCGCAGGCATCCGCACCTGCCGCCGCGCAGCGCAACTACTACGACGAGTTGATCCGGCTGGACGACCTGCGCAAGCGCGGCATCCTGACGGAGGATGAGTTCCAGACGCTCAAGGCCAAGATCCTGGCCGGTCGCTGAGCGGCATGTCGACTCAGGTCATGCGCTTTGTCGCGGCGGCGGTCAGCGCGGTGCGCCCGTCGTCGCAGCTCGTATTGCATCGGGGCCGCCGCAGGTATCTGATGGCGTCCCCCCGTCAGCGCGCCGGCGAGCAGGTCCGCGACGGGTGAACCGGCCCACGCAGGTGAGCGCAGCGGTGGTTCCAAATCCGACGCACTTGGGAACGGGTTGCGAGTGGAATCCGCCAACCTCGCGATCGGTCGGCCTGATGGCCCGATGGCTGGGCGCTGATCTCGCCGCCAGCGCTTCGTCCCGACGCCGGCGGACTCGGTGGTATCGCCTCGATCGACCTTGCGGCGGGACAGGACCCGACGCCGTTTCGGTGCGGGCGTCGACGCGGCCGACGATGCGGCCCAGTAGCAGCGTTCTTTACTCTCGTTCTACGTCACCGGAGCAAGCATGAGCACCACCAGCAGGCGAGATTTCCTCCAGCACGCCAGCATCGGGGTGCTCGCAGCGGCGGCGCTCGCCCCACCGGCCGGCGCGGTCGAGCCCGCGTCGCCCCGCGGCCCGGCAACCACCGACGTCCACACTCCGGTGCCGCTACCGTTCGCGGCCAAGAGCCTGAAGGGCATTTCCGAGCGGCTGATTCAGTCGCATTGGGAAAATAACTACGTCGGCGCGGTGAAGGCACTCAACGTGATTCGCGGCCGACTCGGCGACGCGGTGGCCGATGCCGCGCTTGCGCCGTACATCTACACGGGACTCAAGCGCGAGCAGTTGCTGCGGACGGGGTCTGTCGTGCTGCACGAATACTACTTCGCCAACCTCGGCGGCGACGGAAACGCGGGTGCCGCGGTGAGATCCAGGATCGCGACGTCGTTCGGGACGTTCGATGCCTGGGAGGCGGAGTTCCGCAAGATCGGCGCCGGCCTCGCCGGCGGATCGGGGTGGGTCATGCTCGGATTCAACCGCCATCTCGGGCTGCTGGAGAACTACTGGCTGGGGGACCATGCCACCGCGCCCGCCGATACGGCGCCCGTGCTGGTCATGGACATGTACGAACACGCCTACCAGATGGATTACGGCGCGGCAGCCGCGAAGTACATCGACGCATTTTTCGCGAACATCCGGTGGGACGCCGTGGCCGCCCGACTGACGGGCTGAGATCCGCACGACCGGCCGTCCGCGCGCCACAGGCCGGCGCTGGCGACGTGCGCGAATGCCCAGCTCGATTGTCGCGATTAGGCGACCTGCGTCGGTGCCGTCGGCGCCGCGCCGCGCCGCGCAAGGTGCAGCCGATCGGTGCCTGGCCGTGTCAACCGCGGCGCCGCCCGTGCGTTCCAGTCGTTATGGCGGGAGTTCGGCCGGCTCCTGCACTGGACAGCGCCGCTTGCGATGCGTCACACAATGGGAAAGCCCTTCTGCACGACGGGCCGTTCGAGCGCCACAATGCGGGCCTGTTGACCTTAAACCTCGCGCCGAAGGAGTGACCCATGGCTACGCATAAGGAGGGACGCGGGCTACGCCTGGCGGCGATCGCTGCCGTGCTCGCGACCTCGCTGGTGATCGCAGGATGCGATGACAACAGTTCCCCCGCGTGCTGGGGTAACTGCCAGCCCTACACACCGCTCACCGACACGTTCGGCCTGGGCGTCGCCGACTTCAACGGTGACGGCAAGCCGGATATCGCGACCGTGTCCTGGTACCGCCATGCGGTGCCCGGCAACATCTCGCTCTACCTGCATGATCCGGCCGCCAGCACCTTCGCGGCGCCGGTGCTGACGCCCAACGGCGTCGCCCCCTCGACCCTGACGGTCGCCGACGTCAACGGTGATGGCTACCCGGACCTCGTCACCTCGAGCATCGACGGCGGCTTCGTCTCGGTAGCGCTGAACTCCGGGGATGGCCACGGCACCTTCGGGGCGCCGTCCTACCTCGCCTCGTCCGGTGCCACCGGCGTCGCGGTCGGTGACCTCAACGCCGACGGCACGCCGGACCTCGTCGTTGCCGACTACCCGGTGTCGATGTTCCTGCAGAGCGCGACCACCCGCGGAACGTTTGCCGCGCCGGTCGGGCTGTACGCCGGTGGCGCCGCCACGGTGCTGCTGGCCGACCTCGACGGCGACCAGCTGCTCGATGTGGTGCTGGTGGATGCGGCGGGGGTCAAGGTGCTGTTCCATGGCACCGATCCCGCCGTGGCCTCGTTTGGTGCGCCGGTGGCCGTCTATACGCAGACTCCGAACGCCTATATCCAGGGCGGCAACCTGATCGCGGTCGCCGACGTCAACGGCGATGGCCTCAACGACCTGGTCATCGCAGATCCGGGCCCGACTGGTGGCGCGGCGCCGGTGCTGTCGGTGCTGCTCAACGACCCGGCGCATCCGGGCCAGTTCCTGACGCCGATCAACGCGCCGCTGCCGGCCTATACCAGCCAGTTCTCGATCAAGGTGGCCGACCTCGACGGTGACCAGCGGCCCGACATCGTCGTCGGCGGCGACTCGTCCCTGACGGTGTTCCTGCAGCAGGCTGGCAGCTCGACTGCGTTCGCGGCGCCGACGACCTATTCTCTGATGGGCGGGGATGCGTTCCAGGTCGAGCTCGTCGATGCCAACGGCGACGGCCTGCCGGACATCGTCACGACCTCCGGTCCCACGCAGACGGTCGTCAACGGCGTGGCCGTGACGCGACCCGGCGTGCTTTACCAGGATGCCGCGCATCCGGGCACGTTCGGTGCGCTGATGGACCTGCCGTAACGGTCGACTGCCGCGCGCCCCGTCAGTCCGCTACGATGGGGCGTGTTCCGCCGCTCTGACCCACGCCGCTGTCTCGCTGTCATCGCGCTTGCCTGCAGCGTGAGCGGGGCCGCGTCCGCGGCGGGCGCGCCGCCGGTTCCGCTCGGGGTCGAGGTCGGCGCCGCGACCCCGGGCTGCGCGCTACTGCTGCGCAGCGGCGGCCGCACGCGCCTCGCCGCCGGCTACGGCGTGCGCGCGCTCGGCGCCGCGCAGCGACTCGACGCCCACACCAACTTCCGGCTCGCCTCCCTGAGCAAGCAGTTCACGGCCATGGCGGTCATGCTGCTGGTGGCGGACGGGCGGCTGTCGTACGACACACCCCTCGCCGAGCTGCTGCCGGGCTTTCCCGACTACGCGCGGCGCATCACCGTCCGCCACCTGCTGACGCACACCTCGGGACTGGCGGACTACGAGCTGCTGATGGACGCCGCGGCGCAGCCGGGCGGCGCCACCTACACGCCCGAGCGGCAGATCCAGGATGCCGATGTGCTTGCGCTGCTGCAGCGTCAGCAAGCGCTCGACTTCGAGCCCGGCAGCCAGTGGGCCTACAGCAACTCCGCGTACGTACTGCTGGGACTGATCGTCGCGCGCATCTCGGGACAGAGCTTTGCTCAGTTTCTGGCCACGCGCGTGTTCCTGCCCGTGGGCATGCGCGACACGCGCCTGTACGTGCGTGGCCTCAACCGCGTGCCGGCGCGGGCCTACGGACACGAGCCGGGTGCCGCGGGTTTGATGCCGGCCGACCAGAGTTCGACCTCGGCGACGCAGGGTGACGGCGGCATCTACTCGAACCTCGCGGACCTCGCGCGCTGGGATGCGGCACTCGAGCGGCACGCGCTGCTGCCGGCGTCGGCGATGCAGGCGGCCTACGAGCCGGCGCGGCTCGCGGACGGCGGCCAGACGCGCTGGCCGCAGACGACCGGCGACGAGGACAACCTCGCGCCGGGAACGCCCGTCGCCTACGGCTTCGGCTGGTTTCTCGACCCGGCCGGGGGCGAGACGCGTCGCTGGCATTTCGGTACGACGCGCGGCTTTCGCAGCGCGATCATGCGCTTCCCCGATCGCCACGTGACCTCGGTCGTGCTGTGCAACCGCAGCGATGTCGAGGCCCGCCAGGTCGCGCTGCAACTGGCACGTCAGGCACTGTCGACGGACGGCGCGACGCCATGAGGCCGCGCCGTTAACGCCGGTCGCTGCGGGGACGATATGATCGCGGTGAC
Source organism: Pseudomonadota bacterium (assembly GCA_025356815.1). Classification (GTDB taxonomy): domain Bacteria; phylum Pseudomonadota; class Gammaproteobacteria; order Steroidobacterales; family Steroidobacteraceae; genus CAIKZZ01. Next base: position 28,309 of record JANXQL010000009.1, read on the forward strand.
GGTGACGGTGCGGGCGGGCGTGACCGATGTCGCGGCCCTCCGGTCGTGCTGGCGCGCCGACCTGCTGTCGCTTGATCGCTAGGGCGCCCCAGCGCGCGCAGGGAACATCATGAGCATGCAGCGACTTCGGCTCTTCCGCCAGATCCGGGCCCGGCCCCGGATCTTCATCGCCACTGTGGTTGCCATCGCCGTCGCGCTGTGGCTGCCGACGTCGCTCGCCAGTCACTTCGTGACCCGCGCGCTGATCGCCTGGAACGCGGGCGCGGGCCTGTACGTGCTGCTCGCCGCGGTGATGATGACGCGCTCGAGCCGTCACCACATCCATCGTCGCGCCCAGATGCAGGACGACGGCGCGCTGCTGATCCTGCTGCTGGTCGTGGTTGCGTCGATCGCGAGCCTTGCGGCCATCGCGGGCGAGCTCGCGGTCGTCAAGGACCTGCACGGGCTGCTGCGCGTCGAGCACGTCGCCCTAGCCGGGGTCACGGTGCTGACCTCGTGGGCCTTCATCCAGGTGATGTTCGCGCTGCACTATGCGCACGACTACTACGCCGCCGTCGCCCGCGGCCAGGCACCGGCGCTGGCGTTTCCGGGCGAGGGGCCGCCCGATTACGGCGACTTCTTCTATTTCGCCGCGGTGATCGGCACCTCCGGCCAGACGGCCGACGTCTCGTTCGTCTCCAAGCCCATGCGCAGGATCGGCTCGCTGCACTGCATCCTCGCGTACCTGTTCAACACCACCGTGCTTGCGCTTCTGATCAACATCGGCGCGAGCCTGCTGTGACGCGCGCTTGCGCAGGCCGACGGCGCCTGCCTTAGATTCGTGCTGCGGCTGCGTGCCGATTCGCGGCGAGGGGGATGCGATGGGGAAGTTCGCGCTCTGGCAGGTGTTCCTGGTCGCTCGCATCGGCGCGGTCGTGCTCGAAGCCTCGCTCGGCGGCCTCGGCCTGATCCGTGCCCGCTATCGGCTGTGGGACGCGCTGGCGTCCTTTGCGATGCGCGCCGGCAACGTCGTGGTCAACCTCGCGATGAACGGCCTGATGTTCGGCGGACTGGTCGCGGCCTCCCACTGGAAGATCGCCACCATCCCGCAGACCGCGCTGTGGGCCTGGCTCGTGCTGTTCGTGCTGGACGACTTCACCTACTACTGGTTCCACCGCATCAGCCACCGCTGCCGGTTCTGGTGGGCGGCGCACGTCAACCATCACTCCTCGCGCGAGTACAACCTGTCGACGGCCGTGCGCCAGCCGTGGACCGGTGTCGTCGTCGGTACCTGGATGCCGTGGATCTGGCTCGCGTGGCTCGGGTTCCCACCCGGGATGATCCTGCTGCAGCAGGGCTTCAACCTGTTCTACCAGTTCTGGATCCACACCGAGGCGGTGGGCCGGTTGCCGGCCTGGGTCGAGTACCTGTTCAACACGCCGTCGCACCACCGCGTGCACCACGCCTCGAACCCGCGCTACCTCGACCGCAACTACGCCGGCGTGCTGATGGTGTGGGATCGCGCGTTCGGTACGTTCGAGGCGGAGCGCGACGACGAGCGACCCGACTACGGCCTCGTGCGCAACATCGAGACCTACAACCCGCTGCGGATCGCGTTTCACGAGTGGCTGGCGATGGGCCGCGACCTGCGGCGCGCGCGTGGTGCGCGCGAGGTGATCGGCGTGATGTTCGGCCCGCCGGGCTGGCGGGCCGACGGTCGTGGCGAGACGACGGACGCGATCCGCGCGGCCTGGGCCGCGCGCGCCTAGCGGTCGGGGCGGTCGCGGCCGGGCAGGGCGCTCGCCGGCAGCTTGGCGATGTTCAGCGCCTGGCCGCGAACCTTGATGCGCGCGAGCTTCGCGATGATCTGCGGCGACAGGTCGGCCGGCAGCCGCACGAGCGTGTGGTCCTCGCGGATGTCCACGCCGTTGATCTGCTTACCGTCCAGGTCCGCCTCGTGGGCGATCGCGCCGACGATGTTTCCCGGCTGCACGCCATGGCGGCGACCGACCTCGAGCCGGTAGGTCGCCTGCTGCTCGTCGAAGCCCGGCTTGCGCCGCTTGCGCGGGCCCTCGGCGACGGCCTGGACGCGCTCGAACGGCGTCTGTTCCGTCGGTTCGCGGTCGCTGTCGCCGCCCTTGCGCTTGCTGGCGAGGGCCAGCGAGCTGTCACCCTGCACCAGGCTCGCGAGCGCCGCGGCGACGTCGGCAAGGTCGGCGCCGGTTTCGCGCACGAACTCCTCGATGACCGGCCGGTACTCCGCCTGCAAGGGCTCGGCCAGTGCCGCCGCGAGGCGTTCCTTGAATTTCGCGACACGGCGCAGGTTGACGTCGTGCACGGTCGGCAGCGCCATCTGCTCGATCGGCTGGCGCGTCGCGCGCTCGATGATCCGCAGCATGTTGCGCTCGCGCGGCGCGATGAACAGGATCGCCTCGCCGCTGCGGCCGGCGCGGCCGGTGCGGCCGATGCGATGCACGTACGACTCCGAATCGTACGGCACGTCGAAGTTGATGACATGGCTGATACGGTCGACGTCGAGGCCACGGGCGGCGACGTCGGTCGCGACCAGGATGTCGATGGCGCCGGACTTCAGCGCCGCGACCGTGCGTTCGCGCTGTGCCTGCAGGATGTCGCCGTTGAGCGCCGCGGCGGCGAAGCCGCGCGCCTCGAGCTTCTCGGCCAGCTCCACCGTGGCCTGCTTCGTGCGTGCGAAGACGAGCATCGCATCGAACGCCTCGACCTCGAGAATGCGCGTGAGCGCGTCGAGCTTGTGCATGCCGGCGACCAGCCAGTAGCGCTGGCGGGTGTTCGCCGCCGTGGTCGTGCTCGAGCGGATCGTCACTTCCTTCGGCGAGCGCATCTGGCGTTGTGCGATGCGGCGGATGGATGCCGCCATCGTCGCCGAGTACAGCACGACCTGCCTCTCTGCCGGGACCTGGCCGAGGATCTGGTCGATCGCGTCGACGAAGCCCATCTGCAGCATCTCGTCGGCCTCGTCGAGCACGACGAAGCGGATGGTCGAGAGGCTGAGCGTCTTGCGCTCGAGGTGATCCATGATCCGGCCGGGGGTGCCGACGATCACGTGCGTGCCGCGACGCAGCGCGTTCAGCTGCGGGGTGTAGCTCTGGCCGCCGTAGATCGGCAGCACGTGGAAGCCGGGCAGGTGGCTGGCGTACTTCTGGAACGCCTCGGCTACCTGGATCGCCAGTTCCCGGGTCGGCACCATGACCAGCGCCTGCGGCTCGCGCCGCGCGAGGTCCAGCATCGACAGGATCGGCAGCGCGAACGCCGCAGTCTTGCCGGTGCCGGTCTGGGCCTGGCCGAGCAGGTCCTGGCCGGTCAGCATCACCGGGATCGTGGCGGCCTGGATCGGCGAGGGGGCTTCGTAGCCGACCGCGGCGAGCGCCGCCAGCAGCGGGGCGCTCAGGCCAAGGTCGGCAAAGGTCTTCGGCGCATCGGGCGCAGGGTGGGTCACGGCCGTCGCCTTCACACTAGTGGGGGCGCGGAGTCTAGCCTAGTGGCGTCTCCGGCGCCCCGGCGAATCCGCAGCCGGCTGCGGTCCCTGCCAACGCATGGCCGGCGCCGGCGCCGCGGGCTATGCTGCGCCTTACGATCGGCCGACCGGGCCGGCCGCTGAACGGGGGGGGACATGCAGATCAGCTCATGGTTGCTGCTGGGAGTGCTGTGCACGGGACCCGCCCTGGCTGAAGAGTGGATCGACGTGATCCACAGCAGTGCCGGCACCGTCTGGCACGCCGACAAGGCGTCGATCCTGCCCGCCAAGGCCGGTGTGCAGGCATGGTTCCGGTTCAGCGCGGACCACAACCTGCTGCCGAGCAGTGGCGCGGACTACCGCTCCGGCCGGACCCAGCGGCTGTTCGACTGCCCGGGCGGCCGCTCCGCCGAGGTCGCCTACGACTGGTACGTCGATGCGCGCTGGACGGGTGCGGTCGCGTTCACCGAGCGTGGCGATCCGTCAAACCCGAAGTGGTCGCTGCCGCGCCCGGGCAGCATCGAGAACGCACTGCTGGTGTTCATCTGCGATTTCGCGGCTCGCGCAGGCATAACGGCGACGCCCTAACCTGATCTGATCGTGGCCCGGCCACCTGGGGAGGATGCTTGGACGACTACATGACCGCCGACGACTGGGCGGCGCTGGCGCGCCTGCAGGAACGCGCCAAGCGCGGACTTGCCGCCGCGACGATCTCGGCTGCGCAGGCGGACAAGCTCGTGCGCCGCGGCTACGTGGCGGACAACGGCCACGGTGTCGTGGTGACGCCGGCGGGACGCACCGCCATTACCAACTGGGAACGCAGCCGCCGCAGCTGAGCGGCCGGCTCACGCGCCGCCAGCCTGCGCCTGCGCGTAACGCCGGTCCGGGACCAGCCACGCTAGCGCGACCAGCGCGTACAGCGCCTCGGCGCCGGCCGCCGACACGAACGCGGTGCCCATCGCCAGCGCGTACACCAGCGGCGACAGCTTGCCCTTCCAGTCGTCGCCCACCGCGCGGCGCAGGGGCGAATCGCGGCCCTGCGAGCGGATGATGGCCCGCTGCAGCACGAAGAACGCGATCCCCGCCATCAGCAGCACCAGCCCATACAATCCCGCCGGCACCGCCGCGTGCCGGTTCGCGCCCATCCAGCCGGTCGTGAACGGGACCAGCGACAGCCAGAACAGCAGGTGCAGGTTGGCCCACATGATGCCGCTGGTGACGCGCTGCACGCTGTGCAGCAGGTGGTGATGGTTGTTCCAGTAGATGCCGAGGTAGATGAAGCTCAGCAGGTAGCTCAGCAGCACCGGCAGCAGCGGCCGCAGCGACAGCGGTGAGCCGCCCTCGGGAATCTTCAGCTCCAGCACCATGATCGTGATCAGGATCGCGATCACGCCATCGCTGAACGCTTCCAGCCGTCCCTTGCCCATCGAACGTCCTCCCTGAGCTGCCCGCGGCGAGCTCGTCTGCAGGCTGAACTTTGCCACGGATGGCGCGCCTGCGGCGCCCGGTCAGGAGATCCGCCTGCGCCGTTGATCGATGCCGGTGGCGGCGGCCATCGCCACCCGGGGCGAGCTCGCCCGTCACGTCGCCACGGGTCTGCACGGCGGGCTCGCGCCCAGGCCGGCCGCGTCGCGGGGTTGGCCGCGCAGGGGCAGTCCAGGCGGCCCGGTCGGCATATCGGCGGAGCGGGCGCCCGGGCCCGCCGGCGCCCGCTCAGCGATAGCGGGCCATCAGCTTGGCGAGTGTCGCCGCACCTGGGTTGAGGCGCTCATACGGCATGCGGTTCAGCGGTGTGGCCGCCGTCCGGTTCACCGCGTGCAGCTCGTGCTCGGGCGCGTCCTGCGCGTGGATCAGCCCGGTCACGTACTCACCCTCGTGCAGCTTCGCGTCGATGTAGGCGTAGGCGTTGGCGCGGTTGCGCGTGTCGAAGGCAGGCTCCAGCTTCCTGAGCCTGACCTGGCTGCCGTCGTGCAGCGGCACCAGCAGCGATTCGCCGGCCGGATAGTCGACGGCGATCGCCTCGGCGCGCGGTACGTAGTCGGCCTCGACGGCGGCGTGGTAGTGCTCGCGGGTATAGGCGTAGCTCTTGGTCGAGCCCTCGTGGTCGTTGAAGGTCACGCACGGCGAGAGCACGTCGATCAGCGCAAATCCCGGGTGCCTGAGGCCCGCCTGGATCAGCGGCACCAGCTGGTGCTTGTCGCCGGAGAAGCCGCGCGCGACGAAGCCGGCGCCGAGCGACAGCGCAAGCAGGGCCGGGTCGACCGGCGTCTGCTGGTTGGAGTCGCCCTTCTTCGAGGTGGTGCCGACGTCTGCGGACGCCGAGAACTGGCCCTTGGTGAGGCCGTACACGCCGTTGTTCTCGATCACGTACAGCATGTTGACGTTGCGGCGGATCGCGTGGGCGAGCTGTCCGAGCCCGATCGAGAGCGAGTCGCCGTCGCCGGAGACGCCGAGGTACGTCAGGGTGTGGTTGGCGGCGTTGGCGCCGGTGGCGATCGACGGCATTCGGCCGTGGACGCCGTTGAAGCCGTGCGCGCCGCTGACGAAGTAGGCGGTGGTCTTCGACGAGCAACCGATGCCGGACAGCTTGACCAGTGTTTCGGGCCTGAGCGACAGACCCCAGACGGCCTCGGTGATCGCGGCGGTGATCGAGTCGTGGCCGCAGCCGGCGCACAGCGTCGACATGCCGCCCTCGTAGTCGCGGCGCGTGAGTCCCAGCTCGTTGCGCGGCAGCGACGGGTGAGCGACCTTGGGCTTGGTAATGGAGGCCATGGGATCAGTTCTCCTAGCCGGCGGCCACGGCGCGGCGGGTGCCACGACCGAGCGCGTCGAGGACGGCATCGATGACGAAGTCGGCGGTCATCGGCATACCGTCGTAATGCAGGATCGGGACGAGCTTGTGCTTCTCGACCGCTGTCTCCAGGGTCAGCAGCGACTTTAGCTGGGCGTCGCGATTCTGCTCGACCACCAGGATCGTCCGGTGCCGGGCCAGGAACTCCTCGACCGCCGCACCGAACGGGAACGCGCGCACGCGCAGGTAGTCGAGTTCGGTGCCCAGCGCCGCGAGCCGTACCAGCGCCTCCTTGATCGGGCCGTCGCAGCTGCCAAGGCTCAGGATGCCGATCTCGCGATCGCCCGGGCCCTCGAGCACGGGCAGCGGCACGAGGGTCTTCGCCGTCGCGAACTTGCGCGTCAGGCGGTCGACCACCTCCTGGTATTCCGCCGAGTCCTCGGTGTAGCCGCCGTACTGGTTGTGTCCCGAGCCGCGCGTGAAGTAGGCGCCCTTGGCGCTCTCGCCCGGCAGCGTGCGGTAGGGGATGGCGTCGCCATCGCGGTCGACGTAGCGCTGGAACTTCGGCAGCGCCTCGACCTGCTCGGCGCTGAGTACCTTGCCTCGGTCCGGTCGGTAGGCGTCGTCCCACTTGAGTTCCGGCACCATCCAGTCGTTCATGCCGATGTCGAGGTCGGAGAGCACGAACACCGGCGTCTGCAACCGCTCGGCGAGGTCGAAGGCCTCGACCGCCTGCGTGAAGCATTCGGCGGGGTTTGCCGGGAACAGCAGCACGTGGCGCGTGTCGCCATGCGAGGCGTAGGCGCACAGCATCAGGTCGCACTGTTGCGTGCGCGTCGGCATGCCGGTGGAGGGGCCGACCCGCTGCACGTCGAAGATCACGGCCGGGACCTCAGCGTAGTAGGCGAGGCCGATGAACTCGTTCATCAGCGAGATGCCGGGGCCGCTGGTCGGGGTGAACGCGCGTGCGCCGTTCCACGATGCGCCGACGACCATGCCGATCGCGGCGAGTTCGTCCTCGGCCTGCAGCACCACGAAGTTGCGCTCGTGCGTCTGCGGGTCGACGCGCAGTCGCTCGCAGAAGCCCTTGAACGCGTCCATCAGTCCGGTGGAGGGCGTGATCGGGTACCAGGCGCCGACGGTCGCGCCGGCATACACGCAGCCGAGCCCCGCGGCCGTGTTGCCGTCGATCAGTACCTGGCCTGCCGTCTTGTTCATGCGCACCACGCGCAGCGGCAGTGGGCAGGGGAGGTGCTCCTTCGCGTAGCGGTAGCCCAGATCGATGGCCTTCATGTTGGCCTCGACCAGCTTGGGCTTGCTCGCGTACTGCTCGGTGACCAGCGTGCGGATCACCTCGAAGTCGACATCCAGCAGCGCCGCGAGCACGCCCGCGTAGCAGATGTTCTTCATCAGGATGCGGTTGCGCACGCCATCGAAGTTCTCGTTGCACAGCTTCGCCAACGGTACGCCGAAGACCGTGATGTCGTGGCGCTCGAGCAGCGCGCTGCGCGGCCAGGTCGAGTCGTAGAGCAGGAAGCCGCCGGGGCGGACGTCACGCACGTCGCGCGCATAGGTCTCGATGTTCATCGCCAGCATCAGGTCGATGTGGCTGCCGCGCGCCATGTGACCCTCGCCGCAGACGCGGATCTCGTACCAGGTCGGCAGGCCCTGGATGTTCGACGGGAAGTAGTTCTTGCCGGTGACGGGCACGCCCATCCGGAAGATCGCCCTCATCATCAGCGTATTCGCGCTCGCCGAGCCCGTGCCGTTGACGTTCGCGAACTTGATGACGAAGTCGTTCAGGCGCTCTGGCGCGTCGCTTGCTGTGCGCATGGTGTCTCGTCGCTACTGGCGTGGGGAATGTGGACCGTGGACTTCTGCATGTCCCAGGCGGCCGTCGGGCAGCGCTCGGCGCACAGCCCGCAGTGCACGCACAGGTCCTCGTCCTTGACCATGACGCGGCCGGTCTGCTTGAGCGCGGCCGAGACGTACAGCGGCCGGTCCGGATCGCGGCGCGGCGCCTTCATCTGCGCGGTGATCTCGGCCTCGGTGCCGTTCGCGGTCATGGTCAGGCAGTCGACCGGGCAGATGTCGATGCAGGCATCGCACTCGATGCACAGGGGGGCGGCGAACACCGTCTGGATGTCGCAGTTCAGGCAGCGCTGCACCTCGAGTGCGGTCTGGGTGGCGTCGAAGCCCAGTTCCACCTCGATCTTGATCTGCTTGAAGCGCTCGGCGAGCGCCACGTGCGGCACGAGTCGCCGCTCGGCCGGGTTGTAGTCGTTCTTGTACGACCACTCGTGGATGCCCATCTTGCGGCTGGCGAGCGTCACGCCATGGGCGGGGCGCTCGGCCACCGGCTTGCCGCAGCAGTGGCTGTGGATCGAGATCGCCGCCTGATGGCCATGCTCGACGGCCCAGATGATGTTCTTGGGTCCCAGCGCCGAGTCGCCGCCGAAGAACACCTCCGGGCGGCTCGACTGGAACGTCACCGGGTTGATCTTCGGCACCTGCCACTTGTCGAACTCGATGCCGAGGTCGCGCTCGATCCAGGGGAAGGCATTCTCCTGGCCGATCGCGAGGATCACGTCATCGCAGGGGATCACCACCGAGTCGATCTTGCGCTCGGCGACGATCTGGCCGGCCTCGAGGTCGTATTCGAGCACGTCGAAGCGCATGCCGGTCAGCCTACGGTCCTCGATCACGAACGCGCGCGGCGCGTGGTTGACGACGATCTCGACGCCCTCGCTCTCGGCGTCTTCGAGTTCCCACTCGGAGGCCTTGAAGAAATCGCGCCCCTTGCGCGCCATCACGCGCACGTGCTTCGCGCCCAGGCGCAGCGAGCTGCGGCAGCAGTCCATCGCGGTGTTGCCCACGCCGATGATCAGCACGCGCTCGCCGATGCTCTTGCGATGGCCGAAGGCCACCGACTGCAGCCAGTCGATGCCGCTGTGGATGCGATCGGAGTCGTCGCGGCCCGCCACGCGCAGGTCCTTGGCCTTGGGTGCCCCGGAGCCGACGAACACCGCGTCGTAGCCACCGTCCTGCAGCAGCGCCTTCAGGCTGGTGATGGGCGTGTTCAGGCGCAGGTCCGCGCCCATGGCCAGGATGTAGCCGATTTCCTCGTCGAGTACGTCCGCCGGCAGGCGGAAGGCGGGGATATTCGATCGCATCAGGCCGCCGGACAGGCCCCACTGCTCGAAGATCGTGACTTCGTAGCCCAGCGGCAGCAGGTCGTTGGCGACAGTGAGCGAGGCGGGGCCCGCGCCGATGCAGGCGATGCGCTTGCCATTGCGCAGCGGCGCGGCGACGGGCAGACGGTCGGTGATGTCCTCGCGGTGGTCGGAGGCGACGCGCTTGAGCCGGCAGATCGCGACCGGTTGCTCCTCGACCCTGCCGCGGCGACAGGCCGGCTCACACGGCCGGTCGCAGACGCGGCCCAGGATGCCGGGGAAGACATTCGAGGCGCGGTTGCTCAGGTACGCGTCCCCGAAGCTGCCCTGGGCGATCAGCCGGATGTATTCTGGGACGTCGGTGTGGGCGGGGCATGCCCACTGGCAATCTACGACCCGGTGGTAATAGTCCGGGTGTCGGGTGTCCGTCGGTTCCATCGTGCCTCTGGGGTCCTTCGTGCCGAGCGCAACAGAGTATAGACCGCGGCCACGCCGGGGCTGGGTTGCGACACGTCGCAGATTGGGGTCGGCGGTGCGTTTGCGCCACCGTGAAAGCCGCAGGTGCACCCACGGCCGGTTTGCGACACGCCGGGCAGACGCGGCTGGCGGGCAGTTGCTATCGTCCGCCATTCGCGGCCGACGTGCCGCCCGGCAGCTGCGAGGAGGGCGACGCGATGGAGGAGCTCACGGAGCGGCGCCGACAGATCCTCCTGGTGGCGGCCGGGGCGGTCGTCGGAATCGCAGGATTCGCGGCCTACCTCTGGTCTGTCAGCCCCGGGCAGCGTGAGCCGGTCGTCGTCGCAGCGCCCGTCGCGGCGGCCACCCTGGTCGCTCCCCCGCAGACCGCCGCGGCGGTGGCGCACAGGGCGATCCCGCTGGCGCCCTTCGGCTTCGTCGGCGCCGTGCCGGGCGAGGACGGGCGGGCACGCTATCTGTTCTCGCGCGGTGACCAGACCTATCCGGTGGCGATCGGCGAGACGATCGGCACTGAGTACCGCCTGGAGGGGGTGGATGACGAGGTGGCGAGCCTGGCTCGACTGAGCGACGGTGCGGCGGCGATCGTGCCGCTGGGCGGCGGGCCCGGCAGCGGGTCGCTGGGGCTCGACGCCGTGCACGAGCAAGGAAAGCCCGCGACGACGCATGCCTCCCGGGCCGTCACGCAGCGCGTGCGCGAGGCCCGCGGCGCGCCGCCCCAGCGCGCGGGGTTCTAGCCGGCGGCCGGTTCGATGGCCTCGAGCGCGATCTCGAACAGGGTCGTGCGGCGGTAGAGGGGATTGCCCGAATCGAAGCCGAGCGTCGGCGGCACCGCCAGCAACCACTGGCTGCCGACCTGCATCTGCAGCACCGCGGCCCGCAGGCCCGGCATCAGCGACGACACCTTGAACACGCGGCTGGCGCCTTCGCCATCGCGCGTCGAGCCGAACTCCTCGCCGGTGACGAGGGTGCCGCGGTAGCGCAGCCGCACGCGCTGCGTCTCGGTCGGCGACGGGCCGGTGCCCGCCTGCAGCTGCTGGTACGCCAGCCCGTTCGGCAGCGTCACGACGCCCGGCCGCGACGCGAACTCGACCAGGTAGGTCGTGTCCTCCGCCGGCCGGTGGCCGTGCCGTCGCGCGGTCGCCACCGCACCGGGCGCGAGCTTGCGGTTCGCCGCGGCGGTCGGCTCGGCGACGGGCGCGGCGGCCACCCCCGGCCCCGCAGCGCCTGGCTCGCCCGATTCGATGCGGGCCTTGAGCATGACCAGCAGGCGGTGCAGGTCCTCGGCCGGGATCGCGCTGGGCCTGCCGGCCGAGGCGTCACCGAAGCCGCGCAGCAGTGCCGCGCCGTCGAGCTGGTTGCCTTCGCCACGAAAGTCGCCACCGATCTGGTAGCCGACGGCATAGCTTTCGTGTTCGCGCTCTAGCGGCGAGTCCGAAGGCAGCGCGCTGCCAGCCGCGGCCGCGGTACCCCTCGCAAGGGTCAGCACGATGGCAACGAGCAGGGGTCGCGCGGTCTTCATCAGTAGCTCAGGCCGGCGCCGTTGTTGGTGATCGGCCAGGCCACGCCACCGGGCGTGCCCTTGCAGGCCTTGTCGGTCGCCGCGGCACGGGCACAGATCGGGATCATCATCTCGTTGTCCTCGTGCTCGACGATATGGCAGTGCCAGGTGTACAGGCCGGACGTCTCGAATTTCGCCTTGATGCGCGTGACCTGGCCCGGCAGCGAGCTGACCGTGTCCTTGTAGCCGAGCTCGTTCACCTCGGGCAACGTGATCTCGCCGGTTGGCACGACCGGTGTGAACACCGTGCCATCCGGGTTGAGCATCAGCGACTCCCGGTTCACGACGATCATGCGCGCGCCGTGCAGGTGCATCGGGTGCGCGTCGACGGTGAAGTTGTAGATCTCGAACTGGTCCGTCTCGCCCTTGACTGGCGCGACCGTGATGGGGTCTGCCCAATGGCGGATCTGTGCGGCGCCGCCGACCATGCTGCCGACGAACGTCTCGGTCGGGCCGAACGGAATCGCGTTCACGGTCGCGCACGAGGCCATCGGATCCGCCTGCGGCTGGGTGAACGTCTGCGCGACCGTCAGCGAGCCGTCGGCTGCGACCTGCACGCAGATCTGCTTGGATTCCTCCTCGAGCAGCGAGATGCGCTTGGTGGCGGTGATCGCCGCGGCATAGGCAGGCTCTGAAGCCATGACCAGCGACGCGGGCGGCGTGCTGGTGTCCTTCGCAGTGGTCGCGGTCGGGGCAGCGACGACGAAGCGCATGACCTGGCCGGTGGAGGCCGCGTTGACCGCGTCCGCCGGGTCGATCGGGAAGCCGCTGAACGGCACATCGGCGCTGTCGTTGAGCATCTGCACGATCGTGCCCGCGGCAAGGCCGGTGAAGTCGACGATCAGGTCGGCACGTTCGGCCGGCACCATCAGCAGGCCGCGCTGGCACAGCGGATCGTTCGGGCGGGCGCCGGGCGTGCAGTTCATCGCAGGCTCGGTGCCGTCACCCGCCAGCGCCACTGCAGCCCCGGTCTTGATCTTGACGACCTTCGGCAGGAAGCCCTGCTCGGCGCCGATCTGGTAGAAGGGAATTTCTCTCGCCACGGCCCGCACGTCGCTGAGGTAGGTCGGTGAACCGGGATCGAGCGACACCCCCGCCGGGATGGCCCACAGCGACAGGTTGAAAGTGCGCGAATCGGCCCCTGCCAGCAGGCGCAGGCGATAGCGCTGCGGCACGACCTCCAGCGACGGCCAGACGGTGCCGTTGACCACGATCATGTTGCCAAAGAACTCCGGGTTGTGGATCGGTGAGACGTCTGAATTCGGCGACGGCAGGTAGGGCACCGCCGAGCCGTCGAAGTAGGCGCGGGTCGCGGGATAGTAGAGCGAGCCGTCGGCATTGAACGCGCGGTCCTGGATCGCGATCGGAATCTCGCGGATCGCCGCGCGGCAGATGGCGTCGAAGTTCGGGTCGCAGCCAGCGATGAGTTTGCCGTTCGCATTCTGGTAGGTCATCTTCGGACTGGTGGGACGCGCCCACGCATTGCGCGCCCCGGGCAGCGAGCCGAACTTCGGCTTGTCGGCGACGACCACGCCATCGGCACGTGTGTATGCACCGCGCACCAGATAGAAGCCGACGGGACCTGCGTAGACGTTGTTGGCGGTCATGCCGAGCGTGTGGTCGTGGTACCACAGCGTCGTGGCCGGCTGCTTGTTCGTGTAGGCGAACACCGCCGAGCCCGGATACAGGTTCGAGCGGAAGTCGGGTTCCTGGTCGAAGTGCGAGCCGCGCACGGCGTAGCTCGACGCGATCGGCCTGTTCGAGCTGCCGCTGGTTCCTGCCGGCAACCACCACGACTCCGGGTAGCCGTCGCTGTAGGGCGACGCCTCCGAACCGTGCACGTGGACGACCATCGGCACCGGACCGTCGTAGGCCGCGGCCAGGAGCGGATTCGGGGCGGCGGGATCCGCATACGGGCTGCAGTCGGT
>JANXQL010000002.1 GCA_025356815.1 Pseudomonadota bacterium
TGCCGGGTGATGCCTGCGCGCCCGACGAGCCGCCTACGCCGCTTGCCGTCGGATTCGCGGTCCGACCCTCCGTCCGAACCGGCCACGCCGAAAGCCAGAGCCGTTCCCCGCTGGCCGTCAGCGTTCGCGCTGCGGGCGGGCTGCTGCACTCGGGCGACGGGTCGGGCACACTCGACCCTCCTGAGGCGCGGGAGGCGACATGGGCAAGTGGCTGCTGACGATTGTGACGGCACTGTGGGCAGCGGCGGCGTTCGCGACCGAACCCGCAGCGATCCTGATCCGCCATGCGCTGATCTTCGACGGACATGTTGATACCCCGTACGCCGGCGAGGTGCTGGTGGTCGGCACGTTGATCCGGCGCGTCAGCCACGGCGCGATGCCGGTCGAGCCTTCCCTGCACCCCGAGGTGATCGACGCCGGCGGGCGCTTGCTGACGCCCGGATTCATCGATGCGCACGTGCACATGGGCTCGGTGCTGACGTCCGGCGAGATGGCCGGCGCGGACCCCGCCTATGTCGCGGCGCTCGAGTTCAAGGGGGCACAGGCCGCGCTGATGCGCGGCTTCACGACGCAGCGGGATACGGGCGGTGCGATCTGGGGCCTGAAGCGTGCCATCGACGAGGGGCTGGTGCCCGGGCCGCGTGTGTACCTGGCCGGCGCGGTGCTGTCGCAGACCGGCGGTCATGGCGACGATCGCGCCTATGAGGACGTTCACAAGCGCCTGGGCGGCCCGCTCAGCCCCGCCGAGCGGCGCGGCGAGGCGGTACTCGCCGATGGTGTGCCGGAAGTGCTCGCGGCGGCGCGCGAACAGCTGCGCAAGGGCGCGAGCTTCATCAAGGTGATGGCGAGCGGCGGCGCGGGTTCAGAGTACGATCCGCTGGATGTCAGCGAGTACACGAGCGAGGAACTGCGTGCGGCGGTCGAGGTCGCAGCCGGGTTCGGCACCTACGTGACCGTGCATAGCTACAACGCGACAAGCACTCGGCGCGCGATCGAGGCCGGCGTCCGCTGCATCGAGCATGGCCACCTGGTCGACGCGGCGACGCTGCGACTGATGGCCGAACGCGACGTGTTTCTGTCGACCAACCTGGTCGTCTATGAGATCGCGCCGCCCGGCACCACGCCGCGCCAGATGCCGAAGTTCGCACAGATCCAGGCCGCGATCGACCCGATGATGAAGCTGGTGCGCGCCTCGCACGTCAAACTTGCGTTCGGCACCGACCTCGTGAGCGGTTTGGAGCCGCAGACGCGCCAGAACCACGAGTTCGTGTTGCGCGGCAAGTGGTTCACGCCGGTCGAGGTGCTCAAGCAGGCGACGTCCGTGAACGCAGAGCTGCTCGCGCGCAGCGGTGCCCGCAATCCCTACCCCGGCAAGCTCGGTGTGATCGAGGAGGGGGCGTACGCCGACCTGCTGCTGATCGACGGCGATCCGCTGCAGGACCTGTCGGTGCTCGAGCACCCGGAAGCGTCGCTCGCGCTGATCATGAAGGATGGGCGGATCTACCGGGACAACACCGCGCAGCACTAACGCCGCGCGACTGATTCCGCCGGGCGGCCGTTTGATCGTGCGCGCGCCACCCGCTCCTACGAGTGTGGAAGAATGCCGCTTGGCGCGTAGCGGCAGGTCGACGGGCTCTGTGGTCCGCCGCAGACTGCCAAATTTCAGCGACCGGGCTTGAAGCGGGATATCCACGAGAGAGACGTTCATGAGTGTGTACGGTTTCAAGGACTCCGCCGGCGCGGCCCATCACGGCCTGGCGCTGCTGTATGTCGCGACCGGCTACGGGCTCGGCCTCGGCGCGCTGCTGCACGGAGGCCTGCTGCTGTGGGCGGTGGGCACGCTGTGGCTCGGCCACGCCATGATCATCGCGGCGTACCTGCTGCACGAGTGCGGGCATAACACGATCTTTCGCAAGAACGCCCACAACGCCCGGCTCGGCGCCGTGCTGACATGGCTCACCGGCAGCTGCTACGGCACGTACGAGGACATCCGCGTCAAGCACTTTCGCCACCACATCGACAGCGCGGACGTCATGTGGTTCGAGTCTCGCAAGTGGTTCAACAGCCACCCGAAGAGCGCCCGTCTCGTGCAACTGCTGGAGTGGTTCTACATTCCCGCGCACGACATGATCATGCACGGGATCATGGTGTTCGGCGCCTTCATCATCCCGGCCCGTCGCGCGCAACGTTCGCGCAACGCGCTCGTGATCGCCGTGCGTGGCACGCTGTTCGCGTCGCTGGCATGGTTCTTCCCCTCGGCCGCGCTGGGCTACGTGGTGGCCTACCTGCTGATGATGACGGTGCTGCGGTTCATGGATGCGCTGCAGCACGACTATGGCGGCACGCCGGTGCTGTTCGAGGACGTGGCCATGCCGCATCGCGGCGACCGCAGTTACGAGCAGGCGCACACCTTCAGCAACCCGCTGTCGCTGAAGCATCCGTGGGTCAACCTGCTGGTGCTGAACTTCGGTTATCACAACGCGCATCACGCGCAGCCGATCACCCCCTGGTTCCGCCTGCCGGCGCTGCATCGAGACCTATTCGGCGACTCGGCCGAGCGCGTGATCCTGTTCTGGCCGTCGTGGAGGAGCTTTCACCGCTACCGCGTCTCGCGCGTGATCGGCGAATCCACGAGCGAGGAAGGCGACGCCTACCTGAAGCTCGCCCGTGCCGGCGCCGTCAGCGGCGGCAACGCGGTCTCGTTCCTGACCTCGTTCTGACGGACCGCGCCATGCAAAAGCTAGAGATCTTCCAGTCGCTGTGGGCTATGGAGCTGCGCCATCCGGAACTGCCGGAGCGCAGCCACGAGCAGAACTTCGCGATCATCGCCGAGGCCGGTTACGACGGCGTCTGCCTAGACCCCGCGGTCGACGAGATCGAGAAGTACCGAGTGACGCTGCCGCTGTTCCGCCAGCACCGCCTCAAGAGCATGGTCAACCTGTTCCCGCGGAGCCGCCGCGACATGCAGCCGCTACTCGCCTTCGCCAAGGAGGCGGA
>JANXQL010000047.1 GCA_025356815.1 Pseudomonadota bacterium
CGCCCGACGACGGTTCGTCGTACCTGAACGCGTTCGATGAGGGTGAACGGAACGATCTCGGTGTTCACACGGAGGCGCCCGCTGACGATCGACACGCGGTCGCGATCGACGCGAAATCGTGTCCGATCCCAGTCCCAAACCCGTCCAAACAGCCGTCCGATCGCCGCCAGCGCAACGAGCGCGCCAACGATGGCGAGCGCCTTGGTCGCGGAGCCGGTGGAGCTGAGCGTCCGCAGCGCCACGAGCACCGCAGCAAACGAGATGGTCGCCAGCAGCGCGATCGCGAGCGGCCACGCCAGGGAGGCGGTGTGCGGACGGGTCTCGAAGAGCGGTTCACCCATCGTCCGCTGTTTCGGCACTGCAGGGTGGAGCCCTTCCGGCTACCGTGCGATGCATGAGCCCACTGATCCCGATGGTGATCGAGCAGACCGGTCGTGGCGAGCGGTCGTTCGACATCTACTCCCGCCTTCTCAACGAGCGGATCGTCTTTCTGGGCACGCCGGTGTACCCGGAGATGGCGAACCTGATCGTCGCCCAGCTGATCCACCTCGAGTCCGACGACCCGGACAAGGACATCTCGCTGTACATCAACTCGCCCGGTGGCGACGTCTACGCGGGCATGGCGATCTACGACACGATGCAGTTCATCAAGCCCGACGTGCAGACGATCTGCTTCGGGATGGCGATGTCGATGGGCGCGATCCTGCTCGCCGGCGGCGCCGCGGGCAAGCGGATGGCCCTGCCGAACGCGAAGATCATGATCCACCAGGGCTCGTCCGGCTTCCAGGGCCAGGCGACCGACATCGAGATCCACACCCGTGAGATCCTCGACATGCGCGACCGCCTGAACAAGATCCTGGCGCACCACACCGGCCAGAGCATCGACAAGATCCGCCAGGACACCGACCGCGACAACTTCATGAGCGCCGAAGCCGCCCGGTCCTACGGCCTGGTCGACCACGTGCTTGAAAAGCGCGGCCAGCTGCCGGCCGGGCTGAGCCCGGATGCGCCGAAATCCTGACGGCCCTCAGCCACTTAGGGCGGACGTGGCAGGCGTGGAAAGTGCGACGGGCGTTTTTGCAGCCCCCGGCCCAGCGTGCTATATACCCCTGTGTAGGGGTTGGAAGGCGGGCCTTCCGCTCCGCCAGCGACGAGGAAGCGAATGACTGACGATTCCAGGGGCAAGCACGACGACGGTAAGCTGCTGTACTGCTCCTTCTGTGGCAAGAGCCAGCACGAGGTCCGCAAGCTCATCGCGGGCCCGTCCGTGTTCGTTTGCGACGAATGCGTCGAGCTGTGCAACGACATCATTCGCGAGGAACTGGAGGAGAAGCAGGATCGCACCCGCGAGAAGCTGCCCAAGCCCCACGAGATCAAGAAGGTCCTCGACGAGTACGTGATCGGCCAGGACCGCGCCAAGAAGGTGCTGTCGGTCGCCGTCTACAACCACTACAAGCGCCTGCAGACCCGCGCCCAGGCCGGCGAGCGCAAGGTCGCCCCGGGTCGCGAGGAAGTCGAGCTCGCCAAGTCGAACATCCTGCTGATCGGGCCGA
The DNA here is from genome assembly GCA_025356815.1 of Pseudomonadota bacterium. Taxonomy (GTDB): domain Bacteria; phylum Pseudomonadota; class Gammaproteobacteria; order Steroidobacterales; family Steroidobacteraceae; genus CAIKZZ01. Next base: position 1,554 of record JANXQL010000047.1, read on the forward strand.
CCGGCTCGGGCAAGACGCTGCTCGCCGAGACCCTCGCGCGGCTGCTCAACGTGCCGTTCACGATCGCGGACGCAACCACGCTGACCGAGGCCGGTTACGTTGGCGAGGACGTCGAGAACATCATCCAGAAGCTGCTGCAGAAATGCGACTACGACGTCGAGAAGGCGCAGACCGGCATCGTCTACATCGACGAGATCGACAAGATCTCGCGCAAGAGCGACAACCCGTCGATTACCCGCGACGTGTCGGGCGAGGGCGTGCAGCAGGCGCTGCTGAAGCTGATCGAGGGCACCATCGCCTCGGTCCCGCCGCAGGGCGGCCGCAAGCACCCGCAGCAGGAATTTCTGCAGGTCGACACCTCCAACATCCTGTTCATCGTCGGCGGCGCGTTCGCGGGCCTTGAAAAGATCATCACGATGCGGACCTCCAAGTCCGGCATCGGCTTCACCAGCGAAGTCAACGCCCCGAGCGAGCGCAAGAACGGCCCCGACCTGTACAAGGAAGTCGAGCCGGAGGACCTGATCAAGTTCGGCCTCATCCCCGAGTTCGTCGGCCGCCTGCCGGTGGTCGCGACGCTCGAGGAGCTGGACGAGGACGCGCTGATCTCGATCCTGATGGAGCCGAGGAACGCGCTGACCAAGCAGTACCGCAAGCTGTTCGACATGGAAGGCGTGGAACTCGAGTTCCTCGAGCCCGCGCTGCGGGCCGTGGCGCGCAAGGCCATGATCCGCAAGACCGGCGCGCGCGGGCTGAGGACGATCCTCGAGAACGTGCTGCTCGACACCATGTACGAGCTGCCGGGCCTGAAGAACGTCGGCAAGGTCGTCATCGACGAGGCGGTCATCGGCGGCGAGTCGAAGCCGTACATCGTCTTCCGGGCCGAGGACGCGAAGGTCGCCCCGGTCGAGGAACGGCGCACCGGTTCGACCTGATCCCGAGGTGCGCCGAGCGCCGCTGCTCAGAAGCCGCCCTCGGGCGGCTTCTGCTTTTGTGGGGCGCGTCGCGCCGGTCGCGGTTGCTGCTAGTCTCGTGCCGAATCGCCACCCGGGGAGCGTCGTCCATGGCCTGCCACCTTCGCCTGCTGCCGTGCCTTCTCCTGCTCGGCCTTGCCGCCTGCGCGCCCGCGCCGGATCGGGTCGCTGACGAGAAGACCATTCGCGACGGCGAGGCGGCGTGGGCGGAAGCGGTTGCGCTCGGCGACACCGCCGCTGTCGGCGCCCTGCTCGCGGACGACTACCGTGGCGTCGCCCCGGACGGCAGCGTCACCGACAAGAAGTCCGAGCTCGAGGAGACCCGGACTGGCCCCAGCCGGTTCGTCTCGAATCAGCTGGTCGAGTTCCACGTGCGCTTCTATGGCGACACGGCCGTCGCGCAGGGCGCGGAGGTCTGGGAGAAGCGCGACGGCGAACCTCGCCGCGGCCGCTACGTCTGGACCGACACCTGGCTCAGGCGTGGTGGGCGCTGGCAGGTGGTCGCGGCGGAAGACCTCGCGGTGGCGGAGCCGGTGGCGCACTGACGCTCGCGGCACGGCCGCCTGAGTGGCCATCGGGCAGGAGCGCGACCTGCGGAAGGATTAATATTGCTCTCCCAAACGGTCACTGGCGGACACCCCTCCATGCTGCAACGTGCTTCGATGCTTGAACGCGCGACCTTCGCACTGCTCGCGGCGGTGGCTCTGCTGGCGATCGGATCGCGGCCTGCGCGCGCCGCGCCGCCGCCGCCGGTCGGCCACGTGTTCGTGATCGTGTTCGAGAATAAGGGTTTCGCCGAGACCTTCGGTCCCGACTCGCCGGCGCCGTTCTTCTCGAAGACGCTGCCCAGGCGCGGCGTGCTGCTGACGCAGTACTTCGGGACCGCGCACTACAGCCTCGGCAACTACCTCGCGATGATCTCCGGCCAGGGCGGCACGCCCGAGACGCGCGACGACTGCGAGACCTTCGCCGACTTCACCGCCGCTGGCATGACGCCCGACGGCCAGGCGATCGGCCGCGGCTGCGTGTATCCGGCCAGCGTCCACACGCTGCCCGATCAGCTCGAGGCGCTGCACAAGCGCTGGGGCGGCTACATGGAGGACCTCGGCAACGACCCGGCGCGGGAAGGGGCGACCTGTGGCCAGCCGACACTTAACGGCGCCGATCCCACCCAGCACGCGCAGGCGCCTTCCGCCGCCGTGCCCAAGGGCGACCAGTACGCCGCACGCCACAATCCGTTCGTCTACTTCCACTCGCTGATCGACGGCCCCGCCTGCCACGACCACGTCGTCAACCTCGAGCGGCTCGCGACGGATCTGGCGAAGGTCGCGACGACCCCAGAGTTCGTCTTCATCTCGCCGAACCTGTGCCACGACGGCCATGACGCGCCGTGCCGAAACGGCGAGCCGGGCGGCCTGAAGTCCGCCGACGCGTTCCTGAAGACCTGGGTGCCGCGGATCATGGCCTCGCCTGCCTACCGGCGCGATGGCCTGCTGATCGTCACCTTCGACGAGGGCGACGCGGACGAGGTCAGGCAGGCGGACGGGCGGATCCGGATGGAGTTCCCGGGCGAGACCTGCTGCCACCAGCAGCCGGGCCCGAACCTCGCGGCGTTCCCGCAGACCGAGTCGGATGACAAGTACCTCGTGACGCTGCACTCGTTCGGCGGCGATCGCACCGGCGCCGTGCTGCTGTCGCCGTTCCTGGTGCCCGGCACCGTCTCGGCGACGCCGTTCAACCACTACTCGCTGCTCAAGAGCCTCGAGGATCTGTACGGCATCGGCGCGCACCTCGGCTATGCCGGTCAGCCGGGCCTGATCGGCCTGTTCGAGCCGGGCTCGGACGTTCAGACGCGCGGGCGCGTGCGCGGTCACCGCAGCCGCGGTACCCGCGGAAGTTAAGCTCGCGATCGCTCATGGCGCAGGCACGGGCCGGCGCCGCTGCGCGAGCAGCCACTCGTACAGCGCCGGATCCGCGTAGGTGCGCGTCCACGCGTCGTGGCCGGTGTCGGCGTAGATCGTCAGCGTCGCGTCCCCGCCGCAGGCGCGCACCGCCGCGATCATCTCGGTCTCGTCTGCGAGCGGCACGACCTCGTCGCGGGCGCCGTGGTACGCCCGCACCGGGATGCCGCGCAGCCGGCAGGCGTCGCCGGGATCCCACGCGCCACTGATCGGGGCGATCGCGGCGAAGCGTTCGGGCCGCAGGCTCGCCCAGCCGTAGCTCCAGATGCCGCCCATGCTCAGGCCCGTGAGGTAGACCCGGTCCGGGTCGATCGGCAGCCGCGCGAGCAGCTCGTCGAGCATCGCATCGAGCATCACCGGGTCGAACCCGCCGTAGCCGCCGAGCGTGGACTGTGGCGAGGCGACGATGAACGGGAAGTCGGCACCTCCATGGGCGAGCTTCGGCGGGCCATTGACGCGCAGTTTGGCGAGGTCCCAGCCGGCCTCGCCCGAGCCGTGCAGGAAGATCAGGAGCGGATAGCGCACCGGCGGCGTCGCGCTGAACCCGGCCGGCAGGTACAGCAGCAGCCGACCCTCGCTCTTGAGCGTGACGGTCCGGCTGAACGACTGCGGGTGCTGGCCCACGGCGAGCGTCCAGCGTCCCGCGGCGCAGCCGGCGAGGCCGAGCGCCCCCAGCAGCAGCGCAGCGGCCTGCGCACGCACGCCGCTCAGCCGCCTTCGAGCCGCGCGCCGCGCGGCTCGAACAGGTGCAGGCGCTCGCCGTCGGCGACCAGCGCGATGCGCTCGCCCAGTCGCGGGATCCTGCGCGCGCCCACGCGCGCGATGATCCGCTCCCGGCCGACGCGGGCGTGCACGATGACCTCGGAGCCGATGGTCTCGGCGATCTCGACCCTGCCTGCAAGCGCGATCGGGCAGGCGAGGGCACGGCCCGGCTCCGCCACGTGTTCGGGCCGCACGCCGACCAGCAGCGGGCCGCCGGCGTGCGCCCGGGCTGCGGCTGCGAACGCCGCCGGCACCGGCGCCTGGAACCCCTCCGTCGCGAGCGTCGTGCCGTCGGCCGACAGCATCGCCTGGAACACGTTCATCGGCGGACTGCCAATGAAGCGGGCGACGAACGCGTTCGCCGGCCGGTCGTAGATCTCCAGCGGCGTGCCGAGCTGCTGCAGGTTGGGCGCATCGTCGTCGGCGGCCGGTGCCAGCACCGCGATGCGGTGGCCCAGCGTCATCGCCTCGACCTGGTCGTGGGTCACGTAGACCGTCGTCGTCGCGAGCCGCTGCTGCAGGCGCGCCAGTTCCGCGCGCATCTGCACGCGCAGTTCGGCGTCGAGGTTCGACAGCGGCTCATCAAACAGGAACACGGCCGGCTTGCGGACGATCGCGCGCCCCAGCGCGACGCGCTGGCGCTGGCCGCCGGACAACTGCTTGGGCTTGCGCTCGAGCAGTGCCGCAAGGCCCAGCACGCCTGCCGCCTCCTGCACGCGGGCCTCGATCTCGGCCTCGGGCAGCTGCCGGATGCGCAGGCCGAAGGCGATGTTCTCGCGCACGCTCATGTGCGGGTACAGCGCGTAGCTCTGGAACACCATGGCCACATCGCGGTCCTTGGGAGCGACCTCGTTGACGACGCGGCCGGCGATCGACAGCGTGCCTGCCGAAACCTCCTCCAGGCCCGCGATGATGCGCAGCGCGGTGGACTTGCCGCAGCCGGAAGGCCCGACGATCACCAGGAACTCCTGGTCGCGGATCTCAAGGTCGAGCGCGCGCAGTACCGCGGTCGCGCCAAAGCGCTTGCTGACCCCCTCGAAGGCAATGGCGGCCACGCTAGCGGCGGCCGACAGTGGTGCAGGAAGCGGCAGGTGCGGGCGAGGGCATGCGGCGAGTGTCCGGGATGGTCCGCGACGGGGCAAGACCGTAAGCGCGGTGCCCTCGCGCTCGCGCGGCGATTGCTGCGACGCAGCACGCGTCGGCCACTATTGCTTCCACGCCCACCCCCCGAAGATTGCTTGACAGACCGCCCACTGGCGGGAGTACGCTCCACGCCACAAGAAGTAACCGCTTACATCGCTAGTGTAAGCGGTTGCATGAGGGGGTCCAAGGGTTGGCTGCAACACTCAGAGACGTCGCGCGCGAAGCGCAGGTATCGACCGCGACCGTATCTCGCGTCATCAACGGCCACGGCAACGTGACCAATGCGACGCGTGCGCGGATCCTCGGCATCGTCGAGCGACTGAACTACGTCCCCGACAGCGCTGCCCGCAGCCTGAGCACCGGACTCACCAACACCATCGGCGTGCTGCTGCCGGACCTGCACGGCGAGTTCTTCTCGGAGATCATCCGCGGCATCGACCAGGCCGCACGCCGTCGCGGCCTGCACCTGCTGCTGTCAGGCGTGCATGGCTCGGCCGCGGAAGCCGCGCTCGCGATCCGCGCGCTCAAGGGGCGCGTTGATGGCCTGTTGATCATGTCGCCGTACGCGGACTCCGAGTTCCTCGCCGACCACTCCGCCGGCGACACGCCGGCGGTGCTGATCAACTCACCCGTCCGCGGCCACAGCCACTCGTCGCTGTGCGTCGACAACCGCGGCGGCGCAGGCGCGATGGTCGAACACCTCGCCAGCGTCGGCCACCGCCGGATCGCGTTCGTCGCAGGTCCGAAGGACAACTTCGACGCCACCGAGCGCCTCGCCGGCTACTGCGAGGCGGTTGCGCGCCTCGGTCCCGGCGTGCGCGAGTTCGTGGTGCCGGGCGACTTCTCCGAGGCCTCCGGCTACCGCGCCGCACAGCGGTTGATGACGCTGGACGAGCGCCCCGACGCGGTGTTCGCCGCCAACGACATGACAGCGCTGGGCTGCCTGCTCGCCTTCAAGGAGGCGGGCGTCTCGGTCCCGGGGGACGTCGCGCTGGCCGGCTTCGACGACATCCCGCTGGCGCGCTTCGTCGCGCCGGCACTGACCACCGTGCGCGTGCCGATGGCGGAACTTGGCGCGCGCGCGCTCGACGGGGTCGCGGACGCGGTTGGCGCGCCCGGCGCGACGCCCAGCTCGACCGAGATCGTGGCCACAGAACTGGTCGTGCGTGCCTCCAGTGGCGCGCGCGCACGGATGACCGCTTGAGATTCGTCGTCGGGCCGACCGACTTCACCTTGAATGACACTACAGCCGGCCTCGCTATGGGCCGGGGCTTCCTTATTAAGACCCGGGGGGGAACATGAAGAACAGACTGCATCGCACCAACAAGATCCTGGCGACCGCCATCGCGACCATGCTCGCGGTGGGCGCCGCGCCCTCTGCCTGGGCCCAGTCGGCCGAAGCGACGCTGCGGGGTCACGCGACCGCCGGCACCGAGGTGACCGCGAGGAACGTCGCGACCGGCGCGGTCCGTCACACGACGACCTCTGCCGACGGCAACTACGTGCTGGTCGGCCTGCCGGCGGGCGTCTACAGGGTCGATGCCGGGGCGGGGACGGAGCGCGTCGTGACGGTGAATGTCGCGACCACCTCGGTGCTCGACTTCGCCGGCAACGCCGCCGCGCTCGCGCCGGAGACGACGCTGGCCGACATCACCGTGAAGTCCTCCAGGCTCGTCGAGGTGCGCACCTCCGAAGTGGGCACGATCGTCTCGCTCGACCAGATCCAGACGGTGCCGCAGCTGACGCGCAACTTCCTTGAGTTCGCGGACGTCGTGCCAGGCATCGTGTTCAACGTGAATGAGAAGGGCAAGACCTCGATCCGCGGCGGTGCGCAGAACGAAAACTCGGTCAACGTCTACATCGACGGCGTCGGCCAGAAGGGCTACGTGCGTTCCGGCGTGTCGGGCCAGACCGACAGCACCCAGGGCAACCCGTTCCCGCAGCTGGCGATCGGCGAGTACAAGGTCATCACCTCCAACTACAAGGCGGAGTACGACCAGATCTCTTCCGCCGCGGTGACGGCCGAGACGAAGTCGGGGACCAACGAATTCCACGGCGAGGCATTCGCGACCTATACCAACCAGAGCATGCGCGCCGAGACGCCGGGCGAGCTCGCGGCCGGCCAGAAGACCGACTCGAAGACCAAGGAGTTCGGTGCCTCGGTCGGTGGTCCGATCATGCAGGACACGATGCACTTCTTCCTGGCCTACGAGGGCAAGCGCTACAACACGCCGACGACCGTCACGGCCAATGGCGGCGTGCCGGCCGACGTGGTCGCGGCGCTGCCGGCGGCGGCGCTCGCGCAGCTGGGGCCCCTGTCGATCCCGTTCCAGGAAAACCTGTACTTCGGCAAGCTCGACTGGGAGCCGACCGCTGACGACCGGATCGTCTTCGACATGAAGATCCGCAAGGAAACGAGCCTCGGTGACGGCGTCGGTTCGGGCAAGACCGCCTCCGCGGCGCTGCAGACCTCCAACAACGACGACCGCTATGCGCTGCGCTGGGAGCACGCGAGCCAGAACTACTTCAACGAGCTGCTGTTCACGTTCGAGGATGCGTTCTTCCAGCCGCAGGGCGCGAACGGTGGCGTGAACGGCGCCGTCTATACCTACAAGAACTCTAACAACGACAGCACGATCCTCGAGACCGATGGCGTGGATCCGCGTTCGACGCAGAACAAGGGCCAGAAGGGCTGGGCGATCGCCGACAACATCACCTGGAGCCACCTGAACTGGATCACCGGCGACCACACGGTCAAGGCCGGCGTCAAGTTCAAGTCGGTCAAGCTCACCGCCAAGGATGCGGAATCCGGCTACAACCCGATCTTCTTCTACGATGTGACGCCGGCAGGAACTGCGGCGATCCCTTACAAGGCGGTCTTCGCCGCGGTCGTGTCCGGCCTGCCGCCGGTCGCGGAGACCAAGGACCGGCAGTTCGGCATCTATCTGCAGGACGACTGGGCGGTCGACAACAAGCTGACCCTGAACCTCGGCGTGCGCTACGACATCGAGATGAACCCGTCGTACCTCGACTTCGTGACGCCGCAAGTCGTGCGTGATTCGATGGACACGATCATCAATACCGACACGGGCCTCACCTATGGGCAGAGCCTCGGCCTGAGCTCGGACCCGAACACGAAGATCAACATCAACGACTATCTCTCCAACGGCCACAACCGCAAGGCCTTCAAGGGCGAGTTCCAGCCGCGCATCGGCTTCTCGTACGACCTGTTCGAGGACCAGAGGCACGTGGTGTTCGGCGGCATCGGCCGTGCGTACGACCGTGATCTGTATGACTACCTGCAGCTCGAGATCACCAAGATCGCGATCTCGGAGCCCTCGGTGCTGTTCGAGACGGCCGACCACTCGTGCGCCGGGCAGGGCAATTGCTTCGCCTGGAACCCGAACTACCTGAACGGGCCGGCGGGCGTGCAGGCGCTGGTGGCGGGCCAGCCGGGCGAGATCAACCTGATGAACAACAAGCTCAAGACGCCGTACTCGGACCAGTTCAGCCTCGGCATCCGCAACAAGGTCGGTGACTGGAACACGAGCGCTGCGATCTCGCGGATCCTCAGCAAGGACGGCCTGCAGTTCATCCTCGGCAACCGTCGCCCGAACGGTGATTTCTTCGGGCCGGAGCCGTGGGGTGGCATCGGCCAGCCGTGGACCTTCGGCCCGCCGGGCATCGCCGGCAACCTGATCCTCGCCAACAACGCGATCGAGACCCGCAGCACCTCGTTCCTGCTGTCGGCCGACAAGCCGTACAGCGAGGAGTCGGGCTGGGGCGCGACGTTGGCGTACACGTTCACCGACGCGACCCAGAACCGCGACATCAACGAGCACTACGTGTTCGACGGCGTCAGTGCGAAGGCCTATCCGTTCATCCGCTCGAACGCCGCGGCCAAGCACCGCTTCGTCGGCACGGCGACCGTGAAGGGCCCGTGGGACACGGTCATCGGCGCGAAGCTGACGATCGCGACCCCGATCCCGAAGAACGACATTCAGTGCTACTGGACGGCCGACCTGTTCCCTTCGGGTGGGCCCTGCCTGCCGGCGGCGGTAGTCGCGCACGGGCTCGGCATCCGCACGCTCGACATGCAGCTGACCAAGAACTTCAGGGTCTACCAGAACGTGAAGGCGTACCTGCGGGTCGACGCGTTGAACGTGTTCAACGCCAAGAACCTCGTCGACTACGACATCCAGCACGCCTCGAACGGGCTGTTCTCTGGCGGTTCCTACAGTCCCAATGGCAACATCAACGGCACGACCCGGCAGTTCCGGCTGACCTTTGGCGCGAAGTTCTGACGACGCGATCGGCCCGGGTGGGGATTCCCCGCCCGGGTTTTCGGCATGACCGCCCGGCGGCAGCAGTTGCCGCCGGGCCGCTACCGGTGATACCTCCATGAACGACACCTCACTGCGGTCGATCGTCGTCGTTGGTGGCGGCACGGCCGGATGGATGAGCGCGGCTGCGCTGTGCAAGGCCTACGGCGAGAAGATCAGGATCCGGGTCGTCGAATCCGACGACATCGGCATCATCGGCGTCGGTGAGGCCACCGTCCCGCACCTGAAGACCTTCAACGAGGCCCTCGGCATCAACGAAGTCGACTTCGTCAAGGCCGTGCAGGGCACGTTCAAGCTCGGCATCCAGTTCTGTGACTGGGGCCGGATCGGCGACAAGTACATCCACGGCTTCGGCGTCATCGGCCACGACTACGGCATGCTGCCGTTCCACCAGTACTGGTTGAAGCTGCACCAGGCCGGCGAGGGGGGCGATCTGGGCGACTATTCGCTGCACACGCTGGCCGCGCCGCGCGGCAAGTTCATGACTTCGGCGAGCGACGTGCCGCCGACCTCGCCGCTGGCGCACATTGCCCACGCCTACCACTTCGACGCCGGCCGCTACGCCCGCTTCCTGCGCACCTACGCCGAGGCCCGCGGCGTGGTGCGCACCGAGGGCGAGATCGTCGGCGTCAATCTCAGGCCGGACGACGGCTTCGTCGACTCGATCGTGATGAAGAACGGCGAGCGCATCGAGGCCGACCTGTGGATCGACTGCTCGGGCTTTCGCGGGCTGCTGATCGAGGGCGCCCTGAAGACCGGTTACGAGGATTGGAGCCACTGGCTACCGTGCGACCGCGCGATGGCCGTGCCCTGCGCCAAGGTGGGCCCGCCGACGCCCTACACGCGCTCCACCGCGCGCGACGCCGGCTGGCAGTGGCGGATCCCGCTGCAGCACCGTACCGGCAACGGCCTGGTGTATTCCAGCGCGTTCATGAGCGACGAGGAGGCGGCGCGCGTCCTGCTTTCGAACCTCGATGGCGCGCCGCTCGCCGAGCCGCGGCCACTGAAATTCACGACCGGCAAGCGCCGCAAGGTCTGGAACAGGAACGTGGTCGCGATCGGTCTTGCCAGCGGCTTCATGGAACCGCTGGAGTCGACCAGCATCTTCCTGATCCAGACCGGCATCGGCAGGCTCGTGAGCCTGCTGCCCGACCGGCGCATGAATCCCGTCGTCGTCGAGCGCTACAACGCGCAGGTCGCGTTCGAGTACGAACGCATCCGTGACTTCCTGATCCTGCACTACAAGGCGAACCAGCGGCAGGAGCCGTTCTGGCGGCAGTGCGCGGCGATGTCGATCCCGGACCACCTGCAGCAGACCCTCGAGCTGTTCATGGACTCCGGCCGCTTCTTCCGCGACGGCGACGAGATGTTCGCGATCGTCAGCTGGGTGCAGGTGATGATCGGCCAGAATCTTGTTCCCACCGCTTACCACCCGGCCGTCGACATGGTGCCGGAGGCCGAAATCCGCGAGTTCGCCGCCAGCGCCCGCGGCGTGATCAGGAACTGCGTCGAGGCGATGCCGACCCACGAGCAGTTCATCGCCCGTCACTTCTCGGCACCGGCGCCATGATGAAGAGGCTATGGCGCCGCACCGCGGCGCTCGCACTCGCGGCGGTCCTGTTCGGGCTCGGCGCTGCGGCCTGCGCCGGCGGCTCCGGCGCAGTGCCCGCCGTGGTGCCTGCGGCGCCGGATACGAGCGCGGTGCTCGACGAGCTCGAGCACCGCTCGTTCCAGTGGTTCTGGGTCTACGCCAACCCCGTCAACGGACTGGTACCGGACCGCGCCCCGAGCCGCTCGAACTCCTCGATCGCCGCGGTCGGCTTCGCACTGACCGCCTACCCGGTTGGCGTCGAGCGCGGCTGGATCACGCGAGCGCAGGCGCTGGCGCGGACCCGCACGACGCTGCGCTTCTTCCACGACGCGCCGCAGGGACCGGAGGCGACCGGCATGAGCGGTTACCACGGTTTCTACTACCACTTCCTCGACATGGTGAACGGACAGCGTGTCGACAACACCGAGCTGTCGACGATCGATACGGCGCTGCTGATGGCGGGCGTGCTGACCGCGGCGAGCTACTTCGACCGCAGCGATCCGCTGGAAGCGGAGGTGCGCGCGCTCGCGGACGATTTGTACACGCGCGTCGACTGGGCATGGGCGGCAGATGCGAACGGCCTGGTCGCGATGGGGTGGAAGCCCGACACCGGCCTGTATCCGGCGGGCTGGCGCGGATACAACGAGGCCATGATCCTGGTCGTGCTAGGACTCGGCTCGCCCACCCATCCGCTGCCGGACGGTGCGTGGGCGGCGTGGGCGGCGAGCTACGAGCTCAGCTGGAAGAGCGAGTACGGCCAGACCCACTTGTCGTTCCCGCCGCTGTTCGGCCACCAGTACTCGCACGTCTGGGTCGACTTCCGCGGCATCCAGGACCCGTACATGAAGTCCAAGGGCAGCGACTACTTCCAGAACAGCCGCGCGGCGACCTACGCGCAGCAGGCCTACGCGATCGCCGACCCGCTCGGTTGGAAGGACTATGGGGCGACGCTGTTCGGCATCACCGCCTGCGATGGCCCGGGTCCCCTGAGCGCGACCTACGAGGGCCAGAGTCGCAGCTGGTTAGGCTACGCGGGGCGTGGCATGGGCGGGGCCCGGACGTACGATGACGGCACGCTCGCGCCCACCGGCGTGGTCGCGTCGATTGCGTTCGCCCCCGAGATCGTCGTGCCTGCGATCCTGCAGATGCAGCGTCGCTACGGCGCGAATCTGTACTCGACCTACGGCTTCGTGGATGCATTCAACCCGAGTTTTCCGGGATCATCGCCGCCGCAGGGCCGCGTGGTGGCGGGGCTGGGCTGGTTCGATACGGACTACCTCGGCATCGACCAGGGGCCGATCGTCGCGATGCTGGAGAACTACCGCAGCGACCTGCTCTGGCGGCTGCTGCGCGGCAGTGCTCCGATCCGCGCGGGCCTGACGCGGGCCGGCTTCACCGGCGGCTGGTTGGCGGCAACGCCCTGATGGGGCAGCTCCTGCGCCTGGGGCTCGTGCTGCTGCTCGCCGTGCTCGGCGGCTGCGGCCGGGACAGCGGGCGCAGCGAGCTGCGCTTCTGGGCGATGGGGCGCGAGAGCGAGGTGCTGGCCGAACTCATCCCCGAGTTCGAGCGCCTGCACCCCGGGGTGGTGGTGAAGATCGAGCAGCTGCCGTGGACCGCGGCGCACGAGAAGCTGCTGACCGCGGTGGCAGGCGACTCCACGCCGGACCTGTGCCAGCTCGGCAACACCTGGATTCCGGAGCTGGCGGCGCTGAAGGCGCTCGCGCCGCTGGACGCGCGCATCGCAGCCTCGGCGGTCGTGCGGCCGGACGACTACTTTCCCGGCATCTGGGCCACCAACGTCATCGGCGGCGCGACCTATGGCATCCCGTGGTACGTCGACACGCGCCTGTTGTTCTATCGCAAGGACCTGCTCGCCCAGGCGGGCTTCGCGTCCGTGCCCGGTACCTGGGCCGGCTGGGAGCGCGCGCTCGCGGCGATCACGGCGCGCGGCGCGGGCCGGCGCTTCGGCGTGCTGCTGCCGCTGAACGAATACGAGCCGCTGCTGGCGTTCGCGCTGCAGCAGCGGACCGGCCTGCTCAAGGACGATCTCACTCGCGGCAACTTCGACAGCCCCGAGTTTGAGCGCACGCTCGGCTTCTACGCCGGGATGTTCGCGCACGGCTACGCGCCGCCGGTGACGAATTCGCAGATCGCCAACGTCTGGACCGAGTTCGGGCGCGGCTACTTCGCCTTCTACATCAGCGGCCCGTGGAACATCGGTGAATTCCGCCGCCGCCTGCCGCCGGCGCTCGCAGGCCAATGGGAGACCGCGCCGCTGCCGGGCCCCGACGGCCCCGGCGCCTCCATCGCCGGCGGCGCGAGCCTGGCGGTGTTCCGCCGCTCCCGCCACGCGGCGCTCGCCTGGCAGCTGGTCGAGTACCTGTCGCGACCGGAGGTGCAGGTGCGCTTCCACGCGCTGACCGGCGACCTGCCGGGCCGGCGAGCGGCCTGGGCGGCTGCAGGGATCGCAGGCGACTCGCACACGGCGGCGTTCCGCGACCAGCTCGAGCGCGTCCGGCCGACGCCGCCGGTGCCGGAGTGGGAGCAGATCGTCACCGAGATGCGCATCCTTGCCGAGCACGTCGTGCGCGGCGAGATGAGCGTCCACGACGGCGCGCTGGAGCTGAACCGCCGCGCCGACCGGATGCTTGCCAAGCGCCGCTCGCTGGTGGCCGAAGGCGTGCGGCTGTGAAGCGCAGCACGGTCGGCCTGCTGTTCGCGCTGCCGGCGCTGCTCGTGATCGGCGTGTTCTTCTTCGTGCCGGTGCTGATCGCGCTGTGCCTGTCGGTCACCGACTTCGACATCTATGCGCTCGCCGACCTGTCGAACCTGCGCTGGGTGGGGCTGCGCAACTACACCGAGCTGTTGTCGACGCCGCTGTTCTGGCGAGCGCTGGGCAACACGCTGTACTTCACGCTGCTGGGCGTGCCGCTGTCGATCGCGACCTCGGTCGGCGCGGCGCTGCTGGTCAACGCCAGGGCCGCGCGCTTCAAGGGCGTCTTTCGCACCGCGCTGTTCGCCCCGGTGGTGACCACCGTGGTCGCGGTCGCGATCATCTGGCGCTACCTGCTGCACACGCGCTATGGCCTGGTGAACTACGGGCTCGGCCGGCTCGGCATCTCGCCGATCGACTGGCTGGGCGATCCGCACTGGGCGATGCCGGCGATCGTCCTGTTCTCGGTCTGGAAGAACTTCGGCTACAACATGGTGATCGTGCTGGCGGCGCTGCAGCAGGTTCCCGAGGACCTCTACGAGGCGGCCAGCCTCGATGGCGCGAGCGCCGTGCAGCAGTTCCGCCACGTGACCCTGCCGGCGCTCGCGCCGACGCTGCTGTTCGTCAGCATCCTGACGATGGCCGGCTACTTCCAGCTGTTCGCGGAGCCTTATGTGATGACGCAGGGCGGGCCCGCGCAGAGCACGCTGTCGGTGCTGTACCTGCTGTACGAGGAGGGCTTCAAGTGGTGGAACCTCGGGCGCGCCTCGGCGGTCGCGTTCGTGCTGTTTCTGATGATGTTCGCCGTCACGCTCGTGCAGCTGCGGCTCGGCCGCGAGGCCGTCTCGTGAGCGGTCGCGGCCACGCCTGGCTCGTCAACGGCACGCTCGTGCTGCTTGCGCTTGCAACCGTGTTTCCGCTGCTGTGGATGCTGTCGGCGTCGCTGATGGCGCCGGGCGAGTCGGCCAGCTACCCGCCGCCGCTGGTGCCCGCGCACCCGACCCTGGACAACTTTCGGCTGCTGGTGTCGCGCGCCGGCCTCGGCTGGCACTTCCTCAACAGCGTGGTCATCTCGGCGTCGGCGACGCTGCTGGCGCTGACGTTCAACGTCAGTGCCGGCTATGCGTTCGCCAAGCTCGAGTTCGCGGGGCGGGCGCGGCTGCAGCGGCTGCTGGTGTCGGGCCTGGTCATCCCGGCGCAGGTAGCGATGCTGCCGCTGTTTCTGCAGCTGAAGGCGCTCGGGCTCGTCAATACCCTGCCCGGCGTGCTGGTGCCGTCGCTGGCCGGCATCTTCAGCATCTTCCTGGTCCGGCAGGCGGCACTGGCGATCCCCGACGAGCTGCTGGATGCCGCGCGCATCGACGGCGCATCGGAAGTCACGATCTTCCGCCGCATCGTGCTGCCGCTGCTGACCCCGATGCTGGTCACGCTGGCGGTGTTCACGTTCCTCGGGGCCTGGAACGACTTCCTCTGGCCGCTGATCGTGCTCAACGACAACGAGCGCTACACGCTGCCCGTCGCGCTCGCGGCGCTCTCGCGCGAGCACGTGCAGGATAGCGAGTTGATGATGGCCGGGTCGGTCGTGACGGTGATCCCGGTGCTGGCGCTGTTCCTTGCGCTGCAGCGTTACTACCTGCAGGGCCTGATGGCCGGTGCGGTGAAGGGATGAAGCGCCTGCGCGGCGGGCTTGCGGGCCTGCTGTTGTGCGCGGGCGGCGCGCTCGCCGCCGAGCCTGCGCAGTCGCTCGACCCGCTGCCACGTGCCGGCGTCTGGCGCGGCGTCGCCTCCGACGAGGTCGGCGCGACGCTCATCGAGACGGACGATGGCGTCGCGCTGCAGTACGACTTCCACCACCGTGCCGGCTACGCCGGCGCCGAGCGGAGCCTCCCGATCGACTGGCCCGCGAACTTCGACCTGGAAATCGCGCTCGCAGGCGAGCTCGGCGGCAACGACCTCGAGGTCAAGTTCGTCGACGACAGCGGCGAGAATGTCTGGTGGGCGCGCCGGCGGGCGTTCAGCGCGCCGGCGGGCGGCGTGCTGCGCCTGCACCGGCGCGAGCTGTCGTTCGCGTGGGGACCGGCAGCGGATCGCACGCTGCGCCATACGGCGCGCCTGCAACTGGTGGTCAATGGCGTGCGCGGCGGCAGCGGCAGCCTTGCCATCGGCGCGCTCAAGCTCGTGCCGCGCGAGCTGCCGCCGGCCGTGCCGCTGGCGGCGCTTGCCTGCGACGGCGCCGACGCGGTGCCGCTGCCCGATGGGATCGCCGCCCACGACTGGCGCTGCGAGCCGGGCCGCGCACCGTGCACGCTGACCCTCGACTGGCGCGAGCGACGCGAATTCGGCGCGCTGCGCCTGCAGTGGGCGGCGGGGTTGCGTCCGGCGCGCTACACGCTCGACGGCTCCGCCGACGGCGCGCTCTGGCGCGTGCTGCGCGCGGTCGAGGCGGCCGGAGAGGGCGCGGACTGGCTGTGGACGCCCGCTGCCGAGTACCGCTTCCTGCGCCTCACGGTGCCCGCCGGCGCGGCGCGCCTGACGCGCCTGGACGCGGATCCGCCCGAGACCGGCGAAGAGCAGAACCGCCTCATCGCGCGCGTCGCCGCCGAACGGCCGCGCGGCGCGTTCCCGCGCGGCACCACCGAGCAGGGGTACTGGACGCTGCTCGGCGTCGACAACGGCGCGCACTCGGCGCTGCTGTCGGAGGATGGCGCGCTGGAGACCGACGTCGGCGGCCCGAGCGTCGAGCCGTTCGTCGTCGAGGACGGCAGGGTGGTGACGTGGGCCGGGGTCCGGACGAGCCAGTCGCTCGCCGGCGGTTACCTGCCGATGCCGTCGGTTGAGCGGCGCGCGCCGAACTGGCGGCTGTGGGTGGATGCGTTCGCCGATGCCGACGACGGTGGACGCCTGTACGCACGCTACCGGCTGACCAACACCTCGAACGTGCCGCGGCGGCTGCGGCTGCTGCTTGCGCTGCGACCGTTCCAGGTCAACGGCCCGGCGCAGTTCCTCGCCGTCACCGGCGGCGTCGCGCCGCTGCCGCACCTCGATTGGGACGGCCAGTCGCTGCATGCGGGGCCGATCACCGTCACGGCGCGGCCGCGGCCCGTGTCGGTCGGCCTTTACGGCTTCGAGCGGCAGGAGGTGCCCGAGGCGCTCGCCACCGCACCGGCGCAGCCGGCGGCGATCCGCCAGCAGTGGACCGATCCTGCCGCGCTGGGCAGCGGCGTGCTCGGCTACGACCTGAGACTCGCCCCCGGTGCGAGTCGCGCGGTGGAGATCCTCGTGCCGTGGGGCGCGACGGCCGTGGCGCCGCTCACGGCCGGCCAGCTCGGTCGCGCCGAGGCGCGGGTGCGCGCGCGCTGGCGGGCGCGCCTGAACGCGGTGACGCTCGCGGCGCCGGACTCCGTCGAGGCGACCGCGCTTGCCGCGGCGCTGCGCAGTGCGCATGCGCACCTGCTGATGTCGCGCCAGGACGACCTGCTGCGCCCCGGCACGCGCTCCTACGCGCGCTCGTGGATCCGCGACGGCGCCATGATGAGTGCGGCGCTGCTGCGCCTCGGCGAGCGGCGCGCACCAGAGGACTACCTGCGTCGCTATGCCACGGCGCTGTTCGACAACGGCAAGGTGCCGTGCTGCCTGGACGCGCGCGGCTCGGACCCCGTGCCGGAGCACGACAGCGGCGGCGAGTTCCTGTACCTGGCCGGCGAGGTGCTGCGATTGACGCCGGATCGGGCCCGCGTCGAGGCCGTCTGGCCGCAGGTGCGCGCGGCGGTCGGCTATCTGGACCTGCTGCGCGCGCAGACGCGCGACGCAACCGTCGCCGGCGCCGGGGCGTACCGCGGGCTGCTGCCGCCGTCGATCAGCCACGAGGGCTATTCGGCGAAGCCGATGCACTCGTACTGGGATGACTTCTGGGGCCTGCGCGGTTACACCGACGCCATCGACATCGCCGCCACGCTCGGCCACGACGCCGAGCGCGACCGCTGGCGCCTGGCGCGCGCGCAGTTTGCCGCCGACGTCGCCGCGAGCATCGCCCGCGAGATGCACGAGCGCGGCCTCAGCTTCGTGCCGGGGGCCGCGGAGCTGGGCGACTTCGACGCGACCTCGACGACCATCGCGCTCGCGCCCGGCACCGGCGGCGACGACCTGCCGCGCGCGGCGCTGGAGGGGACGTTCGAGCGCTACTGGCAGGAGTTCAGCGCGCGGCGCGACGGCACGCGGGCGTGGCAGGTCTATACGCCATACGAGTGGCGATTGGTCGGCGCCTTCGTGCGCCTCGGTCAGCGCGAGCGCGCGCTCGCGACGCTCGCCTGGCTCTTCGCCGACCGCCGGCCGCTCAACTGGAACCAGTGGCCGGAGGTCAGCGACCGCGAGCCGCGCCGGACGCGCTTCCTCGGCGACCTGCCGCATGGCTGGGTCGCGTCGGATTTCATGCGCTCGGTGCTCGACCTGTACGCCTACGAGGACGAGACGGCGCAGGCGCTCGTGCTCGGTGCGGGGCTCAAGGCCAGCTGGCTGGACGGGCGCGGACTGCGCGTGCGCGGCCTCGTCACCCGCTACGGCACGCTCGGCTACCGCGTGCGGCGCGTCGCCGGCGGGCTCGAGGTCGAACTGCTCAGCGGGCCACGACCGCCGCCGGGCGGTTTCCTGCTGCGACTGCCCGGCGTGCCCACGGACGGCACGGCGCTGATCAACGGACGATCCCATCCCTTCCACGACTCGACGCTGCGAGTGATCGCGGCGCCGGCGCGGATCTACCTGCCGCTGTCGCCATGAACATGATCAACACCGATCCCCCACCCGTCCCGACCGCCGTCCCCTGCTGGCTCGGCAACGGCGTCTACGACGCCGTGCTGACCCCGACCGGGACGGGATTTTCGATGTACGACGGCTACCTGCTGAGCGCCTGGGCCGACGACCCCTGCGAGGACGAATACGGCGTCACGCTGTACCTGCGCGACCTCGCGACGGGGTCTGCGTGGAGCGCCTGCGGCGCGCCGCTGCCGGGGACCGCGGCGCGGCAGGTCACCGCGTCCGCCGACGCGGTCACGATCGACAGCGTGCACGGGTCGATCGCCGCCTGCGTGCGCGTCGAGGTGCTCGCGCTCGCCGGTGCCGAGCGCCGTCGCCTGACGCTGACCAATCGCGGCGCGCAGGCGCGCGAGCTCGAACTGACCGGCTACGTCGAGGTGGTGCTCAACTCGGCCGCGGCGCAGGACGGGCACCCGGCGTTCAGCAAGCTGTTCGTGCAGACCCGCTATCGACCCGCGGCGCAGCTGCTGATCGCGACGCGTCGGCCGCGCGCGAACGCCGAGCGTCATCCGGCGCTCGGGCTCGCGCTGCTCGGTGGCGGCGTGCTCGGCTACGAAACGGACCGGGTGCGCTTCGTCGGCCGCGGCCGGACGGTGCGCGAGCCGCTCGCACTGACGCAGCCGCTGGCCGGCACGCTGGGCAACGTGCTCGACCCCGTGCTTGCGCTGCGCACCCGCGTGGCGCTCGCGCCGGGCGAGTCGCGCACGCTCAGCTACGTGCTCGTCGCCGCGGCCGATGTCGACGGCCTCGAGGCGGCGCTCGCGGCCGCCACGGGGGAGGCTGCGCTTGCGCCTGCGCTGCCGCTGGACGGATCGAGCGCGTGCGTGCCGGAACGCCTCGGCACACTGCTGCAGGCGACGCGCGGTGCCGCGCGGGTCGGGTACCAGATCCCGCCCGCCACGGCGACGCTGCCGCTTGCGGCGCAGACGCAGGCCCACCCCGGCAACGGCTTCGGGGAGTTCGTCGACGGTGGCCGCAGCTACCGGATCCGGCTCGCCGCCGACGCCTCCGGCCGGCTGCGCCTGCCGCCGATGCCGTGGAGCAACGTGATCGCGAACGAGTCCTTCGGGCTGATCGCGAGCGAGAAGGGCAGCCTGTCGAGCTTTGCCGGCAACAGTCGCCTGCACCGGCTCACGCCCTGGCGAAACGATCCGGTCACCGACCCGCACGACGAGGCGCTGTACCTGCGCGATCAGGCCAGCGGCGCGTACTGGTCGCTGCTGCCGGGTCCGGCACCGGCCGGCGCCGAGTACGAGCTGCTGCACGGCCAGGGCTGGTCGAGCTGGCGGCACGAGGCGCAGGGCCTGCATCACGAGGTGACGCTGTTCGTGCCGCGGCACGATCCGCTGCGGATCGCTCTGGTGCGGCTGACCAACCGCGGACCCGCCGAGCGCTCGCTCGCGCTGTACAGCTACCAGCGCTGGGTGCTCGGCGGCACGCCGGCCGAGAGCCGCGCGACGCTGGCCGTGGCGGTCGATGTCGGCCGTGCCGCGGTGCTGGCCCACAACACCGCGGCCGGTCCGTTCGCTCACCGCATCGCCTTCGCCGCGTTTGCAGGCGGCGGCCCGGTGGACGCGACCGCCGATCGGGAGTCGTTCCTGGGCCGACCCGGTTCGCTGTCGGCGCCGCGTGCGCTGCTGGACGGCGGGCCGCTGCTCGCCCAGGCGGAAGGCGGCGGCTGCGCGGCGCTGCGCACGCGCCTGAACGTCCCCGCCGGTGGCGAGGTGGTCGTCGCCGTGCTGCTCGGCGAAGCGGATGCGGTCGAGGCGATCGACGCGCTGCTCTACCGCTACCGCCAGACGGGGGCCGCCGAGGCGGCGCTTGTCGAGGTGCGCGACTGGTGGCGGCGGACGCTGTCGGCGACCCAGGTGAGCACGCCTGCGCCCGAGATCGACCTGATGGTCAACGGCTGGCTCGGCTACCAGACGCTCGTCTGCCGGCTGTGGGCGCGCAGCGCCTACTATCAGTCGGGCGGCGCGTACGGGTTCCGCGACCAGCTGCAGGACGCCGCAGCACTTGCGCAGACGCTGCCGGAGCTGCTGCGCGCACAGCTGCTCGAGAACGCCGCGCACCAGTTCGTCGAGGGCGACGTGCTGCACTGGTGGCACACGCCTGCAAGCGAGGGCATCCGCACCCGTTTCGCCGACGACCTGGTGTGGCTGCCGTGGCTCGCCGCGCACTACGTGCGCGTCACCGGCGACAAGGCGCTGCTCGAGGTGCGCGTGCCGTTCGTCGGCGGCCCCGTCCTCGACGACGGCGAGAACGAACGCTACTTCGTGGCGCAGCGGGTCGCGACAGAGGCGACTGTCTACGGCCATTGCGTGCTGGCGCTCGAGCGGGCGATGACCCGCGGTGCCCATGGCCTGCCGCTGTTCGGGGCCGGCGACTGGAACGACGGCATGAACCGCGTCGGACACGAGGGCCGTGGCGAGAGCGTCTGGATGGCGTTCTTCCTGCACGCTGCGATCGGCGACTTCCTGCCACACGTCATCGCACGCGGCGACAGCGCGCTGGTGGCGCGCCTGCGCGCCTATCGCGAGGCGATGGCACTGGCGGCCAACGATGCCGGCTGGGACGGCGGCTGGTACCGGCGCGGCTACTACGACAACGGTACGCCGCTCGGTTCGCAGGCGAGCGACGAGTGCCGCATCGACGCGCTGGCGCAGGCGTGGGCGGTCATCTCCGGGGTCGCGCCGGCGGCGCGGCAGCAGCTCGCGCTGGATGCGCTCGAGGCGCACCTGGTCAGCACCGAGGACCGACTGATCCGGCTGCTGACGCCGCCGTTCGAGCACACGCCCGAGGATCCGGGCTACATCAAGGGCTATGTCGCGGGCGTGCGCGAGAACGGCGGCCAGTACACGCACGCGGCGCTGTGGGTGGTGCGGGCACTGGCCGAGGCCGGCCGGCGCGAGCGGGCGGTCGAGCTGCTGCGCATGCTCAGCCCCGTTGCGCACACCGGCAGCGCCGCCGACGTCGAGCGCTACAAGGTCGAGCCGTACGTGGTCGCGGCCGACGTCTACGGCGTCGCGCCGCACGTCGGGCGCGGCGGCTGGACCTGGTACACGGGCTCTGCCGGCTGGATGCTGCGCGTGGCGCTGGAGTCGGTGCTGGGGCTGGGCATCGAAGCCGGGCGCGAGCTGATCCTCGCGCCGCGCGTGCCGGACGCATGGCCGGGCTTCGAGCTCGACCATCGCCGCCCCGACGGCACCAGCTATCGGATCTCGGTGGGCAACCCCACGCGCTGCGCCGAGACAGTCGTCGCCGCGCGCCTCGACGGCGTGCCGCTCGCGGTGCGGGACGGCGTGCTGCGCTTGCCGCTGGCGGCCGACGGCGCAAGCCACCAGGTCGAGGTCACCCTCGGCGCCAGCCTCCGCGTGTAGGCAGGACTCAAGGACCGCACGATGGCCATCGACAGCAGGTTTCCGGACGGCTTCCTGTGGGGCGCGGCGACCGCCGCCTACCAGATCGAGGGCTCGCCGCTGGCCGACGGCGCGGGCCCGAGTAACTGGCACCGCTTCGCGCACACGCCGGGACGCGTGCGCGACGGCGACACGGGCGATGTCGCCTGCGACCACTACCGGCGCTGGCGCGAGGACATCGCGCTGATGCGCGAACTGGGTCTGACGGCGTACCGCTTCAGCATGTCGTGGAGCCGCTGGTTTCCCGAGGGCAGGGGCCGGCGGAACGCCGCCGGCGCCGGCTTCTACGACCGGCTGGTCGACGGCCTGCTCGAGGCCGGCATCGAGCCGCTGGTCACGCTCTACCACTGGGACCTGCCGGCGGCGCTGGACGACCGCGGCGGCTGGCTGAATCCGGCCATCGCCGGCTGGTTCGCCGACTACGCGAGCGCCGCATTCCGGCTGCTCGATGGCCGCGTGAAGAAGTGGGTGACGCTGAACGAGCCATGGGTGGTCGCCGATGGCGGCTATCTGCACGGCGTGCTCGCGCCGGGCCATCGCAGCGCGTACGAGGCGTCGATCGCCTCCCACCAGCTGCTGCGCGCGCACGGCGCGGCGGTCGCCGCCTACCGCGCCGAGGGTCGGCACGAGATCGGCCTGGTGGTGAACCTCGAGCCCAAGGTCCCGGCGTCGGCGTCGTCGGCGGATGCGCAGGCGGCGGCGCGGGCGGACGCCTACATGAACCGCCAGTACCTCGATCCTCTCTACAGGCGCGCCTATCCGTCGCAGCTGGCCGAGATCTACGCCGACGCCTGGCCGACGTGGCCGGCGTCCGACTTCGACGACATCGCCCGGCCGATCGATTTCCTCGGCATCAACTACTACACGCGCGGCGTCACCCGCCACGACCCGACGCAGTGGCCGCTCGCGGCGTCGAACGTGCTGCAGCCGGGCTCGACCTACACCGAGACAGGTTGGGAAGTCTGCCCGGCCGCGTTCACGGCCCTGCTGCAGCGCGTGGCGGCCGACTACGGCAACCCGCCCTTGTATGTCACCGAGAACGGCGCGGCGTTCTACGACCCGCCGGTTGCGCACGACGGACGGGTGTGCGATCCGCTGCGGGTCGACTATCTGCACGGGCACCTGGCCGCCGTGCGCGCCGCGCTCGACGCCGGCGTCGACCTGCGCGGCTACTTCGCCTGGTCGCTGCTGGACAACTTCGAGTGAACGCACGGCTACTCCAAGCCCTTCGGGCTCGTGCACGTCGACTACGCGACGCAGACCCGCACGCTGAAGGACAGCGCGCGCTACTACGCCGCCGTGATCGCCCGCCATGGGCTGACGGCGCCCTGAGCATCCCGTCGGCCGGCGCCGGCGTCGCTGCTGCTCGAGGCGTGCTGCCCGCCTGGCGCCTCGCCCGTCGGCGCGTCGCGCAACGGTTCACCGATCCGCGCCGGCGGTCGCGCCTGGCGGTGACGCCCCGGGCACCCGGCCAGGGCATGCGCGCCGCGCAAGCCGCGCGCGTTCACCTCGGCTAGTGGTGGTCCGCGTCGTTGATCATGACGTGTGACCAGAATGTGCCGGACGCCATGACGTACGGCAGCGTCCTGCTCACGGTGCCTTCTTCCGGCAGGCCGATCTCGGCGGCAGTCCTGTACGGGAAGTGGATGGACTGCCACGACGCGATCGCCGCGCCCGCGGACTGCGTGGCGGCGTCGTACGCCGCAGCCGGGCCGAGCATGCGGTAACCCGCCACGGGGCCGCTCGGCAAAGGCAAATTCCCGGCTTTGATTTCCTGGTCGATGGTGCGACGGCGATCGGCCGCCGGCAGCGCGCCCAGCTGCGCGATTCTGCGCACGATCGGAATGAACGTTTCGTGGTAGCAGCGCACGTCGAACTGTGCGTCCGCAGGGCGCGTGCCGGTGCAGACCATGCCGTTCGTGCCCGCCCGCAGCAGCGTCAGCGCCATGTCCGGGCCGTAACCCACGACCGTCGCGTGTTCGCGCATCGCAGGCGGCAGAGGCAGCACGGCCGCCGCGATCTGCTCGCTCGCCGGCGGAACCGTTGGGCTGTCCGCCTGCGCCGGGTGGATGCAGGCGGCGGCGAGGGCGAGCGCAAGCAAGGGCGCCGTCGCCGCCGCGGGTGCCGTCGGGCCACTCCGCGGATCGCGCTGCGCGTCTTCGGCCCGCCCACGGCGTTCGCCTGCCATCGATGACTCCTTAGGTGCCGCCGCAGGTCGCAGCCGACTGCGCGGTAGGTTGCTGCGTGCGTGGATGACCTGAATCGCAAGCAGTACGCCCGACGAAGCCCGCGCGCCGGTCTCAAAGGCCGCTCGGGCGCTGGCCGTTGAGGGGCGGCGGACCGTTTCAGTTCACAGCTGGCCGGCGTGCGCCGAACCCGCCGACGCGGCCTTGAGGCCTCTTTCGGCCAGCCGGCGGCCCGGCGCCACCGCGAGCGCCTGCTCGAATTCCGCGCGCGCCTCGCTGCGACGATCGTGGCGGAGCAGGAACGCTCCCAGCAGCTCGTGCGTCGGCTGGTCGACGATCGGCGGACCGAACGCGACCGGCAGCGTCGATTCCAGCGCGACGGCACGACGCAGCAGCTTTTCCGCGGCCGCCAGATCCGTGCCGCGCTCGGCCATCAGGCCCTGCGCCTCGAGCAGCAGGATCTGCGGTCGGACGCGATCGGTCGGATCGGGGTCGTTCCGCCTCGTCTCCACGTCGACGACCGCCCGGGCGGCGGCGTCCAGTGCGGCGAGCGCGTCGCGGGCGGCGGCGTCGTGCGCCTGGGCGATCTCGCCGAGCAGGCGGGCGAACGCGAAGTCGAGCCGTGCCCCGGGCCCCGCGTTCGACGGCAATGGCCAATTGGCCACCTCGCCGCTCCAGTCGCCCGTCTCGAGCAGGTAGCGCAGCCGCATGCTGGCGAAGGAACCGGTCATGCTGTCATCCGGATCCGGCGAGCGGGCCGGGCGTTCCATCGCGAGCGCCGCTTCCACCGCGGTGCGGCAGGCCGCCAGCGTGCGCCTCGCGGCCTCCACATCGCCCAATTGAAGATAGGCGTAGCCGAGCCAGCTCGGATAGTGCCCGCAACTGACCGGGCCCTTGCCGGCGGCCAGGCGCGTGCGACTGGCGGCGGCGATGGCGGCCACGTTCGCCTCGACGCTGGCCGGCCACAGCCCGAGCGCGAGGAAGATGTGCGACGTCATGTGCTGGGCGTGGCCCGCGGCCGGCGCGATCCTGGCGTAGAGGCGCGCCGATCGCAGCCCGAGCGGCGCGTGCACCGGGTCGTCGTAGCTGTGGATGAGGTAGTGCAGCACGCCGGGATGCTCGCGCTGACGGATCCACACCTCCTCGAGCACGGCCGCCGCCCGCATGTAGGTCGCGACATCGCGGCCACGATGCGCGCTCCCCAGGATCGACAGCGCGTAGAACGCCGCGGCGTCGACGTCCTCCGGATAGCGCGCATGCAGCTCCGCCATCGCCGCTTCGTAGCGGTGGTCGCGCTCCTGCTTCGTGCCGTCGCCGTAGAGGATCTCGATCGCGTCCAGGTAGTCCTTCTCGCGCTGTGTCGGCGCCTTCGCCCGGCGCAGCGCCGCCGAGGGCGCCAGCTTGTCGAGCGCGGCGCGGGCGGCCGGCAGGTCCTGCTTCATCCAGACCGGATGATTGAACGTCATCGCCTCGCCCCAGTACGCGAGCGCGAACGAGGGATCCGCCGACTCGGCGCGACGGAAGGCGCTCGCGGCGGCGTCGTACTCGAAGTCATGCAGCAGGGCCAGGCCGTCGAGGAAGTCGGCCTGGGCCGCGGGCGCGCCTGACTGGGCGAACTCGACCCGACCGTATTCGCCGGCACTCGATGCGGACCCGCCGACGAGGAACGCGAGCGTGGCGAGCACAACGCTGAATGAACGCATGGGGGTCCTCACGGCAGGGCGCGGGCAGGCACGCGCGGGCGCGGCGAAGGGAATGGCGCCCGCGAAGCGCTGTTCATCGTACCTGCGGGAGGCGCCGCCGTACACGCGGGCGTGCCGATCGGCATGCCCGCGTGGGGCAGGCGCCGTGCTCGCCGCTCGCATCCCGCGCGGGCGTCCCGCTCGAGGGGGGACCGCCGGACCGACCCCGGAGGCGGCCGAACGTTCGCCGCTTACCGATCGCGCAATGCCCAGCCGGCCTCCCAGCGTCGGAAGGTGTAAGCAACGTCCTTGGAAATCACAGCTGGCGTCCCGGCGTGTCGCGTCGAAGCACGCGTTCGGCGTGGACGCGCCGGCTGCCATCCATGTAGCTCTCCGAAATCGTCAGCGTGTCGTCCTGGATCTTGAAGGCGCGTCGCTGGTCCGTCCCCAGGTACGCCGGGATGTTGCCGCCGAGCACGTGGGTCACCCAGGCGCCGCGTTCATAATTGACGGTGTATGTGCCGAAATAGGCGCAGTACCAGGCAGGAATGCAGGCCTCAGGATCGGGATCCGTGGTCGCGACGTCGATGTCGGGCGGATTGCGCATGATGCTGATGGAAACGTGGCCGCCCGGCGTGAAGATGAACAGGCCGATCGGCTCGGTCCCGTACGCCTGAACGGGTGCGCCGCCCTCGGGCGTATCGACGTAACGGACGAGATGCCACGTGCCGACCAGGGTGTCGGGACCGGGATCCGCGCCGGCGGCAGGACTCTGGGCACAGAGGGCGGGCACTGCAAGTGCGCACGATATCAGCGCGCGACGCGCCGCTGCCCGTAGGTGGGGGAGGCGAGTGCCCATCCGTGATCTCTCCATATCCAGGTTCAGTCCTCCATGGTAGCTCGGCACGTCGCCCATGGCCTGCAGCGGAGCTTCTGAATGACGGCACGGTCCGGACCCGCGGGTGCCGCGCACGGCGAGTGGCGACGCGCCATCGCCGCGGGTGTCGTCTATACGCTCATCGTGTTCGCGGTCGCCTTTGTCGTCGGCGCGGTGCGGGTCACGCTGGTGGTGCCGCGTGTCGGCTCCCTCCTCGCCGTGATCCTCGAGGCGCCGATCGTGCTCGCGGGCAGCTGGCGCGTCTCGCGATGGGGCACCCGGCGATTCAAGCTGAGCCGCGATGGGGGCACTCGCGCGATGATCGGTGCGGTTGCCTTTTCAAGCCTGATGCTGCTGGAGCTGGGCGTCTCGGTGTTGGTGTTTGGAAGCACCCTCGAGTCTTACTTCGCGAAATTCGCGACGCTGCCGGGCGTCGTCGGCTTGGCCGTGCAGCTGTCATTCGCGGCCATTCCGCGAATCCAATCCGCGCGGAGTCCCAGACAGGCGCGGGTGTGGCTCGTCGGACGGCGCCTTCATGGACGGCCTGCATCCAAACGAGTCGCGCTGCTACCGTGCATCGAAAGCAGCCGTCGTGCGCGGGCGGCGCGCTCTGCGCCGCCTCCAGCCCGCGGCTGAACGCCGGCCGCTCCTGCTTGAGGAGCTTCGCCCACGCGGCGCTCGCGACCGCGGCGTCCGCCTCTTAGCCCGCCAGCGGCTCGAGCGGGTTCGCGCTCGGCGCGAAATCGGTGTAGATGCGAATCATCACATCAAGCGCGCCGGCTTGCGGGTTGATTCGCATCAAAGCCAGTGAGTGCGTAGATCAAAGGAGAGCTGGCGCTGGTGACGAACCGATAACAGAAAAACTACTGAGTCGCGTACGGCGTAGAGAAGCAGGTACTCGTCGGTGATGTACTCGCGGATTTCAGTATCGTTTGCGTTCTTTGCTCTGAGCGCGTGCAGTTTGGCCCGGCCCTCTTCCGAGAGCGGCGCCGGCGCGAGAAAGTCGCGGCCCATCTTGGGAAAGCGCTCGAAGTTCGGAATGACATCGTTGAAGGCGCGTTCCATCAGCCTGTCGAATCCCGCGTCGCCTTCCTGCTCGGCGACGAACTCCCGGATTGAATTCAGGCTTTTCTGGAAGTTCGCTGTTATGCGGACGCGCGACGGCATGTGTCGCTAGCGCTGACGCTTCCGGGGAGTCCTGTATCTGGCGCGGACCTCGGCGACGCTCTGGGTGCGTTCGGCGTCGATGTCGGCGATGCCGCGCGTGGCTTCGTCGATCAGGATCAGATGGATGTGCTCGCGCTCAAGCCGGTGGTAGTGATCAAGGCGTCGGGCATCAACCAACGCGACATAGCTTTCGCCGTTGCGGGTGATGATCTTCTCCTTGCCGCTGCGCACCTGTTCGGCGAGGTCCGTGAAACTCTCACGAACCTGATTCATCGGAACGATGTCGTCGCTGTTGAAGCCCACCGCTGAATCCATTAATGAATAGATTAATGTCTTGTACGCCGGGTCGACCTGCCGGGCAACCCCGCGGGCGACCTACGGCCGGCCAGCAACCGGCCGCAGCCGAGGTCGAACGAGAGTCGCCCGACCGGTGTCGGGCGACGGCATCGCACACTCCATCCAGACGCCGGGGCCGGCGCAGCGTCGCCGCGTGCCGGCGGGCCCTCCCCGCTAGCGCGCGGGCGCAAGCGCAAGCGGCGCGAGCTGCGCCGCCTCGAGCCTGCGACTGAACGCCGGCAGTTCGTCCTTGAGGAGCTTCGCGTACTCGGCGCTTGCGGCCGCGGCGTCCGCCTCGTAACCCGCCAGGAGCTCGAGCTGGTTCGCGGTCGGCGCGAAGTCGGCGCTGCCTGCGACATCGCCGCCGCCGGTGCCGACCTCGGCGTTCAGCCAGATCAGATTCAGGTAGACGCCGTAGGGCTCCACGAAGTACTTGTCGTCGCTGTTCTGCAACGACTTCGAGACCAGCTTCGACTCCACCGCCTGCAGCCGTGACGCGAGCGCGTTGCTCGCCGCGAGCAGATCGGCCCGCGCACTGGCGTCGGCCGCAGACAGCACCTTCGCAGGGGCGGGCGTCGGCTCCGGTTCGTCCTCGTCGCCTTCCTCGGCGGGGGCGGCGCGGACCTTGTCGAGCTTGCGCGCCGGACCGAGCATCGCCTGCACGATCTCCAGCTGCCGGCGCAGCCACTCGATCTGGTTGACGGTGTCGGAGACGCCGCTGATGTCGGCGCAGATCTGCCGGAGCGTCGCGACGGACTTCGCAAGGTCCGCCTGCGTGCCGGGCGAGCGCGGGTCCTTCAGCACGCTCAGCGGCTGGGTCAGCGCGCGCTCGCCGACGGTCAGCTTCAGCGTGTAGGTGCCGGGCGCGACGATCGGGCCCACCTCGGCGGGCTTCGAGCCCCAATGCGTGATCGGGCGTGCGTCGGCGTCACGAAAGCGCGGCTCGTTCCAGATATGGGCGTTGTCCGGCGCCGCGGTACGCAGCGCGATCACGCGCGGCGCGTCGTAGCGCAGGTCCCACTCGACCCGGTTCAGTCCCGCCTTGCCCTTGGCCTCGAGCCAGCGCACGTGCGCGCCGCTGGCATCCTGGATCTCCAGCAGCGGCGGATCCTTCTGCTCGCGCTCGAGCGAGTAGTCGACGAGGGCCTGCGGCGCCTTGGTGTAGCGGTAGGCCGGGCGCGGTGCGTACAGCTCGGGGGCGGCGCCGCCCGGGTGGCGGGCGCGGGCTTCCAGCGAACTGAGGTCGTCGAGGATGTAGATGCCGCGGCCGTAGGTCGACACGACCAGATCGTGCGCGTCCGGCTGCACGACCACCCAGCTGACGGGCGCGTGCGGCAGGCCCGCCTGCAGCGGGTTCCAGTGCGCGCCGTCGTCGGGCGAGGTGTACAGGCCGTTGCCGGTGCCGGCGAACAGCAGGCCCGCGACCGCCGGGTCCTCGGTGACCGAGCGCACGTAGGACAGCGCGTGGCGCGGCAGTTTCGCGTCGATGCGCTTCCAGCTCCTGCCGTAGTCGGCGGTCTTGTAGATGAACGGGTCGCGGTTGTCGACCAGGTGGAAGTCGATGCTGACGTAGGCGGTGCCGGCGTCGAAGGTCGACGGCGTGATCGAGGTCACCGTGCCGTCGGGCGGCAGGCCGGGGAGGTTCTTCGTGAGGTTGCTCCAGCTGGCCGTGCCGTCGCGGGTCAGCCACAGCTGGCCGTCGTTGGTGCCGGCCCAGACCAGGCCCCGCTCGCGCGGCGAGGGGGCGATCGCGAACACCACCGCGCCGTAGAACTGGCCGAGGTTGTCGCCGACGATGCCGCCGGAGGGCACGATGTGCGCCCGGTTCCCGGTCGACAGGTCCGGGCTTGCGACCGTCCAGTGCTGGCCGGCGTCGGTGGTGCGCCACACGACCTGGCAGCCATAGTAGACGGTGTCATGCTCGAACGGGTCGATCGCCAGCGGCGCGGTCCAGTGGCAGCGGTACTTCAGCGCGTCCGGGGGCGAGTCGAGCGTGTGCATCCAGGGGCTGAGCGAGTGCGCCTGGCGCGAGTGCGCGTCCCAGCGGGTCAGCTTGTTGCCGTAGCAGGTCGCCCAGACGATCGCAGGATCGGTCAGGTCCGGCAGCGTGAAGCCCGACTCGCAGCCGCCCATGTGGTGGTCCCAGCCGGTCTCGCCCCCCTCGGTGTTGACGCTCGGCCCGCGGAAGTTGCCGTCGTCCTGCATGTTCGAATAGAAGAAATACGGCACCTGCCGGTCGACGGCGACGTGGTAGGTCTGGCCGATCGGCAGCTGCACGCGGTGGAAGCCGCGGCCGTGCACGGTGGTGATGATCAGGCCCGCGTCGTCGGTGATCACGAAGCGGTCGGCGTTGCTCGGGTCGATCCAGATGTCGTGCGTGTCGCCGCCCCAGCGCACCTCGTGGAAGGTCTCGGCGCCGTCCAGCGACTGGTGGAACGAGGAGTTGGCGACGTAGACCTCGTTGTCGCTCGCCGGGGAGACGGCCAGGCGGATGTAGTAGCCCGCCCGGCCGATCAGCGCGCGCTGGTGGTTGACCCCCTTCCACTCGCTGCCGCCGTCGTCGGATCTCCACACCGAGCCCTGGTCCTTGGTCTGGATCAGCGCGTACAGGCGCTGGCCATTGGTCGGCGCGATCGCGACGTCGATCTTGCCCAGCGGCGAGGCGGGCAGGCCGTGCTGCTCGATGCGCTTCCACGTGCCGCCACCGTCATGCGAGATCCACACGCCGCTGCCGGGGCCGCCGCTGAACTCGCCCCAGGTGTGCAGTTCGACCTGCCACAGGCCGGCGATCAGCGTGCGGGGGTTCTTCGGATCCATCGCAAGTCCGGAGCAGCCGACGTTCTCGCCCGCGAACAGCGACCGCTCCCAGTGGCGGCCGCCGTCGGTCGTGCGGTAGACGCCGCGTTCGGCCTGCGGACCGGTCGTGCGGCCGAGCACGCAGGCGTAGACGATGTCCGGGTTCTGCGGGTGGATCACGATGCGGCCGATGCGGCCGGAGTCCGGCAGGCCCATCAGCGACCAGCTCTTGCCGGCGTCGGTGGACTTGTAGATGCCGTTGCCCATCACGTCGTTGTCGCGGATCACCCAGGCCTCGCCGGTGCCGGCCCAGACCGTGTTCGGATCGCTCGGCGCGACCGCGAGCGCACCGATCGCGGCGACCGGCTGATCGTCGAACACCGGCGCCCAGCGGTTGCCGCCGTCGCTGGACTTCCAGATGCCGCCGGAGGCGGCACCGGCGTAGTAGGTGGACGGATCGCCGGCCACGCCTGCGATCGCGGCGATGCGGTTGCCGATGTGCGGACCGGCGAAGCGAAAGTGCAACGCGGCCTCCGGCGCGCTGGCGTCGGGTTCGGCCGCCGCGGCGGGGCCGGTGAGGGCGATGAGCGCGGCGAGGCTGAGGGCGAGCAGGCGGATCGACATGGCGCGGTTCTCCGGTGACTCTGCCGATCCTACCCGAAGCCGGGCGGGGGATTTTCCTGCAGCGCCCGGGCGGATCGTGCGCTGCAGCGCAGCGGCTGCGCAGGTAGGCTAGAATCCCGCCGCTCCCACGAGGCCGCCCGCCGATGCGCCAGATCATCCTCGACACAGAGACCACGGGCCTCGAGCCTGCGCAGGGTCACCGCATCATCGAGATCGGCGCGGTCGAGTTCGTCAACCGCCGCCCGACCGGGCGCACGTTCCAGAAATACCTGAACCCCGAGCGCGCCATCGATGCCGGCGCCCAGGCCGTGCACGGCCTGTCGGCCCAGTTCCTGCAGGACCAGCCGAAATTCGCCGAGATCGTCGCCGAGTTCGTCACGTTCATCCGCGGCGCGGAGCTGATCATCCACAACGCGCCGTTCGACGTCGGCTTCCTCGACCACGAGTTCGGCCGGCTGCCGCCGCCGCAGCATCTGGTGACCGACCTGTGCACGGTGCTCGACACGCTGGTGCTCGCGCGCCAGCTGCACCCCGGTCAGCGCAACAGCCTCGACGCGCTGTGCAAGCGCTACGGCGTCGACAACTCCAACCGCGACCTGCACGGTGCGCTGCTCGACTCGCGCATCCTCGCCGACGTGTACCTCGCGATGACCGGCGGCCAGGCGGCGCTGACACTGCTGGCCGAGGGCGGCGGCAAGGCCGGCGATGCCAGGCGCCGCAGCGCCCGGCGCGCCAAGGTCGCCATCGAGATCCCGATCGTGCGGGCCTCGACCGAGGAACTCGTGCTGCACGAGGCGATGCTCGATCGCATCGGCAAGCAGGCCAAGGGCAAGTGCCTGTTCCGTCCCCCGCCGCCGCCGGCGGCCGATGGGCCGGATCGCTGAAGACGTCCGTGTCCCGACCTGCCACCGGAGCCCCCATGAGCCATTCGCTGCCCGTCGGATCGAACGAACTGCTGGCGCGGCTGGCCGCGCACGCGCAGCGCCTGCAGGCGCTGCGCCCGGGCGAGCTGTACGCACAGGGCCAGGGCCGCCAGTCGCGCTACACCCTCGAGGCGGAGGGCCTGATCGTCGACTGCTCGCGCCAGCTGATCGACGAGCCCGCCTGGCGCGCGCTGCTCGAGCTCGGTGCCGCCGCCGCGATCCCGGCCGCCGCCCGGCGGATGTTCGACGGCGAGGTCATCAACCACACCGAGCACCGCCCGGCGCTGCACGTCGCGCTGCGCGCGCGCGGCGGCGCGCCGCTGCAGGTCGGCGGCGTGGACGTGCGCGAGGCGGTGCGGGCCGAGCGCGCGAAGCTCGCCGCGTTCGTGGCGGGGATCCGCGGCGGCGTCCGGCGCGGCGCCGGCGGCGAGCGGTTCACCGACGTCGTCAACGTCGGCATCGGTGGCTCGGACTTAGGTCCTGTGATGGCGACCGAGGCGCTGAAGGCCTACGCGCGCGGCGGTCCTTCGCTGCACTTCGTCTCCAACATCGACGGCACCGAGGCGGTCGATCTGATCGCGCGGCTGAACCCGGCGACGACGCTGGTGCTGATCTGCTCGAAGACGTTCACGACCCAGGAGACGCTCACCAACGCCCGGCGGATGCGCGCCTGGATCGCGGCCGGCGTCGGCGAGGCGAACCTCGCCCGGCACTTCGCCGCGATCTCGACCAACCATGCGGCGATGGATGCGTTCGGCGTCGCCGCCGATGCGCGCTTCACGATGTGGGACTGGGTCGGCGGGCGCTACTCGCTGTGGTCGGCGGTGGGCCTTGCGATCGAGCTTGCGATCGGCACCCGGCACTTCGAGGCGATGCTCGAGGGCGCGAACGCCATCGACACGCACTTCGCAGCCACCGACGGCGAGGCGAACCTGCCGCTGGTGCTGGGCCTGCTGTCGGTCTGGAACGGCAACTTCCTGGGCTGCCACTCGCACGTCGTGCTGCCGTACGCGCAGCGCCTGCACCGGCTGCCGGCCTACCTGCAGCAGCTGACGATGGAATCCAACGGCAAGAGCGTGCGCCGCGACGGCAGTCCGGTCGAAGGACCCACCGGCACCGTGATCTGGGGCGAGCCCGGCTCGAACGGCCAGCACTCGTTCTTCGAGCTTCTGCACCAGGGCACGCATCGCATCGCGGCGGACTTCCTGCTGCCGTACGAGTCGCCGACCGGCAAGCTCGCCGACGCGATCCTCACCGCCTCGAACGCGCTGGCGCAGGCGAACGCGCTGGCGCGCGGCCGTACGCTTGAGGACGTGCTCGCAGATCCCAGGGTCCAGGCCGCGGGCGCGGCGGGCGCGGCGCTCGCGCCGCACCGGGTCCACCCGGGCGGCCGGCCGTCGACGATCATCGCCTTCGAACGGCTCGACCCGTCGACGCTGGGCAAGCTGATCGCCCTGTACGAGCACCGCGTCTACGTCGAGAGCCTGCTGTGGGGCATCAACCCGTTCGACCAGTGGGGTGTCGAGCTCGGCAAGGTGCAGGCCGAGGCGCTGGTGCCCGTGCTGCAGGTCGTCCCGGGTGAGCTCGGCGCGCACGCATGGCTGCGGGCGGCGCTGCAGGCCACCGGGCTCGACTGACGTGCTCGCGGCGCTCGAGCAGGGCGATCGACGGCTTCGGGTCGGGGCGATCGCCCGCGCCGGGAATCGAGCCGGGCCGGGCGACGTCGCGGTCAACGACCCGGGACGTGCGGGGCGCGCGCCGCCGCGGGATCTAAAATCGACTGATTATTGAAAATAATCGGCTCTTATAATCATTCTGTATTAATATCCCGGCAGCATTTTTCGCTGCGCCGAGGACGAGCCGATGAAATCGCTGGTTGAGCTGCAGAACGAGATCCAGACGCTGCAGCAGCAGGCCGCGGAGCTGCGCAGCCGCGAATTCGACCGCACGGTCGCCGACATCGTCGCGCAGATGGCCGCCTTCGGGATCACGCTCGCACAGCTCAAGGGCGCGATGAAGAAGGTCCCGGCCGGCCCGGGCAAGGGCAAGGGGCAGGGCAAGGGTCGGCCCAGGGCCGGCGCTCGTCCCGCGGCGCGGACCGCCACCGCCAGACGCGGCAAGGCCGGTGCGAAGGCAGGTGCCAAGACCGGCAGTCGCGGGCCGGCGCGGATCAAGTTCCGGGGCCCGGCCGGCGAGACCTGGAGCGGCCGCGGCAAGACCCCGACCTGGCTCAAGGCGCTGCTCGCCTCCGGCCGGCAGGCCGACGACTTCCGGATCTGACGCCCGCCGGGCCCGCGGCGCCCGCCGGGGGGGCATAACACCCGGCGCCGTCGCTCAAATGCGACCTTGATCCGCGGGCAGGGCGCCTCCACTAAGCTATCCTTGGACTTCCTGTCGCAGCGGCTCACGGCGAGTCGCGCGACCGTCCCGTCCGCCCAAGGAACACCCGTGACCACAGACAGCCCCGACAGCGCGCCGATCGTGGCCGCCGACGTCCCCGATACCGTGCCGGTGCTGCCGCTGCGCGACGTCGTCGTCTACCCGCACATGGTGATCCCGCTGTTCGTCGGTCGCGAGAAGAGCATCCTCGCGCTCGACCAGGCGATGAAGGGCGACAAGCAGATCCTGCTGGTCGCGCAGAAGGCCGCCGACGTCGACGACCCGAAGGCCGACGACCTGTACCGGGTCGGCACGGTCGCGACGATCCTGCAGCTGCTGAAGCTGCCGGACGGCACGGTCAAGGTGCTCGTCGAAGGCGTCTCGCGCGCGCGCGTCACCAGCCTCGTCGCCACCGAGTCCTTCGCCGCCAAGCTCGAGCCGATGCCGGACATCGACATCAATGACGAGCGCGAGATCGACGTGCTGACCCGCTCGGTGGTCAGCCAGTTCGAGCAGTACGTGAAGATGAACAAGAAGGTGCCGCCGGAGGTGCTGACCTCGCTCGCCGGCATCGAGCAGGCCGGCCGCCTGGCGGACACCGTCGCCGCGCACATGTCGCTCAAGCTGGTCGAGAAGCAGAAGGTCCTCGAGATCGCGGACATCCGCAAGCGTCTCGAGCACGTCCTCGCCCAGATCGAGGGCGAGATGGAGGTGCTGCAGATCGAGAAGCGCATCCGCGGCCGCGTCAAGCAGCAGATGGAGAAGAGCCAGCGCGAGTACTACCTCAACGAGCAGATGAAGGCGATCCAGCGCGAGCTGGGGGACCTTGAGGACGCGCCCAACGAGCTCGGCGAGATCGAGAAGCGCATCAAGAAGGCCGGCATGCCCAAGGACGTGCGCGACAAGGCGACCGCGGAGCTCAACAAGCTCAAGCTGATGTCGCCGATGTCCGCCGAGGCGACGGTCGTGCGCAACTACATCGACTGGCTGGTGAAGGCGCCGTGGAAGAAGCGCTCCAAGGTGCGCACCGACATCACCGCCGCGCAGACCGTGCTTGACGAGGACCACTTCGGGCTCGAGAAGGTCAAGGAGCGCATCGTCGAGTTCCTCGCCGTGCAGCAGCGCGTGCAGACGCTGAAAGGCCCGATTCTGTGCCTGGTAGGCCCGCCGGGCGTCGGCAAGACCTCGCTCGGCCAGTCGATCGCGAAGGCCACCAACCGCAAGTTCGTGCGCATGAGCCTCGGCGGCGTGCGCGACGAGGCCGAGATCCGCGGCCATCGCCGCACCTACATCGGCTCGATGCCCGGCAAGATCATCCAGAACATGGTCCGCACCGGCGTCAGGAACCCGCTGTTCCTGCTCGACGAGGTCGACAAGATGTCGATGGACTTCCGCGGCGACCCGTCGTCGGCGCTCTTGGAAGTGCTCGATCCCGAGCAGAACGCCTCGTTCTCGGACCACTACCTCGAGGTCGACTTCGACCTGTCCGAGGTGATGTTCGTCTGCACGGCGAACACGCTCAACATCCCGGCGCCGCTCTTGGACCGCATGGAAGTGATCCGGCTCGCCGGCTACACCGAGGACGAGAAGCTCAACATCGGCCGGCGCTACCTGGTGCCGAAGCAGGCCAGAGCCAATGGCCTGCGCGCCGGCGAGCTCACCCTTAAGGACAGCGCGCTGACCGGCATCATCCGCCACTACACCCGCGAGGCGGGCGTGCGCGCGCTCGAGCGCGAGGTGTCGAAGATCTGCCGCAAGGCGGTCAAGCAGCTGCTGCTCAAGCCCGAGGACGCGCCGGTCGACGTCTCGGAGGTCAACCTCGACAAGTATCTGGGCGTGCAGCGCTTCCGCTACGGCCGCGCCGAGGAGTTGAACCGCATCGGCCAGGTGACCGGGCTGGCCTGGACCGAGGTGGGCGGCGAGCTGTTGACCATCGAGTCGGCGGTGGTGCCGGGCAAGGGCAAGCTGCAGTACACCGGTCACCTCGGCGAGGTGATGCAGGAGTCGATCCAGGCGGCGATGACGGTCGTGCGCAGCCGCCAGGCGCTGCTGGGCCTCGAGCCCGACTTCTACCAGAAAAACGACGTGCACGTGCACGTGCCGGAGGGCGCGACGCCCAAGGACGGCCCCAGCGCCGGCATCGGCATGGCGACGGCGCTGGTCTCGACGCTGACCAAGATCCCGGTGCGCGCCGACGTCGCGATGACCGGCGAGATCACGCTGCGCGGCGAGGTGCTGCCGATCGGCGGGCTGAAGGAGAAGCTGCTGGCGGCCCATCGCGGCGGCATCACCACCGTGCTGATCCCGTCGGAGAACGAGAAGGACCTCGCCGAGATCCCCGACAACATCAAGGACAAGCTGACGATCCGCCCGGTGAAGTGGATCGACGAGGTGCTCGAGTACGCGCTCGAGCGCAGCCCGCTCCCCGACGGCGCGACGCAGCGCGATGCCGACGGCGCGCCGGCGACGGGGGACGCCCCGACGGCCCGCGCCCGCAGCCCCAAGGGCAAGGGCAAGGGCAAGGGCAGCGTGCCGGCGCACTGACGCGGGCAGCTCGCGGGCGCGCCCGACCGCGCCCGGGGCGCAAGATGATCCCGCCCCCTGTTTGACCCCAGTCCGCGTCCGTACATTCGGCAATGTTCAGGCAGGCGACGGTCGGCGTCTGATGCGGTCTTCGGCACCGTGGTAGGGACTCGACCCAGGAGGGGGCCGTCGGTCGTTGAACCGGCGGGTGTCGCAGGAGCACGCACCGGTAAGCATGAGTCACTGGATCCCAGCACCGGCCCTGCTCAGCGCGGTCGCCACCGCCGTGGCGATGCTGCTGCTGCGTCCGGCGGCCGGGCACATCGGCCTGCTCGATCGCCCGAGTGGCCTTGAGGGCCACAAGCGCCACAGCGGCGCGATCCCGGTGGTGGGTGGGCTTGCGATGCTGTGCGGCCTCCTGGCTGCGGTGATCGCGACCCCGGGCGGGGCGTTCGACGCGCGCGTGTTCCTGGTCGCCGCCGCGATCCTGGTCGTCGTCGGCGCGCTCGACGACGCGTTCACGCTCTCGCTGCGGCTGCGGCTGCTCGCCCAGAGCAGCGCCGCACTGTGGATGTACTCGGTCGCAACCGCGGGCGTGCGGGTCACCACGCTGGGCGACCTGTTCGGTACCGGCGCCAGCGACTTCTCGGCCGTCGCGCCGGCCGCGACCGTGGTCGTGGTGGTCGCCGGCGTCAACGCCTTCAACATGCTCGACGGCCTCGACGGGCTCGCAGGCGGCGTCGCGCTGGTGGCGTTGATGCTCCTGCTCGGCGCGCTGCCGGCGCCGCTGTGCCCGGCCTTCACGCAGGTCGTGCTCGCGCTGATCGGCGGACTGTCCGCCTTCCTGCTGTTCAACGCCCCGTTCGGACTCAACCGGCGCTTTCGCTCGTTCATGGGCGATGCGGGCAGCACGCTGCTCGGCTTCTCGCTCGCGACCGTGATGATCAGCGCAAGCCAGGGCAAGGCCGCGCTCGCGACGCCCATCACGATGGCCTGGCTCGTGCTCGTGCCCTCGACCGACCTCGTCTGGAGCGTGCTGCGCAGGCTCGCGCGCGGCCGCTCGCCGATGCAGCCCGATAATCAGCACCTGCACCACACGCTGATGGCGGCGGGACTGTCGGCGCGCGCGACCTGCGTCGCGCTCGTGCTCACCGCGCTGGTCGGCGGGCTGGCGGGACTTGCTCTGGAACACCACCACGCGCCCGAGTGGCTGTCGTTCGTGCTGTTCGTGCTCGCAGGCGGAGGGATCGTGCTTGGCAGCCACGCGCTCAGGGCCGCCCGCGCGCGCGCCCGTGGCGGGCTTGCGACCGACAGCGCGCGCGCCGACTAGGGCCTGTTAACACTATGTGATATGCTATGCGGCATGGAAATCAGCGCAGAGCAGTTCAGTCGGATCGAGGCGTTCCTGCCGGTACAGCGCGGCAACGTCTCGCTCTGCAACCTCGAAGTCGTCAACGCGATC
>JANXQL010000066.1 GCA_025356815.1 Pseudomonadota bacterium
TGGCGCGCTCCTGGCCGATCACGTACTCGTCGAGGACCTTCTTGATCTCGTGCGGCTTCGGCAGCTTCTCGCGGGTGCGTTCCGCCTTCTCCTCGAGTTCCTCGCGGATGATGTCGTTGCAGAGCTCGACGCATTCGTCGCAGACGAACACCGAGGGGCCGGCGATCAGTTTCCGGACCTCGTGCTGACTCTTGCCGCAGAAGGAGCAGTACAACAGCTTGCCGTCGTCGTGCTTGCCCCGGGAGTCGTCGCTCATTCGGATCCTCGGTCGCAGGCGGGGTCCCACCGATGCGGAATGCCCCTCGATAGGGGGTATATAGCACGCGCGACCCGGGGCTGCAAAAGACCGGGTCCCGATTTAAGGACTTCGCCGGCCGCGCGCAAGAGGCTGAGGAAACTCAGGTTTTGGGGGACTCCGCCGGCGCCTGTTTCGGCAGTTCCCCGCGCTTCTCAAGGACGTGGTCCACAATTCCGTAAGCCGTCGCCTGCTCGGCGCTCATGAAGTTGTCGCGGTCGGTGTCGACCCGGATCTTGTCGATCGTCTGGCCGGTGTGGTGCGCCAGGATCGAGTTGAGGCGGCTGCGCATGTCGAGGATCTCGCGCGTGTGGATCTCGATGTCGGTCGCCTGACCCTGAAAGCCGCCGAGCGGCTGGTGGATCATGACCCGCGAGTGCGGCAGGCAGTAGCGCTTGCCCTTCGCCCCCGCCGCCAGCAGCACGGCGCCCATGCTGGCCGCCTGGCCGACGCAGATCGTCGTCACGTCGGGCTTGATGAACTGCATCGTGTCGTAGATCGCCATGCCGGCGGTCACGATGCCGCCCGGCGAGTTGATGTACAGCGCGATGTCCTTGTCCGCGTTCTCCGACTCCAGGAACAGCAGCTGCGCGACGATCAGGTTCGCCATGTGGTCCTCGATCGGACCCACGATGAAGATCACCCGCTCCTTGAGCAGGCGCGAGTAGATGTCGTAAGCGCGTTCGCCGCGAGCCGTCTGTTCGACGACCATCGGGACGAGGTTCATGGCGGTATCCGTCATCGTCAGCCTCCGTTCTGCGCTCTTTAGGCGCCGAAATTCATCAGATCCTTGAACGAGGATGCCTCGTCGACGACCTTCACCTTGCCAAGCAGCCAGTCGATGGCCTGGTCCTCGAGGACCGCGCCTTCCAGCTGCTGGCGGAACTGGTCGCTCGAGCGGATCTGGCGCATCGCCTCGTCCGGATCGGCGTAGCCGATCGCGGCCGACTCGATCCGCGCCTCGAGCGCGGCCTCGTCCACGCGGATGGCCTCGCGGCGGATGATCTCGCCGATCAGCAGCCCTACCGCGACGCGGCGCCGGGCGCCCTGCTCGAACGGCTCGCGCGGCGGGGACTGCTTCAGGTCCTCCGGACGCGCACCCATGCGGCGCAGCCAGTCGACCTGCAGCGCCCGCACCTGCTCGTCAACCGCCGCGCGCGGCAGGTCGATCGGGTTTGCGGCCCACAGCTTGTCCAGCAGCTGCGTCTTGACGCGGTTCTTGACGTTGTCGCCAAGCTCGCGGCGCATGTTCTCCTCAACTTCCTTGCGCAGCTGCTCGATGCCGCCCTCGGACACACCAAACGCCGCGCAGAACGCGTCGTCCAGCGGCGGCAGCTCGCTCTGCTCGTGGTTCTTGATCATCGCGGTGAACTCGGCCGTCTTGCCGGCGAGCCCGGCATTGCCGTAGTCAGCCGGGAACGCCACCGGGAACACACGCGTCTCGCCCTGCGAGGCGCCGATGAGGCCGGCCTCGAAGTCCTTGAGCATGCGGCCGGCGCCGATCACCAGCGTCACGCCCTCGCCCTTGCCGCCGTCGAACGGCACGCCGTCGACGCGACCCTCGAAATCGATGCTCAGGCGGTCGCCGTCGGCGGCCGGACGGGTCGCGGCCGAGTAGACCGGCCGCTGCTTGCGCAGGGTCTCGATCATCGTGTCGACTTCGGCCGGGCCCACCTCGGCGGTCGGTCGGGCCACCTCGATGCCGTCCAGGCCCTTGAGCTGGATCTCCGGGTACACCTCGAACACCGCGGCGTAGCTGAGGTCCTGGCCGGCGGCGAGCGCCAGCGGCTCGATGCGCGGGCCGCCCACCGGGGCGAGCTTGTGCTCGTCGAGCGCGTTGCCGAGGCTCGAGCGCACGATCTCGGAGACCACTTCCTCGCGGATCTGGGCCCCGAACTGCCGCTCGACGACCTTCAGCGGTGCCTTGCCGGGCCGAAAGCCCTTGAGCCGGGCCGTCCGGCTGAACGCCTTCAGGCGCGTGGAAAACGCGCTCTCGACGTCGCCCGACGGCACGGAAACCTCCAGGCGGCGCTCGAGCGCCCCGGTCGACTGTAGGGTAACCCTCATCCTCAAAGTCCTCTGGTGCGAAAGGAGGGACTCGAACCCTCACGGGTTGCCCCACTGGAACCTAAATCCAGCGCGTCTACCAATTCCGCCACATTCGCGTGGGTTTTAAATGACGGACGGCGCCCCGTGGCGCCGCTCTTTCCAAGCCCGTCAGTATAGCTGCCGGACCCCCCGGAACCCAAGCCAATCCGCTGCCGGGGGGCCTGCACGCCTGCGACCATCCCCGGGCGGTCACATTCCGCCGTAAGATTGCGCACCCTTCCCCCCAGGAGTCCGCCCCATGGCAGAAATCGAGATCCACCACGAGCACGGGCACGACGCCGACCCGACCGCCAAGGGCGTGGGTCTGATGGTCGGCGTGATCGGCATCCTGCTGGCCGGCACCACGATCCTCGCCCACCGCGAGCACACCGCCGCGGTCATCCACCGCACCGAGGCGAACGACGGCTGGGCGTTCTACCAGGCCAAGAAGATCCGCGCGCACACCGACGACACCGCGCTGCAGCTGATCGCGGTGCTGGGCACGGACCCGGCCCGGACCGGCCCCGTGGTCAGCAAGCTCGAGGGCGCCCGCGCCAAGTACGACAGCGATGCCGAGGGCATCAGGAAGGACGCCGAGCAGAAGCAGGAGAAGACCGAGCACGCCGAGAAGCTCGCCCTGCGCTTCGACCTGGGCGAGGGCTTCCTCGAACTCGGCCTCGTGCTGTCGTCGCTGTATTTCCTCGGCCGGCAGAAGATGTTCCCGCTCGCAGGCGGGCTGTCGGCCGTGATCGGCATCGTGCTCGCGCTGTCCTCGCTCGCCGTCTGAGCCCCCCGCCCCGGGCCGCCCGCGGCGTCCCGGGGCCCGCCGACTGTGACCTTCGTCGCAGTCCTGCGCTGCGGTGGGCCGCTGCAAGTCCACTGTCAGGATCGACGGGTATCTTCGGTGGGGAAGTTCGCGATCAGCCGACCCGATCGCGCAGCCCACCAAGGACACGCATGGACCTCGCCCCTCCGATCCGCTCCGCCCGCCGCCGCCCACGTGCGTCGCGGGGCTTC
Source organism: Pseudomonadota bacterium (assembly GCA_025356815.1). Classification (GTDB taxonomy): domain Bacteria; phylum Pseudomonadota; class Gammaproteobacteria; order Steroidobacterales; family Steroidobacteraceae; genus CAIKZZ01. The sequence continues at coordinate 3,401 of JANXQL010000066.1, forward strand.
ACGCTGATGGAGATGCTGACGACGGTGGCGATCGTCACCATCGTCGGCTCATTCGCGGTCCCGTCGCTGCTGTCGATGGTCCGCAACAGCCGCCTGTCCTCGGTCAGCAACGACCTGCTCGCCTCGCTGCAGAACGCTCGCACCGAAGCGGTCAAGCGCCAGGCCCAGACTGTGGTGTGCTGGGTCGCCGACACGACCGCCGCCTCGCCGGCCTGCTCCTACGGCAACGGCGCCGCCTGGATCGTGTTCCAGGACACCAATGCCAACTGGCAGTGGGATGCGAACGAGCCGATCATCGAGCGCCATGACGCACTCGACTCGACGCTGACGGTCAAGACCGCCGGCCAGTCGGTGATCGCCTTCAACGCCACCGGCTTCGCCGCGCCCACCGCGCTCGTCAATCGCATGACCAACGCCGTCTTCTGCGACGCGCGCGGCGTGGTCGCGCTCGGCGCCTCGTCGACGGCGCGCGCGGTCGTGATCTCACCCACCGGTCGGGCCCGCGTCGCGAACACCGTGACGGACGTGCGCGCGGCCCTCAATGGAGTGGCCTGCCCGTGAGTACCCGCCATCGCACTGCTGCCGGCTTTACGCTGATCGAGATGCTGGTCGCGCTGGTAGTGCTGTCGATCGGCCTGCTCGGCGCCGCCAAGCTGTTCGTCGTCACGCTGCAAGGCAATGCCAGCGCCTCGTCGCGGATGATGGCCGTGAACCTCGCCGGCGACCTCGCCGACAAGATCCGCGCCAACCGTACCGCAGGGGCCGCCTACGTCGCCGCCGCCGCGAACGGCTACTGCGCCGGCCTTGCGATCGGCGCGATCACCTGCACGCCGGCACAGATGGCCGCCAACGACCTCTTCCTGTGGAACGCGCAGGTGGCGAGCACCTGGCCCGGCGGCGTCGCCAACGGCACCGTCGCCTACGTCGCGCCCGTGTCGGCCAACCTGGCGGCCACCTACACGATCACGATCAACTGGCAGGAAGCGGGCACCGCACAGATGCTCACCTACGCCATCAACGTGCAGATATGAGCGCACTCCACTTCCCCACCCGCCAGCCCTCCCGCCGCCGACACAGCCACGGCGTCGGCCTGGTCGAGGTGCTGATCTCGGTCGCAATCGGCACGTTCCTGATCGCAGGCGCGCTGACGATCTTCTCGGACAGCTCCAAGACCTACAACATCCACGAGGCCTCCAGCCGCCTCGAGGAGAACGGCCGCTACGTGTTCTCGGTGCTCGAACCGGACGTGCGCATGGCCAGCTACTGGGGCCTGACCAAGGGGTCGCTCGGGATCGGCAACGCGGTCGCGCAGACCGGGGCTGCGGCCACGGCACTGGCCGGCGCCGCCGCCACGGCCTGCGGCAACAACTACAGCGTCGACCTCAACACGACCCTCGAAGGCTCCAACGACAGCTACACGCTCGGCTGCGCGGCCTACAACTCAAGGCCCATGCCCTCCGCCGACACGCTCACCGTGCGGCGCGCCTCGGTTGTCGCGACGGCAGTCGCGGCAGGGACCGCAGGCCCGCTGCGGGTGTGCTCGACGCGCCTGGCCACGCTGCTGGTCCCGGTCGCAAGCGGCTGTACCGCGGCGCCGGTCGGCTTAGTGCGCGACCTGATCGTGCACGCCTACTACGTCGACCAGGACGCCTCGACCCTGACCGGCATGCCGACCCTGTGGCGCAAGTCGCTGAACACGGTCGGCACGACGCCGACGTTCCAGGACGAGGAGATCCTCCCCGGGGTCGAGGACCTGCAGGTGCAGTTCGGCGTCGACCCCACCGGCACCGCCGGCATCGCGACGCAGTACATCAACCCGCTCACCGCGGCGAACCTGCCGGCGACGGCGCAGATCGTCGCCGTGCGCATCTGGGTGCTGCTGCGCGCGGACGTGCCGGAGCCCGGCTTCACCGACTCGCGCATCTACCAGTACGGCAACCGCTCGACCGTGACCGGCACCGTCAGTTCGCTGACCGGCACCGCCACCGCCGGCAAGGCCTTCCAGCCGAACGACAATTACCGCCGCCTGCTGCTGTCGCGGACGATCATGGTCCGCAACGCGCTGGGCACCTGAAGAGTCCACGATGAACCGCACACACCTGCCCACGCGTTCGTCCCGCAGCCGCCAGCTCGGCGCCGCGCTGCCCGTCGCACTGATCCTGCTGACGATCCTGATGCTGCTCGCGGTCGCCGGCATGCGCTCGGCGGGGCTCGGCTTCATCATGGCCGGCAACGAGCAGTACCGGCAGAAGGCGTTCATCGCCTCCGAGGCCGGCATCGAGCGCGCGGTGAGCCTGGGCACGTTCGACCCGGACAACACGACCGTCACGCTCGCCGGCAGCGTGCCCAACGCCGCCACCGACACCTACGCGGTCACGATTGCGACCCAGCTCGGCGGCGCACCGCAGGGCGCGATCTTCGGCAGCAGCTGGAACGCGTTCTCGACCTTCCATTTCGAGGTGCAGAGCACCGGCAGTTCGGTGCGCAATGCCGCCACCACCCACAACCAGGGCGTCGCCGTGCTCGCACCGAGTTCCCTCGTCGTCACCGGCGCCGGCGGCCTGTGACAGCTTCCTGGAGTATCGCCATGCCCATCACGACCCGCCTCTTCTTCGCCGCGCTGCTCGCGCTGGGCGCCCTCGCGGCGGGCGCCGAGATCGCGCCGATGCGCGAAATCACCCACGACCGGCTGGTCGGAATCGAGCACGCGATCGAGACGGGCTCGGCAGTCGTGCTGATGCCGACCTCGGAGAACGGCACGATCACGGTCAACCAGTGCGCCAACTGCAAGGCGCAGCGACTCACCGTCAACGCGAAGACACGCTACTTCGCCACCAACCAGCAGCTGAGCCTTGCGGACCTGAAGGCACTGCTGCTGCCCGGCCACCCGGTCGCGATGACCGTGTTCGCCGACCTGAAGAACACCGTAGCACTGCGCGTCGTCGCCGACGTGCAGGCGCCGTCGCGCCCGAAAAACCGCTGAACCTGCCCGAGGACGCGTCCATGACGACTTCCAAGACCCCGCTGCTGGCACTGCTGTGCAGCCTGCTATTCGTCGCCCTGGCGGGCACCGCCCGCGCCGACGACTCCGAGATCTTCTCGTCCGCCTCCGGCGGGACGATCGGCCCGAACATCATGTTCATCCTGGACACCTCGGGGAGCATGTCGACACAGGTGACCACGCGGGCGAACTACGACCCGACGATCACCTACTCGGGCGGCAATAATGGCAACGGCAACACGACCTGCGACGCCAGCCTGATTTATTTCGTCCCCTCCGGCGGCACAATCCCCGACTGCACCTCGAGCACCAACACCTTCCCGCTGAGCTACCTCAAGTGCTCCAGCGCGGCCACGATCATGTCGACTGCGGCAGGTTCCGCGGGCGGCGTCTTCGACGGCGACACGCTGATCCAGTGGAAGAAGACCGCCGGTGGCACCTACAGCTACGCGACCAGCCTGAGGAACCCGACCAACAAACAGGGCGTCGCGTCAGGCTACACGGACGTCTACTGCCAGGACGATTACGTCAACCTCATCTCGCCGTACCCGAACAACTACAGCGGCACGAGCAACAACGAGACCACCACCACGGCAGCGAACAGCTGGTGGGCAAAGAACACGGTACCCGCGCCGAACTACACGCTGTACAGCGGCAACTACCTCAACTACTACAACTTCTCGCCACTCACCGTGCTCGGCACGCGCCTGTCGATCGTGCAGGCCGCGGCCACCACACTCATCAACTCGATGAACAACGTCAACATCGGCCTGATGCGCTACAACGAGACCGTCGGCGGCGGCGGCGGCAACGACACCGACACCCAGGGCGGTCGCGTCGTCTACCCGATCTCGCCTATCGCGACCAACCGCTCGCAGCTGGTGACGACGCTCAACGGCTACAACGCCGCCGGCTACACGCCGCTGTCGGAGACGATGTTCGAGGCCTACCGCTACTTTGCTGGCGGCGCCGTGCTGTACGGCAACGTCGGCTCGACCACGGCGACCAAGTCGATCGCCTCCTCGCGCGTCGGCGGACTGATCTCCGGCGCCAACTACCAGACGCCGATGCAGTACTCCTGCCAGAAGAACTTCGTCGTGTTCCTGACCGACGGCTTGCCGACGGCCGACGGCCAGGCGACGCCGCTGATCAAGGCGCTGCCGAACGAGGCGACGCTCGGCGGCGCGTGCGACACGACCTACGGCACCGACGGCCAGTGCCTGGGCGCGCTGTCGCAGTACATGTTCAATTCGGACCTGAACTCAAGCCTCGCCGGCCAGCAGAACGTGCAGAGCTACTTCATCGGCTTCGGCGACGACGTGGCGACCGGCTTCAGCTACCTGCAGGCGGCGGCGGCTCGCGGCGGCGGCCAGGCCTACACGGCCGGCGACTTGTCGTCGCTGCAGCAGGCGCTGACCACCATCGTCAGCAACATCCTGCAGGTGTCGACCACGTTCACGGCGCCGACCGTCGCGGTCAACGCGTTCAACCGCACCCAGACGCTCAACGACCTGTACGTGTCGGTATTCCAGCCCAGCCCGAACTTCCACTGGCCCGGCAACGTCAAGCGCTACCTGATGTCGAACGGCGTGATCACCGACGCCAACGGACTGCCCGCGGTCGACCCGGCCACCGGCTTCTTCAAGTCCAGCGCGCAGAGCTTCTGGTCCACCGCGCCCGATGGCGCGACGATCCCCGCCGGCGGCGCGGCCAACCAGATCCCGGCGTGGGATCCGAGCGTGACGCCGCACCGCAACCTGTACACCTTCGTCGGCGGCAACCCCGGCGCGCCGGTCACGCTGTCCGGCAACGACAACTACGCGATCAGCCTGACCAATCCGAACCTGACGCTGGCCGCGCTCGGCCTCGTCACGGCCGCGACGCACGACGCGGTGATCAACTACCTGCGCGGCGAGGACGTCAAGGACGAGAACGGCAACACCATCGTCAACGAGACGCGCCACGCGATGGGCGACCCGCTGCACGCGCAGCCGGCGGCGGTCATCTACGGCGGCACGACCGGCGCACCGGACGGCACCGACGGGGTGATCTACGCCACCGAAAACGACGGCTACCTGCACGCGATCAGCACCCGGGACGGC
>JANXQL010000135.1 GCA_025356815.1 Pseudomonadota bacterium
GGTGCTGTATTTCCTCGGCACGCTGGATTACGCCACTGCTTTCGCGCAGTCCGGCACGCTGGAAGGCAAGACCATCGAACTGTTCACGGGTTATGCCTGGGCAGCCCCGACCTTCATCTGCATCTGCCTGTTCATCGGCGCGATGGGCAAGTCCGCGCAGGTGCCGCTGCATGTCTGGCTGCCCGACTCGATGGAGGGCCCGACGCCTATCTCGGCGCTGATCCACGCGGCGACCATGGTCACGGCCGGCATCTTCATGGTGGCGCGGATGTCGCCGCTGTTCGAGCTGTCAGAGACCGCGCTTGGCTTCGTGATGGTGATCGGTGCGACGACGGCCCTGTTCATGGGCTTCCTCGGCATCGTCAACAACGACATCAAGCGGGTGGTTGCGTACTCCACGCTGTCCCAGCTCGGATACATGACGGTCGCGCTGGGCGCGTCCGCCTACGCCGCCGGCATCTTTCACCTGATGACGCACGCGTTCTTCAAGGCGCTGCTGTTCCTCGGCGCGGGCTCAGTGATCATCGCGATGCATCACCAGCAGGACATGCGCCAGATGGGCGGCCTGCGCAAGTACCTGCCCATCACCTACTGGACCTCGCTGCTCGGGGCGCTGGCGCTGATCGGCTTTCCAGGCTTCTCGGGCTTCTTCTCCAAGGACGCGCTGATCGAGGCGGTGTCGCTGTCGAATGCCCCCGGCGCGTCCTACGCACTGTTCTGCGTGACTGCCGGCGTGTTCATCACGGCGCTGTACACCTTCCGCATGATCTTCATGACATTCCACGGCGAGGAGCGGATGGACGCGCACACGCGCGAGCATCTGCACGAAAGTCCATGGGTCGTGACGCTGCCGCTGGTGCTGCTTGCGATCCCGTCGGTCGTCATCGGCTGGTTCACCGTCGGCCCCGTACTGTTCGGTCACTATTTCGACGGCGCGATCTTCGTTCTGCCGCAGCACGACGTGCTGGCCGAGATCGGTCATGAGTACGAGGGGCAGGGCGGGTTCATCCTCAACGCGTTCAAGTCGCCGGCCATCTATCTGGCGTTCGCGGGCGTCGCCTCGGCCTGGTTCCTGTACCTGAAGCGGCCCGACATCCCGGCGACGCTGCGCACGAAGATCGCGCCGGTCTACCGGATGCTGGACAACAAGTACTGGTTCGACTGGTTCAACGAGAACGTCATCGCGGCCGGTGCGCGCGGCATCGGCCGGCTGTTCTGGCGAGTGGGCGACGAGATGGTGATCGACGGCGTGCTGGTGAATGGGTCGGCTCGCTCGGTCAACTGGCTGGCCACCGTCACGCGCCACATCCAGTCCGGCTACCTCTATCACTACGCGTTCGCGATGATCATCGGCCTCGCGGCGATGCTTGCGTGGCTGCTGTCGCGGGCGTCCTGAGCCGCGGTTTACGGAACAGATACGATGAACCTCCCCTTGCTCAGCTTCCTCACCTGGCTGCCGGTACTCGGCGGCGTGCTCGTGATGCTGGTCGGAGACTCGCGTGCGAGCCTCGCGCGCTGGCTCGCGCTCGCTGTCGCGCTGGCGGCGTTCGCCGCCAGCATCCCGCTGTACACCGGCTTCGACGCCTCGAGCTTCGCCCTGCAGTTCGTCGAGCGGCTGCCCTGGCTGCCGGGCGTGCACAGTCAGTACCACCTCGGTATCGACGGTATCTCGCTGCCGCTGATCCTGCTGACCACGTTCTCGACGGTGCTCGTGATCATTGCCGGCTGGACGGTCATCGAGAAGCGGCCGAGCCAGTACTTCGCCGCGTTCCTGATCATGGAAGGCCTGATGATCGGCGTGTTCTCGGCCGCCGACGCGCTGCTGTTCTACGTGTTCTGGGAAGCGATGCTGATCCCGATGTTCCTGATCATCGGCATCTGGGGCGGCGCCCGGCGCATCTACGCGACGATCAAGTTCTTCCTGTATACGTTCCTCGGCTCCGTGTTCATGCTGGTCGCCCTGATCTACATGTACCTGAAGGCGGGCAGCTACGACCTCGCCTCGCTGTACGCGCTTCCGCTGCGCCACAACGAGCAGATCCTGATCTTCCTCGCCTTCTTCGCGGCCTTCGCCGTGAAGGTGCCGATGGTGCCCGTGCACACCTGGCTGCCCGATGCCCACGTCGAGGCGCCGACCGGCGGCTCGGTGATCCTGGCCGCGATCATGCTGAAGATGGGCGGCTACGGCTTCCTGCGCTTCAGCCTGCCGATCACGCCTGACGCCGCGCACTCGCTGGACATGTTGGTGATCAGCCTGTCGCTCGCGGCGGTGGTCTACATCGGCCTGGTCGCGCTCGTGCAGCAGGACATGAAGAAGCTGATCGCCTACTCGTCCATCGCCCACATGGGCTTCGTCACCCTCGGCTGCTTCGTCGGCTACGAGATCGTCGCGAGCACCGGCCACTTCGATGGCGTGACGCTCGCGCTGACCGGTGCGATGGTACAGATGATCTCGCACGGCCTGATCGCGGGCGCGCTGTTCCTCTGCGTCGGCGTGCTCTACGACCGGCTGCATACCCGTGAGATCTCCGCCTACGGGGGCGTCATCAACACGATGCCGATCTTCGGCGCATTCATGGTGCTGTTCGCGATGTCGAATGCAGGCCTGCCCGGCACGTCCGGCTTCGTGGGCGAGTTCCTCGTGATTCTGGCGAGCTTCAAGGCGAGCTTCTGGTTCGCGTTCCTCGCCGCCAGCACCTTGATTCTCGGCGCGGCCTACACTCTGTGGATGGTCAAGCGAGTCGTGTTCGGCGCGGTCGCAAATCCTGGCGTCGCCTCGCTCAAGGATCTCAATGGCCGTGAGGCGCTGGTGCTCGGTGTGCTTGCGGTCGTGGTACTTGCGCTCGGTCTCTACCCGAAGCCTTTGACCGACGTGATGGAGCCGACGCTGCGGCACCTCGCGCAACTCATGTCCGTCAGCAAGCTGTGAGACGCAGAGGCTCGAATCCATGAACCCGACCCTGGCCAATTCCCTCGCGCTCGCGGCCCCCGAAATGCTGCTGCTGCTGGCGACCAGCGTGGTGCTGATCGTCGACCTGTTCCTGTCGGACCGGCAGCGGCAAGTCACGTACCTGCTGAGCATCGCCACCCTCGCGGCGACCGCCGTGCTCGTCGCCGGACTGCCGGAGGGGCGCCACGTCGGCTTCAACGGCATGTTCGTCGTCGACGGCGTCGCGCGCTTCATCAAGCTCATCGCCTGCGGTACGGTGGCCGCGGTGTTCCTGTATTCGCGTGACTATCTGATCCAGCGCGGGCTGTTTCGCGGCGAGTATTTCGTGCTGGCGCTGTTCGCGACGCTTGGGCTGTTCGTAATGGTGTCGTCCGGCAGCCTGCTGATGATGTACATGGGCATTGAGGTGCTCGCGCTGTCGCAGTACGCGCTGGTCGCGTTCGATCGTGACTCGCCGGTGGCCGCGGAAGCGGCGATGAAGTACTTCGTGCTGGGCGCGATTGCCTCTGGCGCGCTGCTCTACGGCATCTCGATCCTGTACGGCGTGACCGGCACGTTCGAGCTCGCAGCGCTCGCCGAACGGGTCAACGCGGGCGCGGCGACCAACATAGGATTGCTGTTCGGGCTCGCGTTCGTGCTGGCCGGCATCGCGTTTAAGTTCGGCGCAGTGCCGTTCCACATGTGGATCCCGGACGTCTATCACGGCGCACCGACCTCGGTGACCATGTTCCTGTCGGCGGCGCCGAAGCTTGCCTACTTCGCACTCGCGCTGCGGGTCCTGACCGAGGGCCTCGGCGGGGCGGTGGGTGCGTGGCAGGACATGCTGATCGTGCTGTCGGTGCTGTCGATCGGCGTCGGCAATGTCGTTGCGGTGGCGCAGACCAACCTCAAGCGCATGCTCGCGTACTCCACGATCTCGAACGTTGGTTTCATCCTGCTCGGACTGCTGGCCGGAACTTCCTTCGGTTACCGGGCCGCGCTCTTCTACACGGTCAGCTACGTGATCATGGCGCTCGGTTCGTTCGCGATGATCGTGCTGCTCAGCCGCAAGGGCTTCGAGGCGGACCGCATCGAGGACTTCCGCGGGCTCGCCCAGTCACAGCCTTGGTTCGCGTGGATGATGCTGTTCCTGATGGTCAGCACCGCGGGCGTGCCGCCGTTCATCGGCTTCTTCTCGAAGCTGTACGTGATCCAGGCCGTCCTGGACGTGGGCCTGAGCTGGCTTGCGGTCGTGGCGGTGCTGTTCTCGGTGGTGGGCGCGTTTTACTACCTGCGCATCATCAAGGTGATGTTCTTCGAGCCGCCGGCGGACGAGGTCACCGTGACGGCGGGTCCGGCGCTGAAATTCCTGCTCAGCCTGAACGCCCTAGCGGTGCTCGCCCTGGGCCTGTTCAACGGCGCGCTGGTGGACGCGATCGCCAGGGCGATGCCCTGATCGCGACGTTGCAAGTCGGGTCTGGAAGGCGTAAAATCCTCGGCTCGATCTGGTGCGGGGTGGAGCAGTCTGGCAGCTCGTCGGGCTCATAACCCGAAGGTCGTAGGTTCAAATCCTACCCCCGCTACCAACTTCCTCAGGGAGTTACGAAAGCCCGCTTACGCGGGCTTTTTGCTTTGGAGGCAGACGCTCCAGCCAATGCCCCATTGGGCCGTGGCGGTCTACTCGCTGGTACCAAGCGTACGGCCGAGTCGCTCCATCACCTGCTGCATGAGTTTGTCGGAGATCGTCCCGAGCCTCATCGCGTCCGACGCATCAATCGTGGCAATCTTCGACGCGCGAATCACCGATGGCACAGGCAAGCCCGTGCCTGCGAGCGCGTTGATCGAGACGTCGCCCGGCCAACCACGGTTCTCGGCGCTCGTGATCATGACCACCCACAACAGGTTGTGAGCGTGCTCCAGGCTCGGATTCGAGACGACGAGGGCAGGTCGAGACTGGCGTGTCGAGCGGTCCGTGTACGGAAACGGGACCTTTACGACGGCACCCTGACTAAAGGTCGCCATAGGCCTTTCGATCCGCTGCGGAGTTCCATTCGCCGAATGTCCGGAACGGGTCATCTCCCTCGGCAACTTGCCGCGCCTTCGTGAGCACCACCAGTTCGCCGCGGATCTCGTAGACGAGTTCGTCGCCTGCTTTGAGCTTCAACGCAGCGCGGATCGGTTGCGGAACCGTCGTCTGCGCCTTGCTCGTCAACTTGCTCGTGATCACTTGGCGCTCCAAAGAAAGGAATTCCCTTACTGTAGGGAATGTCCTTACCGGAGTCAACGGCGCCACCGGGGCGTCCGAAGTGGGCCGCTAGTGCGCCGATGGACTGGGCGCGGCGGGCCTGCCGGCTGCGTGACGGCAGGTCGGAAGGCGCGAAATCGTGCCCCCGCGGCCAACTCCCTCAGGGAGTTACGAAAGCCCGCTTACGCGGGCTTTTCCGCTTTGGATCCGAACCGTTCCGGTCTAGGTTCGCAGCCAGTTCGTGATCGACAAGCCTTCGACACGGCGGAACTCGGGTTCGTTGTCGGTGACGAGCGTGTACCCAAGCGATAACGCCTGAGCCGCGATCAGCAGGTCGTTTCCGCCGATCGGCGTTCCCTCGCGTTCGAGTTGCGTCCGAATTCGCCCATACGCTTCGTCGGAGGGCGCCTCGAGCGGTAACGCCTCCAGCGCCGCCAGAACCGCCTCCAGCTGTGCGGCGAGCTTCGGCGAGGCCCGCTTCGCGACACCGTAGCGGAGCTCGGCCGTGACGACGATGCTGGTGCAGACGGATTCTTCGCCCACTGACCTGATTTGGTCGGCAATTGGCCCGTGGGGATCGCGCAGCAGGTGCGAGACGATATTGGTGTCGAGCAAATATCGCACTAGAGTTCGACCGCCTCGGGCGGTACATCGACGACGTCCGGCAGCGACTCGCTGATGGGCTCAAGGTTTCGGAGGACGGCGAGCAGCGACAACGGCGGGGCCGCTTCGATGACCAGCCTGTTGCCCTCGTGGTGAAGGATGGCGTCCGTGCCGGGCAACTCGAATTCGCGTGGAATGCGGATGGCCTGGTTTCGGCCATTTCGAAACAGCTTGATATGGCGTGCAGTAGTCACTGTTTTGCCTTCCTGGCAGTCGGCATATGTCTAAGCACACGCCAAGACTGACGCCTGATCAAGTTTCTCGCCGCGCGCGCGAGTCTACGCGGACGTGAATATTACGAGCGTAGTCGACCCCCCGCTGCCACTGAACCTAGGGACCGCCGTATGCTTCGAAAGCAGGGCGATTCGGTTCAGGCCAAAGGTGGCTTCCAAAAACCTGCTCCCATCCGGCGCCTCGTGGGCGTTAACCGGATTTCGCCCTCGACCAGCAGGCGGACCGCGGCCCGTGCCCGGGCGGCGGCCTCCGGGTGCTTACTGTTCCCCCGGCAATCATGTCCCGGCAGGCGGCGGCGGCCTTGTGCAGCAGCGACAGCACCCTGGCGGTGAACTTGGCCTCCGGCCGGGCAGCCAGGAACTCCCCCCGTTTGGCCTCGGCCTCGTCGATGGCCGCCTGAATCTCGTCCGAAGCGATGTCCGAGTCGCCCTGCCGAAGGCGGGTCTTGAGCCGGGCAATCCGACCGTCGAGGGCCAGCAGTTCGGCCTGTAGGTCGCCCGCCTTCTGCTGCAAGGCGGCCAGCCGCTGATTGAACTCCCGCTCGATTTCCTTGGCCATTAGCAGGACCATCTTCGGGTCGAGCAGTTGCTTGTCGATGGCGCCGAGGATGTGGCGTTCGACGTCGTCCCGGCGTAGCCGAATCTTGTTCCCGCAGGCGGCGTTCATCACCGACGGGCACGAGTAGTGCGTGGCATTGTCGATAACGTAGTTGCTGCCACACTCACCGCACTTCAATGAGGAGGTTAGCGCGTGCGATCCCGCGGCATGATTGCCGGGCTGTCGGTGCGGGCGTCGGACGAGGCTCCCGCGCCGGCGTGTTGGCGCAAAAGCGGCATCCGGCATTGTCCCTTCCGCCGGGGCACACTTGCCGTCGTGCCATCCCAGCCCAGCGGTTATTGCGATTCTGAGAACTGGTTCCGGCTCTGGTTCACGGGGCCGCGGCGTGCTCGCGGCGTAGCCTGACCAGGCGGCAACCTTGCCGCCCTGACAGATTCGGAGGTTCGCCATGTTCACCCCTGACAGCGATCCGATGATCGAGCGGCACGTGGCTGGCAAGACGCCTTCGCAGCGGCATGCAGGCGTCGCGGCGAAATCTCTGTGCGCCGCGCTGCTCGGCTTGACCGCATCACTCGCCGTGACTGCGGCCGCCGGACCTTCAAATGTGGCCGCCGCTGTGGCGCGCCACTTCGACGCGACCACGGTCGACCGCTTTTCGAAAAGCTACCAGGCAATCGTCGCGACGCTGCCGGCGGGGGAGGCGCCCCGTCTGGAGGTCGCGGTCGAGCAGACCCTCCGGTCCTACGCGTTGGCAAGCGGTCGAGCGTTACGTGATGCCGATCTGAGGCGGCTGTTCGATGGCAAGACCGCCGAACAAGTCGTCGCATCCGCGCCGCGGCCCGACAGTCCCGCATTGCGTCATGCCTCGGTAGGCGCCGCGGTGGATCCGCTGGCTCGACGCTAGCGCGCTGGCTCGGCGGCCAGTGGCTCCAGGTCCGCCGGCAACGGAGCCCCCAGATGCGCCTCGCGCCAGCGCTTGAGGCGCATGCGCGCGTCGTCACGGCGATTCTCGGCCAGCAGTCGTCGGATCTCCTCGAAGGCTGCGGTGTCCTCGCTCGACGCTGCGGACGGTGCCGCGGGCGTCCGGCTCGCCCGGGACGGCGCGGCGGCGGCTGCGATGGGACTTGCGTTTACCTTGTCCTGAGCGACAGCGCCTTGCGCGATCCCCCGCAGGCGCTGCTCGCCCATCGAATAGTTCGGGAAGTCGTTGGTTTGCAGGTCCGCTTGCGCCGGGGGCGGGCCGGTGACCATCGGCAAATCCAGCGGCGCGGAGCTGTCGCTCGGTACGGGCCTGGAAGCCGGTGGCGGTGACGCAGGCTCAAGGGGCGGCGGCGCGGCGAGCATCATCGCTGCGGGTGCGGCCTGGGGCACGACGCTGTGTTCGCGTCTCGCTGCCAGATGAGGCGCTCCAACGGGCGCCAGCTCGGGCGCCGGCGGCTGCAGGCGACTGACGCCGATCGCCACCAGCACAGCTGCCGCCGCGGTGAAGGGCACCGCCGCCCGGCGCCAGCGCCGAAACGGGATCACGGTGCCGCGCGCCTCCGGGCTGGACGGCGCACCCGCCAGAACCTCCGCGGCGACCGCCGCGCGCACCCGGGCATCGAGCGCGGCGTCGGGTTGGATGGGCGGCAGGTTGCGGTACGCGTCCTGCACTTCCTGCAGGGCAGGATCGTCGGCATGCGGATTGGGACGGGTCATGGCCAGATGCCGCGCAGCGCGGCCCTCAGTTTCGCGACTGCGTAGCGCAGTCGACTCTTCGCGGTTTCGACGTTCACGCCCGTCACGCGGGCGATCTCCTCGAGCGGCAGATCGCCATGCTCGCGCAGCAGGAACGCCTCGCGCTGTACCGCCGGTAGCGCAGCGAGCGCCGTGGCGATCGCCGCCGCCTTGTCGGCGCGATCCAGTTCGAGATCCGGCGGCAGCGCGCTTGAATCGGCGATCGATGCGAAGGGGTCGGCGTCGTCCTCGAACGTGCCTAGTTCGCTCGCCAGCAGCGGGCGGCGTTCACGGAGCAGGTCGATCGAGCGGTTGCGCGCGATCTGGAACAGCCAGGTGCGGAATTTTGCGGTCGGCCGGTAGCTAGTACGCGAACGCGCGACCGCGAGCCACGCCTCCTGGAACACGTCGTCCACGGCGACCTCCTGGCGGGTCAGCAGACGCGCGATGAACGCATACAGTCCGAGCCGATGGCGGTGGTACAGCGCGTCGAAGGCGGCCATGTCGCCGGCGGCGAACGCGAGCATCAGCGCTTCATCGCTGTCGGGCGCCGGCTTGAGCGCGGAGTCGGCCATGACGGCGGAGTATAGCCTCATGGCCAATTCCGCCGCCCGCCGATCACCGGTCCCGGCACCTAGTCGGTCCGGCTTACCCGGTCCGGTTCATGCGTCGATAGCGCGCTCGCCAGCTGCACCAGCCGCACGAACTCGCCGCGATAGCCGTAGCGATCCTCGCCGCGCGCGCCGGCCGCAAGCGCCTCGATGTCGCCATAGTCGAAATGCCCCAGGTGCTTGCCGCCGCGCAGTTGCTGACCGAACGCGGCGACCGCGGCAGCGAAGCGCAGGTCCTCGCTGGCGGGCTGGGCCTTGCGGTTCACCGGCGTCGCGAGTTCCTCGGCGACCGAGCCATCGGGCGCCTTGTAGCGCAGACGCAGCAAGCCGAGCTCATTGCCTTGCTCGCCACCGGCCGGCGCCGCAACACGCCGGCCGTAGCGGGACTCGCCCAGAAGCCCCGGTTGCCCGACCAGCGACACCTCGTACAGGGCCGTCACAGTGTGTCCCGCGCCGATCTCGCCGGCGTCGACCTTGTCGTTGCGGAAGTCCTCCCGCGCCAGCACGCGGTTCTCGTAGCCGATCAGCCGGTATTCGGCGACGACCGTCGGGTTGAATTCCATCTGCACCTTCACGTCGCGGGCGACGATCGAGAACGTGGCGCCGGCTTCCTCGACAAGTACCTTACGCGCCTCGTTCAGCGTGTCGATGTAGGAATAGTTGCCGTCGCCGGAGTCGGCCAGCTGCTCCATCAGTTCGTCATTGAGGTTGGCTTCGCCGAAGCCTAGCGTCGACAGCGACACGCCGCTCTTGCGCTTCTCGGCAATCATGCCGCGCAGCTGCGCGAAGTCGGTGACACCGACATTGAAGTCGCCGTCGGTCGCCAACAGGATGCGGTTGATGCCGTCGGGGATGAAGCCCTGCTGCGCCATGTCGTAGGCGAGCTGTATGCCGGCGGCGCCTGCCGTCAAGCCGCCCGCCACCAGCTGGTCGATCGCGAGGCGGATCGTCGCCTTGTCGCGGCCCGAGGTCGGCCGCAGCACGATGCGCGTGCCGCTGGCGTAGGTCACCAGCGACACGTGGTCCTGCTGCCGCAGCCGGTCGACCATCAGCTGCAGGGCCTTCTTCAGCAGCGGCAGCTTGTTCGGGTCGTCCATCGAGCCGGACACGTCGACCAGGAAGACGAAGTTGGCCGGCGGCAGTGCCTCGCGCGCCTTGTCGAATGCCTTGATGCCGATGCGCACCAGCAACGTGTCGCGGTTCCACGGCGAGGGCGCCACCTCCGTGGTGACGCCGAACGGCGCCGTCCGGCCGTGGATCGAGGGCGGGGCGTCATAGCGGTAAGGGAAGTAATTGATCAGCTCCTCGACCCGCACAGCGTCCGGCGGTGGCAGCTGGCCGCGGTTGAGAATCCGGCGAACGTTGGAATAGCTCGCCGTATCGACGTCGATCGAGAACGTCGAGAACGGCTGCTCCGCGGCGGCAACGACGCCGTTGTCCTTGATCGGGGCGTAGCGCTCGCGCTCCTCGACCTGGCTGCGAAGGATTGCGGCGTACGGGGCATCGGCTTTAGCACTGTTCGCAGCGCCTTCGGCCATCGCCCTGCGTTGTTCGGAGAGCGGCGCCGTGATCATCGGGGATTGGGCGGCGGGCGTCGGCGGACCGGTGACGATCGCCAAGTCCAGCAGCGGCGTCGCCATCGGCGGCGATCGCAGCCGCGGTGACGGCGGTCCGGCGACGGGTTCCAGGACCGACGCCGTGGTCGCAGGGGAAGGTGCGACGATCGCCGGATGGGCCGCCTTTGCGGCCGATGGATCGGGCGCGTGGCAGCCGCCGGTCAGCAGCGCGACCAGCGTCAGGGCGGCCAGAGGGCGTAGCGCTGGGCGGGTGGGGAGGGAGAGGTTCATAGTTTGCTCCGCAGGAGGATGGGGGACGCGCGCCAGGGGCGCTTGAGAAGTGAAACGGAGCTGGGGTCCAAAGCGGGTTAAACGCTGGATTCGGCGGCGCTGCTTCCGAGCTTCCGCGGTTCGGACCGCGGCCATGCGGCGTGGCTCGTGGCGTATTCGGCGAGCTGACGGGATTTGCTTTCACGGCGTCGCTGCCTCGGCACCCGCTTAGTCCGCCGACACGCGCAGGTTCACGCCGGCGGAATCGCGATCGCGGGGCTGGTCGGTGTTGCCCAGCGGCTGCTCGGCGTCTGTTGATGTCGCTCGACGGACTGGCCCGGCGAGGGGCTCCGTCAAGGGGCATTTGTGATGGCCTCGTTCTTCGTATAGCCAGGGAAAGGGGAATCAAAATGAAGGCGAAGTACGTGCCTTCTCTCGTGGCGATGTGATTGGTCGACTCGCTGGCATCAGCAGGACTGGCTCAACCCGCGCCGTTGATCGTTGACATGTCGAATGTGGTCGCATCAGGCGACATGCGTAGCGCCAGAAATTCGTTGAAGCAAGGCTGCGTACATAGGCTGCGGAGTTCGCGCGCTTTCGGGGGGGCGGTTCGTACATCTTCTTTCAGGCCGGGTTGACTCAGGACGCCAGTCAACAGGTTGTCTGCTTTTCTGACAATCCCGCCTTGATGGACGCCGTCAACGCGCTCAATGACTTCTCGTACATCGTTTTCCGGTGGATTGCGAACGGCGATTGCACGTCGGTCGGCAATTCGACGCAATCGATCTACCTCCCCAATCTCAAGGACAACTGAGCAGTATCGGTCGGTAATGCGTGCCCGGGACGACGTCCCGGGTAGGGCGCGAGGTAGTGTTCATCGAGCCCCGATCGGACGTACCGGTCGGGGCTGTCATCGGCGGTGGCTGAAACCAACGCCCGTCCGGGATCCGAGCGGGTGATTCTGCTGTGTTGAATCAGAGCGGACGCATAAGTGGTCTGGCGACGGCTTCGGGGACCGACGCCACGGTCGCGGGCGAGGGGCGGCGATCGTCGGGCGTCCATTCTTGCAGCCGAGCCCGCTTGTCGTCGTTTGCATTCGCGGGCAGACTGAACGTCATACGCGGGATGGCGAGTGCAAACCACCCGCCGATGAACGTGGTCTGGCTCCGGCGCCAAGCGTCTGGCGACGGCGCGAATCGATTCAATCCGGTGTGGGTCTTAAGTTTAACGCGCTGAGTAAAGAGAATCGTATGCCAATTCCGACCTTCCAGAGCTGGTTGACCGAGACAAAGCTGGGCGTGACCAAGCCCAGAAGCGCGCAGTTGAAGGCGGTCGACGACGCCATCCAGCTCTATGAACGCGTTCGCAGCGAGACCAACCTCTTCAAGATCAAGAACGCATTCGAGGACTGGAAGCGCTCCAAGGGAGCGGCGTGGAAGACCAGTGACCGCAATCGCGGCAGCGCCATCACGCGCCTCGATCAGGAGCTGATGAGAGTGGCCGACTATCGGACCCACCAGCTCACTGGTGGCCGCTTCACCATGCAGGAGCTGCAGGCACTCGCCTTCATGAGCCGGGAGCGCAAGAAGGTGATCGCCAAGGTCTTCGAGGGCAAGGAGGTGACTTTCCGCAACAGTCCCCGGGCTGTGAAGGACGCCGTGAAGGATGCTGCCGAGCAGGTGCGAACCAAGTGCGGTGAGGCCAAGACCTTCCTGCAGGGAAAGGGCAAGAAGAGCACGCTGTCGCCTGCGGAAATGGCGCAAAAGAAGTTGGAGGAAATGGTCAAGTCGATGTTCGAGGTCGAGACGCTCGGGGCGCTGGGTGGCCTGAGCGGATTCATCATCGACATCATCGGCAAGTGCGGCGTGAGCGTCGCGCCCGTCGTGGGTCATGTCAAGGACGGCTATGACCTCTTCACCGGATGGGCGCAGGTGGCCAAGTCGCTTCACCAGCAGTACAGCATCTCCAACTGCCACTACGTGATCGACACCGGCGCGCCGACGGCGGCGTTCGAAGGGGTGAAGACCTGCCTGATCAACCAATCCAAGAACGAGGCCGCCAGCGCGAGCATCGCCACCACCTCCTTTGCACTCAAGACCGGTCTGGCA
Source organism: Pseudomonadota bacterium (assembly GCA_025356815.1). Taxonomy (GTDB): domain Bacteria; phylum Pseudomonadota; class Gammaproteobacteria; order Steroidobacterales; family Steroidobacteraceae; genus CAIKZZ01. The sequence continues at coordinate 12,891 of JANXQL010000135.1, forward strand.
TTCGTCGACGGCGGCGCCATCAGCGGTCCGGTAGTGGGCGCAGCGAACGCGGTCGCGAGCCTGTCGCTTCAGTTGTATTGGCTGGCGACCGAGTGGAAGGCGACCAAGGCGATCAACACCGCGCTCACCGCCGGCAACCTCGACCTCACGCTGTTCCGGACGTATCCGCTGATGGGGTGCTACCTGATGACCAGCGCGACCTTCAGCGACCTGATCCCGATCGATTGCTTCGGCACGCCCGGCTGGATGGACTACATCGAGACGATGAAGAAGCGGCGCTTCGATGGCATCTACGAGGCGGCAGCGGGCCTGATCGACAAGTCGCCGTGGGAGATCAAGGGATTGCCGAAGCGGCCGGTGAAGGGCGCCGGCCTGCAATTCGGGATGGCCGCCGCGGCCAAGGACTTCGGCAGCAACGTGAAGAGCATTTTCACTTGAGCACTGCGTGGCACGATGCGCGAGACGGGGACGGATGCGTGGAAGGGCGTTTCGATGCTCGCCCAGGGCGTCCTTAGGCGAGAAGGTCACATTGGGTCGCGCTCTTCAGCAGCCGCTTCACGGTCTCGTTTCTTGATCGCCCGGGCGTCCCGCCTGCGGGGGCGTATGGCCGGAGCAGGAAACAATCTGGACCGTCCCACCGTCATTCCAGGGATCAGTCGGCTATACCGGAAATTGCAGGTGAACGCGCCGGCAGGTCGTCCACCCCCCTGAGCTCAAATTGGATGGCTACCAGCGCCGCCGGACCGTACCGACGTAATCGAGTTCATTCAAGTCGTGCATGGCCTCCGCGCCTGCCTGGTAGAAGTCTTTACCCAGCCACAGCGCCTTCACGCCGTGAACCAGGCCCTTTCCCAAGCCTTTCCCCAGAGAGCGCGCGATATGCATGCGCCTTAACGTTCGAACCGCGGGTGAGTTAAGGTACGCGGACGCCGGCGTAATCAAGCGCTGCTCTAACTTCCGCAGTGCCGCCTCGCACTGCTTGAGCGTTTCATCGTGCGCATTCTTGACCAGATCCTCGGTGGCTTCCTCCAGCGCCTTCTCTGTTTCTTCCGACGATTTCTTGGAGATCTCCTCGAGCGTGTCGGAGAGCGCCTCCTGGCTGGCCGCAAACGCTGCCTCTGCAGCGCCTGCTTCCTCCCACTCCTTCGCGACGGAAACAGTGACGTCGTAACCGACATCGGCAAAAAACGCCTTCACCCCATTGGCAACCACCCCCAGCGACTTCCAGATGATGGTCGTAAAGAATTTGGTCACGATTAGCGGGGCTATGCGAAGCGCGACTTCCTCGCAGAGTTCCCGATTCACGCCAGCAATCTCGGCGCGGAAGGCGTCCAATGTAGCCACGGCACGCTGGCGTGCCTTCTCTTGTTCTTCCAGATATGACATGCCCGACGCGGGGCTTCTTGCGACGCGTTGATAGAATTCCTGCAAACGCCGTTTGGTGGCCTCCAATACTTCATTGCTGATCGTCGCTTCGTCGCCCAACGACAATGTGAGGTTGCCGGGCGGCTGCGAAGTGCCGGCAAGCTGTGAATTGATCCAGAAGAAGATGCGATCCCTGTACGTTACATCCTCCGGCTTTGGCCGACTCCACTCCGCGTGGGCCCGCCGAACCAGCACCGTAATGCGCGTCACGTCGCGCAAGAAGGCGGCCACGGCGTGCACATCGAAGACGACAACCGGTACGGTTCTGGCCTGGCGTGTTTGCTTGCGGTATCGCGAATGGCGAGCGTGTTCCCCCAGCGGCTTCTGACTATAAGACTGATCGATACCAGGCTTCTTCCCGCCAGCACCGACGACATTCGTGCCCGAGTGAATGCTGTCAGGATGGATTCCGTAAATTTGCGGTCCGAGTCGGCGCATGTGCCCTGGTTCCTTCCGTGGAATTCGCCGCAACGCCGATCAGTGTATTTCGCAGTGTCCGCCGGCTTCGCTAAGCGACCGACCTGCCGAAGCGAAGCTGCAACACCGTATCTGCCAAGAGCGCACTAAGCGATTCACGCGTCCGATCAGGACCGCGATGCAGATTGTCGTGTTCAACGCGCAATGTGCGCCCGTTGACTGGCGAGCCGCAAGCCGGCGATTGCTGCGGCGCCGCAGAATTGGCGCTGCGCCAGGCTCGCAAAGCCGATCATATGAGCGGTCGCCATGCCTGCTGAGCAATGCGGCGCGACATCGTGCGTGCCAGCGTTCGGTGCCGTAGCCGGAGACGCTGACCTCACCCACGGGATCGCAGCAAATGAATGCCGGACACGCCGGTGGGGCGCGTGCTGAATCCGCGCCAGCCGACGCAGCACAGCGTCCGAGCCGCCGCCGAAGTTGCGACTGCCGCCGCGAACCCCGTCGAGTGGGCTGTAGCGGCTCCAGGCGCCGGCGCCGAGCGGATATCCGGCGCTTCAATCTCGAACTGGCAATGGCCTGGCGAGCGTCCGCCCCGTCGACCGTCCGTGTTCCCGACTTGAGTGGCGCGCCGGCCCGATACCGACCGATTTGCGGTGGGCCGGATGTCCGGGTTCGGTTCGCTCGCCTTGTCGCTTGACCCCTTGGCGCCGCCGTCTCGGGATGACCGCCTTCGGGTCTGTCACGCCGCACCACCCCTTCAGCCCCGAAATTGATCGACGAGCGACGGCCTGCGCTGCGGCAGGTATCGAACAGGCCGACTTGCGCTCGGAAATCTCGGCTCGGTGCAGTATCGCCAGGGGGCTGGCGTCGCCTTGCTCCGCCGGTGACTGGACGGCTGCAATGGCGTACCGGGGTGACCCGCTGTCGCCATGGCTCGAGCGCCTCGCCCATGTTGCGGGGAGGCGCCCCGTGCATCGGCAGGACATGAGTAGGGCAGCGGCGGTGTCATCCCGGGTGGGCGCGAGGGCGCTCGCGAAATCTCGCCTGGACCTGCGCTGCCTGTCTGATGCGGTGCCCGGCCCGATCGAAGCTCGCCGGGGAAAGGGACCAGACACCACCGTGCCGGCTTAGGAGCGGTCGTTGACGAAACCGCGGGTCCTGGCGAATTGACAGGCGCGGCGCCAGACCGGGAAACTCCTCCTGCTACTGCAGGGACAGGTCGGCGGGCGACTGCCGAAATGGGCGTTGAACGTCGCGCTGCATTGCGGAATGCTTACCGCCTGCACACGGGCCCGAAGGCGGTGTGGCGTCAGAACCTGGCTTAGCGCCGTCGTCGCCCTGAATGGTGCGGCGCGCAATGGAAACGACGGCAACTGCCGCTCCTGCTAGGATGACTCCTGCGGGCAGTTGCACGGACCGCGGCCGTGCACGGATTTGACAATGAACGCCAAGCAAAGAAGGGCACGATGCCGGCATCATTTGCAACCCATGACTTTTCTGTAGAGCTGAAGATCAATGGCACGCCGTTGCCCGGCGACGCCTATATCCAGGAATTCGTCATCCGTGAGGCGTTGTCGCAGCCTTTCGAGATCGACATCGAGATCGCCTACGGTGCCGCGGACACCCCGCCGGCGCTCGGGGCGACGCTCAGTCTGAAGATGCAGCTGCCGGACCGGCAGTGGCGTTTCTGGAACGCCTACATCGCGGGGGTGAGCCTCTCAACCTCCGACAGTGGGACGGTGAACTACCGCCTGCGCGGCGTGCCCAAGCTCTGGTTCCTGAGCCGCCGCTCGGATTGCCGCATCTTCAATGACCAGTCGACCATGGAAGTGATCAAGTCTGTGCTCGGCGAGGCCGGCATCACGGTGAAGGACACAACCTCCGGTGGCAGGGAGCAGCGCCCGTGGTGCGCACAGTATCGCGAGACGGACCTGAACTTCCTGAACCGTCTGCTCGAGGATGCCGGCGTCTGCTATTACTTTGAGCACAGCGGCGAATCCGACGCGATGCTGGTGCTGGCGGACTCCCTGAGCGGTCACGCCTGTTTTCCGGGTGGCGCCTATGACACGGTCGGGTTCGGCGGCTACGGCAGCCAGGCCTCGGTCATGAGTGGCGAACAGGTCGCGGACTGGACCGAGCACCAGCTCGTCACCAGCGGCAAGTACCAGCTCGGCGACTACCCCTTCGACAAGGCACAAAAGGACGAGGAGGTGGCCACGGGAAAGTCCGCGAGCCACGCCTTCGCCGGTTACGGCATCACGGACTTTCATACCGGCGGCGAATTCGGGACCGGGCTAAAGGGAGTGCTCGCCGATCGTGCCAAGGTCCGGATCGAGGAATTGCAGGCGCATCGCTGCCGCAAGTTCGGCCAGGGCTCCATCCGCGGCATCGCCGCCGGCAGCCTGTTCACGCTGGCAGGTCATCCGGTTTCTAGCCAGAACGTCCAGCATCTGGTGGTCAGTGCCAAGCACTCCGCCTCGGCGCCCGACCCGCGCTCGGGTTCCGCCGGCCACGAATATAACGTCAGCTTCGAGGCGATTCCCGCGGACTTGCCGTTCCGGCCTGAACGGGTAACGCCCATGCCCGCCGTGGACGGACTGCATACGGCCGTGGTCCTCGACAATGACGGCTCGGGCTGCCAATGGAGCAAGGCCGGGCCGATGGTCAAGATCCGCTTCTTCTGGAACAGCGAACAGGCGGCCGGCTGGGCGCGGGTGGCCCAGCCCAACGCAAGCAACAGTTTCGGCACCCTGTTCCTGCCGCAGGTCGGTGACGAGGTGGTCGTCAGCTTCCTCGAAGGAGACCCCGACCACCCGTTGGTGATCGGCTCGGTCTACAACGGCAGCAACAAGCCGTTCAGCAAGTACGCGCAGTCCAAGCAGCCCAAGCAGACGGGCCTTAGGACCTCGAGTGGTCACGAGCTCACCTTTGACGAGGACGTCAAGAAGGTCTATTTCGAGTCGAGTCAGGACCTCGAGGTCAAGGTCGCCAAGCAGGAGAAGCGCGACTGCGACACGTTCATGCTGACGGCCCAGACGAGCATAGAGTTGAAGGTCGGCCAGTCGAGCATCAAGATGGAAGCCAGCAAGATCACGATCAGTAGCATGGCGGTGGACATCAAGGGCGACGGCGGCGACGTCAAGATCTCCGGGCTCAACGTTGAAGCGTCCGGTGATGTCGGAGCGAAGGTGAAGGGCGGCGCCACGGCGGAGCTTTCCGGCGGTGCCCAGACGACCGTCAAGGGCGCTATGGTCATGATCAACTAGCAACACCATGGTCGCCACACTAGAGCCCAATTCGACGGTCGTCCCCGCAGAGCTGATGCGGGACATGCCGCTGTCCGCCGCCGCCGCGCCGCTGCTGGCCAGTGCCCGCAATCCGCGCGATCTGATCGACAAGCTGCTGGCGGCCGGCCATGCCTCCGACGCGTTGCGAGTCCTGCTGCGGGCCCTGCCCAAACGCTACGCGATCGCCTTCGTCTGCGACTGCATCCGCAAGGATGCGGGCATCACGCCGCTGCCGGCGGTCGACGCGGCCTGCCTGGTCAGCGCGGAGGCGTGGCTGGTCGACGACAGCGACGCCAAGCGTCGGGACTCCGCTGAGCGGGCCGATGCGGCCGGGCGATCCTCGCCAAGCGCCTGGGCTGCTGCGGCAGCCGGCTGGAGCGGCGGCAGCCTCGCGCCGCGCGGCTACACGGAAGTCGCGCCGCCGCAGCACATGTATGCCGTGGCCTGCTATGCCGCGATGATGACGCTGGCGGCCAGTGATCCCGCCCGCGCCAAGGCGCGCACGGCCGAGTCTGTTGAACGGGCTTGCGCAAGCTTCGGCGCGCGCCGGGCGCAGAGCTGAGCCGGAGTCACGCGGATGCCGCCAGGTGCGCGAATCACGGATATGCACACCTGCCCCATGCAGACGCCGGGCGTGCCGCCCATCCCGCACGTCGGCGGTCCGATCATCGGGCCGTGCGTGCCGACCGTCATGGTGGCAAAGATGCCCGCGGCCGTCCTGGGTGACAACTGCATGTGCGTCGGTCCGCCGGATGCGATTGTTAAGGGCTCGGCCACGGTGATGATCTCCAAGAAGCCGGCCGCCCGCATTGGCGACACGACCGCGCACGGCGGTGCCATCGTGGCAGGCGCGCCGACCGTCATGATCGGAGGCTGAGCGGCGTGTTCCTCACCCTCGAAATCAAGTCCGGCCCCGCCTTCGAGCAGCTTCCCGATCGACAGCACACCTTCGGCATCGAAGGCGGGCGGATCGGACGAACCAGCGGCAACGAATGGGTGATTCCACACGAGTTCGTGCATCGCGAGCACGCCAGCGTGCGCTTCTTCAACGGGCTGTTCTTCATCGAGAAGCGCGGCCAGAACCTGGTCGCGGTCAATTCGCCCGACCGTGACCTGCCGACCGGCGACAGCTATCCGGTGCGCGACGGCGACAAGCTGTTCATCGATGAGTTCGAGTTGTCCGTGCGCATCACGGACCGGCCGCCGCCGCCGCCGGTGCGACCGCAGATCGCGCCGCCGCCGCCGCCGCCCGCGACGCCTCTGCCCGGCTCAAATGATGCCACCGGTGCCCACTTCCTGCAGCCCAGACCCGGCCCGCTGGTGGATTTCGGCGGCGATGATGGCGAGGACGAGCTCGACAAGTTCCTGAAGAACCTGGGTCCGGAGCCGCCGCCTGCCCGTGCCCGCGCACAGGAAGTCAACAGCTCCTCCGCGATCCACGATCGCATCGACCTGCCGATGAGCGCGCCACGAGGCGTGCCGCCGCCGCCGCCGCCCGCGGCCGGCGGCGGCGGAATTCTCGCCGAAGGCTGGGACAAGACCAGCTTCTCATTCAATCCGCCGGCGCAGCCGGTTCAGGCGCCGCCGCCGCCGCCCAGATATGCGGAGCCTGCTCGGGCCGCCCCGCCGCCGCCGCCGCCGAGGTATGCGGAGCCCCCGCGTGCCGTGCCGCCACCTGCATACTCGGCACCTTCCTACGCGCCGCCGGCGTATGCGCCGCCAGCGGCCGGTCTCCCGGCGGCCCCGACCGGGGAGCTTGCGGCACTGCTCGCCCAGGCCGGCATCGAGCCGGCCCTGCTGATGCCCGGTGAGGTGGCGATGATCGGCCGGGCGCTGCGCGGGTCGCTGGCCGGCATCATCCGCGTGCTGCAGGTGCGTTCGGAGATGCGCGCCCGGTTTCGGGTCTCTGACTCCCGTACGGCCGGCGGCGAGCGCAACCCGCTCAAGGCGGCGGCTAACCTCGAGGATGCCCTGCACGAGTTCTTCCGGCGCCGCGGGCCCGACGCCCTGCCGCTGGATCAGGCGGTCGGCCACGCGGTGGATGAAATAGATTGGCACCAGGGTGCGATGCTCGACGCCATGAAGGCCGCGTTCGTCTCGATGCTGGAGCGCTTCGACCCCGCAGCGATCGAGGAGGAGGCGGAGCGCACGGGGCGGCGCAGCGCCCTGGTCGGCCGCGCCGGCCGGCTCTGGGACGCCTACGAGAAACAGTTTCGCGCCCTTGCCGCCGATCGCGACGAGGCGTTTCGCAAGGTTTTCTGCAGCGACTTCGCCCGCGCCTACGAAGAGGCGCTGGAACGCCGGCGTACCGGCGCACGTAATCAGAGGCACCCATGAAGAAAGTCCCAACCGCATCGTCGCGCCTGCCCATTGCGGCGGCGGTCGCAGTGCTCGCCGCGCTGGCTGGCGGCTGTGCGTCGAAGCCGCCAGCGCCGCCGCCGCCGCCGCCGCCGGTGGTCATGAGCCTCGCGGTGCATCTGTCCGCCGACGGCAATCCCGATGGCGAGGGGCGCGCCTCGCCGGTGGTCGTGCGCATCTACCAGCTGCGCTCCGAGGACGCGTTCAAGGGTCTGGACCTCGAGGCACTTTACGATCGCGACAAGCAGGTGCTCGCGGCGGATCTGGTCGGTCGCGACGAGTGGACGCTGCGGCCGGGCGAGACCCATGACAACAAGTGGCAGGTGGCTCCCGATGTCCGCGCGATCGCGATCATGGGTGCGCTGCGCAGCTATCGCGATGTGCCCTGGCGGGTCAGCGTGCCGGTACCGCTGGCCACGACCCCGGCCTCGGCGCAGCGCAGCATCCAGGTGGAGATCGCGCGTGACGGTGTGCATCTCGGCGACGGCCGTCCAGACAAGAAGTAGGTGAGCGATGTCGACGAATAGACGCGTAGTCTGGTCGGAGGGCCTGTTTCTCCGGCCGCATCACTTCCAGCAGCAGGAACGGCATTTCGGCCGGGCTCTCGAACTGCGCTGCAGCGCGGTGCGCAGCAATGGCTGGGGATTCTCGGAACTGGAACTGGAGCCTGACCTGTTGATGATCGGCCAGCTCGCGCTGCGCCGCGCCCGCGGAGTGTTCCCCGACGGCACGCCGTTCTCGATGCCCGATGATGATCCGCTGCCGGCCCCGCTGGTGGTCGAGGACTCGGCGCGCGGACAAGGTGTATTCCTCGCACTGCCGCTGCATCGTGCGGGACTCGTCGAGACCGAGCGCGCACCTCCGCCGGATTCGCTGGCGCGCTTCGAGGCAGACACGGTCAACGTCCGCGATACGGTCGCAGGCTACGACGGCGAGGCCGCGGTCGAGGCGGGCAAGCTGCGCTCGCGCCTGGTGCTCGCCTCCCAGCCGTCGGAGGGCTACGCGCGCATTCCCGTCGCGGCGATCGTCGAGCGCCGACCTGACGCACGCGTGCTGCTCGATGACCGGTTCATGGCAAGCGCGGTGAGCTGTCGCGCGGCCATGGCGCTGCAGTCGTTCCTGACCGAGCTGCAGGGCCTGATCAAGCAGCGCGGCGACATGCTCGCCAATCGGGCGGTCGCCACCGGCCGGGCGGCCTCGGCCGAGATCAGCGACTTCCTGATGCTGCAGACGATCAACCGTTACGAGCCGGTGTTCGCGCACCTCGCGCGGGCAGGTCAAGTACACCCCGAGGACGTCTACCTGCGTATGGTCGAGCTGGCAGGCGACCTTGCGACGCTGACGCTCGACACGCGCCGTGTGCCGTCGTTCCCGGCGTATCGTCAGGAGAACCTGCAGGGGACCTTCGATCCCGTGATCCGCACGCTGCGCGAGGAATTCGGCGCGCTGGTCGAGACCAAGGCGGTGGAGATCCCGTTGACGTTCAAGCGCGGCGCGTATGTCGGTCAGGTGCCGGATCTGGCGCTGTTCGACCAGGCGATGTTCGTGCTGGTCGCGCGCTCGGACGCGCCGGCCGAGAGCATGCGCCGCAACGCGCCGACGACGGTCAAGATCTCCGAGAAGGACCTGCTCGGCACGATCGTCAACAACTCGCTGCCTGGCATTCCGCTGCAGGCGCTGGCCGCGGCGCCGCGCCAGATTCCGTACGTCACCACCTCCGTCTACTTCGAGCTGCTGCAGGGTGGCGATCTGTGGACCGGGCTGCGACGGACCGGACAGCTGGCGATATTCGTGCATGACCGCGATCGGGCCTACCCGAACCTGGCGTTGGAACTCTGGGCAGTACGGACATAAAACATGGCCGCCGACGACGGAAACGATCGGACCAAACTGCGTATTCCCGGCGCTCCGCGCCAGGCACCCGCGCCTGCTCCTGCCGCGGCGCCGGCGCCTGCGCCTGCACGCCCGCAGGCCGCGCCGCCACCGCCGCCACCGCCGCCAGGCGGCGGGC
>JANXQL010000166.1 GCA_025356815.1 Pseudomonadota bacterium
GACGCCCATTCGCTGACCGGGCGCGCCGCGGCCAGCCTGCGCGCCGTCGCAGACCTCGATCCGCGGCTGCAACCGGTCGGCGCGTTCATCGAGGAGGCGCTGATTCCGCTCAAGGAGGCAGGCCACGCGCTGTCCGCCTACCTCGATTCGCTCGAGGTGGACCCGAAGCGACAGGAACTGGTCGAGCAGCGCATCGCCTCGATCGAACAGCTGGCACGCAAGCACCACGTGACGGCGCCGGCGCTGGCCGGCCAGCTCGAGCTGCTCACCGCAGAGCTCGCCGCGCTTGAGCGGGCCGAGACGACGCTCGGCGAGCTCGAGCAGCGCCGCGCCTGCCTCGCCAGCGACTACGGCAAGGCCGCCGCGCAGCTGACCCACGCACGACGCAGGGCCGCCAAGGCGCTGGCCGAGTCGGTCACGAACTTGATGCGCGGACTGGGCATGCCCGGCGGCGTGTTCGAGGTCGATGTCAGCCTGCCGGCCGAGGCCGGGATCGAGATCGCAGGCGTCGACGCGATCGAGTTCCGCGTCAGCGCCAACCCCGGCCAGCCGCCGAAGCCGATCGCCAAGGTCGCCTCTGGCGGCGAGCTGTCGCGCATCAGCCTCGCGGTCCAGGTGGCTGCGGCGCGCGAACTCGGTGGCGCGCCGTGCATGATCTTCGACGAGGTCGACGCCGGCGTCGGCGGCGCGGTCGCAGAGATGGTGGGCCGCGAGCTCGCCGCGCTCGGGCGGCGCGGGCAGGTGCTGTGCGTGACCCACCTGCCGCAGGTCGCAAGCCAGGCCGACCACCAGATCCGGGTCGCCAAGCTCTCCGACGGCCGGGCCAGCCGCACGGTCCTGACCGTGCTCCGCCACGAGGAACGGGTCGAAGAACTGGCCCGCATGCTGGCGGGCGTCGAGGTCACCTCGACCGCGCGCGAGCACGCGCGCCAGTTGCTGACCCGACCGGTCGCGCGCCCCGCCCGGGGCAAGAAGCGCAGCTAGAGCTTCTCGCGCGCCTTGTTCGGGCAGTTCGGACGGCGGCAGTGCCCGTAGAGGATCAGCGCGTGATCGGCGAGGTCGAAGCCGAGCCGGGACGCGGCTTCGGCCTGACGCACCTCGATGCCCGGGTCACTGAACTCCTCGACCTTGCCGCAGTCCACACAGACGACATGGTCGTGATGTTCCCCCCGGTTGAGTTCGAACACCGCCGTGCCGCCCTCGAAGTGGTGGCGCGTCACGAGGTCGGCCGCCTCGAACTGGGTCAGCACGCGGTAGACGGTTGCAAGCCCGATGTCCTGGCCGGATTCGAGCAGGTGCTTGTAGATGTCTTCTGCGCTCATATGGCGGGCTATCGCGCCCGCCAAGATCTCAAGGATCTTGAGTCGGGGAAGCGTGACCTTGAGGCCCACCCTGCGTAGATCCTGGCTTTCCACTCTGCACTCCTGCGGCGTTCCGGTATGATTCGCCGCCATTATCCACCCCTTAGGCACGCCGCACCAATCTTCGGCGCGACCGGAAGACCCCCGATGCGACCCCACAAGTTCCTCCTCGCCGTGTGCCTCAGCCTCGCCTTGATCAGCGGCGGCTGCGTCTACCGGGTCAACATCCCGCAGGGCAACTACCTCGAGGCGAAGTACCTCGACCAGGTGCAGGTCGGCATGACCCGCAGCCAGGTGCGCTACGTGCTCGGCACGCCGATGATCGCCGATCCATTCCACCCGGAACGGTGGGACTACCTGTACTACTTCAAGACCGGCAAGACCCAGAAGGTCGAGAAGCGACTGGTGATCGTGTACTTCGTCGACGAGAAGGTGTCGAAGATCGTGAAGCCGGAAGGCGAATTCAAGGATCCGCCGCTGCCGCGATCCTCCGGCGCCTGACGCCCGCCTAGCGCGCGCCCGGCCCCGGGCGCCGCCCCATCGTCCGGCCCTGCCGCGCGAGCGCCCGCCGGGTGACCTTCGGATCCTGCGGTAGCGGCCGGTACACCTCGACCCGGTCGCCGGACTGCAGCACCGCCGTAGCCGAGATCGCCCGTCCCCAGACCCCCAGGGCCGGCGCCGCCGGCATGGCGGGATGGCTCGCACGCAGCCCCGACAGCGCGACGGCCTCGGCCGCGGTGGTCCCGGCAGGCACCTCGAGCGCGATCACGCTTTGCGCCGAGGGCTCCGCATAGGCCACCTCGACCCGGATCCGCCGGTTCACGGATGAACCGCCCGCGCGCGGCGCACGAAAGCATCGACGATCGAGTCCCAGGTCGACTCGAACAGCGGCCCGAACAGCATCGTCAGCGCGGCGTTGCTGAACTCGAACTCGATCGCCAGCGCGACCTTGCAGCCGCGCACCTCGCCCGGGCCGCCATCGATGGCCGGGGCCCGGATCGGCAGGAATGACCAGGCGCCGGTGAAGTGCTTGAGCGGGCCCTCGGTCATCACCATGTCGATGCTCTGGCCGGGGACGTTGGTGTTGCGGGTCGTCAGTGCCATGCGCACGCCGGCCCGCTCGAAGTCGACGGTGGCGTGCACGGATTCGGCGCTCTCGAACAGCACCGTGGTTGACGGGCACCAGGGCAGGAACTCCGGATAGCGGCGCACATCGTTGACCAGCGCATACATCTGCGCCGGACTCTGCGGGACGAGCGCATGGCGGCGGACTACTCGCATCGGCGGTGGGCCTGGGGGGCGTCGGTCACCGCTCTATTCTGCGGGCGCCGCCTCCGGGCCACAACGCGGATAGAATGACAGACCCACCGCCGGACGACTGACGCATGGCCCAGAAGGAAAAGGAAACCCACGAGGGGACAATCGCGCTCAACCGGCGGGCGCGCTACGACTTCTTCATCGACGAGCGCTTCGAGGCGGGCCTGGTGCTGTTCGGCTGGGAGGTCAAGTCGATGCGCGCCGGCCGGGTGCAGCTGGCGGAAGGCTACGTGCTGATCAAGAACAACGAGGCCTGGCTGCACGGCAGCCACCTGACACCGCTCAATTCTGCCTCGACCCACGTCATTGCCGACCCCACCCGCTCCCGCAAGCTGCTGCTCAACCGCAAGGAAATCGACCACCTCGCCGGCGCGGTCGACCGCAAGGGCTACACGCTGATCCCGCTGTCGCTGTACTGGAAGCACGGGCGCGCCAAGATCGAGATCGGCCTTGCACGCGGCAAGAAGGAGCACGACAAGCGCAATACGGAGAAGGACAAGGACTGGCAGCGCGAGAAGACCCGCGCGCTGCGCGCCCGCAACCGCTGAGTGCGCGCCGTCAGTAGAACCGGTTCAGCACGACCCGTCCGTCGCTGACCACCAGCATCGGCTCATACAGCGTCGTCGTGTCGCGACGCGGGTCGCGCTCGACGACCACGAGGTCCGCCTCGAGGCCGACCGCGATGCTGCCGGTGCGGGCCTCGATGCCGAGCACGCGGGCCGCCTGCCAGGTCGCCGCGCTGATCGCCTCGGACGGCGTGAGACCGGCCGCGACCAGCTCCTCAACCTCGTGCGCGGGCCGCACGGCGCCACCCTCGCCCTCGCCGTAGGTGCCGTCCGTACCCGCGGCGATCGGGATGCCCAGCGCGTGCGCCCGGGCCACGACCTCGCGCAGCGGTCGCATCATCGCCCGCGTGCGTATCTGCAGCGCGATCGCGTCTGCGCTGTCCCCGCGCGGGTCGCCGAGCGGGCTCATGATCGCGAGCGTCGGCACGAAGTACGTGCCCTGCCGGCGCATCAGCGCGAGCGTCTCGTCGTCGAGATACGTCCCGTGCTCGATGCTGCGCACGCCGGCGCGCACTGCGGCATTCGCGCCACTACGGCCATGGGCGTGCGCGGCCACGTACAGGCCCGACTTCGCAGCCTCCTCGACCACCGCGCGCATCTCCTCGTAGGACAGCTCCTGACGACGCGGGTCGGTGCTGGCAAGCCCCGCGCGCTCACTCGCGCCGACTTTCAGCACATCCGCGCCGCGCGCGACGACGGCGGCGGCGACCGCGCGCACGTGGTCGGCGCCCTGCAGCGGGGAAGCGAGGTACTGGCCGAACTGCGGGAAGCTCAGGATGAACGGCTCCCCCAACTGCGGCCGGATATGGCCGGCGCTGACCAGCATCTGCGGGCCCTGCACGTAGCCGTCGCGGATCAGATCGCGGGTGGCGAGTGCCTTGAGGTAGGCGTCGCCCAGCACGCGCGTCGTCGTGACCCCCGCCATCAGCGCGCGCCGCGCCGCGGCCGGGTCCTCGATGTGCGAATGGGCATCGACGAAGCCCGGCAGCAGGTACGAGCCACGCAGGTCGAGCCCCGCGGCGTGGGGCATGGCCGGGCGGATCTGGGCAATGCGCGCGCCGTCCAGGCGCACATCCACCAGCGGCGCGTCCGCGCCGTTGCGGCCGTCGAGCAGGTGAGCGTTGACCAGCCACAGCGGCTCGCCCGCCGGAGCGAGCCCGCACCACAGCGACAGGCACGTGATCCATCCAGCCGTCAGCCGCATCGTTGCCCCCCCGACCCGTATCCGCCTCAGCCGTCGACGCCGCTTGCGCCTGCGTTCGCGCCCTCAGCCCACCGCGGCGATGACGACGATCTCGACTTTGTACTCCGGCGCCGCAAGCTCTGCCTCGACCGTGGCGCGCGCCGGCGTGTTGCCCGGCGCCGCCCAGGCGTCCCAGGCCGCGTTCATCTGCGCGAACGTCGCGATGTCCGCGAGGTAGACGGTGGCCGCGAGAATGCGCGTCCTGTCGCTGCCTGCGAGCACGAGCAGGCGGTCGATCTCGCCCAGCACCTCGCGGGTCTGGCCGGTGACGTCGAGCGCGGTGTTGTTCGCCACCTGACCTGCGAGGTAGACCGTCTGGCCGTGCACGACCGCCTGGGACATCCGCGGGCCGACTTCGATGCGCTTGATCATCGCGAAACTCCAAAAGTTGAGTGAAATGCCCGTCGCCGGGCCTTGGAACTGGCGCGAATCTACCCCAAATCGGTCGTGTGGGCGCGGGACAGGCAGGATGGGCCCGAACGCGCTATGATGACCACGCTTTCTGGGGGCGACCGGTTTCGACGTGGGTTGCGAAACTCCAGGTGCATGCCGAGGTGCAGGTTCCTCGTTAAACCATTTGCAAATTCTAGCTGCGAACGACAACAGCTACGCTCTGGCGGCTTAAGCCCCGCCTACTTCACCCTTCTCCGTGCCTGTGCGGGTTGGGATGGGGTCGCAATCACAGGATCGCCCTTCGTGCGTGTTCCGGGTAACGCAGGGCTAAAAAGGACGGAGCTGGCCTCGGGTTTTCCCTGCCGATCGGGTAGCCCGGAGTGAGATCAATAGACCGGACAAGCATGTAGATCTTGTAGCGTAGGACTTGCGGACGGGGGTTCAATTCCCCCCGCCTCCACCA
>JANXQL010000201.1 GCA_025356815.1 Pseudomonadota bacterium
GCGTTCCAGAATCCCGAGTTCTACAAGGCCCAGGCGATGCGGCTATCGGTATGGGACAAACCGCGCGTCATCGGCAGCGCCGAGAACTACCCACAGCACGTCGCCTTGCCGCGCGGCTGTCTCGACGCGGTCAAAGACCTACTGAAAGACAACGGCATCCGCTGTGACCTTCAGGACGCGCGGTATGAGGGGGAGTCGATCGGCGTCCGCTTTGTCGGCACTTTGCGCAAGGATCAGGAGACAGCGGTTGCGGCAATGCTGCCTCACGACGCTGGTGTGCTGTGCGCGCCGACCGCTTTCGGCAAGACGGTCACGGCCGCCGCGATGATCGCCCGGCGCGGCGTGAACACCCTGGTGCTGGTACATCGAACCGAACTGCTGAAACAATGGCAGGAGCGCCTGCAGGTTTTTCTCGCCGTCGGCAAGGACATGGTCGGCACCATCGGGGGCGGCAAGGCCAGGCCCACGGGCAAGATCGACATCGCCGTGATGCAGTCGCTGTCCCGCCAGGGCGAGGTCAACTCGCTCGTCGAGAGCTACGGCCAGGTGATCGTCGACGAATGCCACCACGTCGGCGCGGCTTCCTTCGATGCCATCCTGAAGCGGACCAAGGCGAAGTTCGTGCTCGGCTTGACCGCCACGCCGATACGCCGCGATGGCCAGCAGCCGATCATCTTCATGCAATGCGGACCGATCCGGCACAAGGCGGCCACCCCGGCCAGCGCACCGCACGACCTCGAAGTGATGCCGCGGTCGCAATTTTCCCGCATCGACTTGCCGCCGGGAGCTGGCATCCAGGATGTGTTCCGGCACATTGCCGGTGACCAGACCCGGACAGAAGCCATCGCCGCCGAGGTCGCAGCGGCGTTCGAGCACGGCCGGAAGGTGCTCGTTCTGACCGAGCGAACGGACCATCTCGATGCCATCGTGGCAGCTTTGGATGGGCAGGTGCCCGCCACGTTCGTGCTGCACGGCCGGATGTCGAGGAAGCAGCGGTCGGCCCTCGTCGCCGAACTCGACACGCTCCCGCCCGAGGCGCCACGTATTCTGCTGGCAACCGGCAGGTTGGTCGGTGAAGGTTTCGATCATCCACCCCTGAATACGCTGGTGCTGGCAATGCCTGTTTCCTGGAAAGGCACACTGCAGCAGTACGCCGGTCGACTGCATCGAGAACACGCGACCAAGACCGACGTGCGGATCATCGATTTTGTCGATACCGGCCATCCGGCGCTGCTTCGGATGTGGGACAAACGGCAGCGCGGTTATCGCGCGATGGGCTATCGGATTGGCGCCGAGGTGGGGGCCGGTGGACTGGACTTTTGAGTCAACCCGCTCAACCAGTCTCAACTCTCGAGCCTTCACGATCCAGCGCGGTCAATCGGTGGACATGGGCCGACTCTCATCCGAGCGGTCGCTATCCAGCGCCCTACCCCGCCCGATCCGCATCCACCTTCG
>JANXQL010000019.1 GCA_025356815.1 Pseudomonadota bacterium
GCGGTGGTGGAAATACTCCACTGTCTGTTCGAGGCTCACGGCGATCAGTAGACCGATGACAATGGCTGCGATGTGGGTGAGGAAGTTCTTCCAGGTGTGAATGTTTTCGTGCGGAGCATGTACGTCGAGCATGGGTGCTGAGTTCTCCGGCGTAGAGCCCGCTGCCGCCGATGCGGGACCTGGCTGCGGCGACGTGACGGCGGTCTTCTTAGATCTCTTTGGCTGGGTCCGATCGGCCACTTTTCCGCTCGTCGTTTGCTGTCAACGGTGGAGCCATTGTAGTGATGTCGCCTACCGAGTGCCCCAATGCAGGACGGGGTGCTCGCCGTAATCGCATTCCGACGCGCTTGCTTCTCTCCTCGATTCGACGCTCGCGCGGTCGGAGAGTAATTTCGCCTGCGCGCCGCACAGGAGGTCCGGATTGGCCGAATATCGCTCTCCGACGTCTGATTCAGAGCGCGAATTATTCTCTAGTTAAATCAGCATGTTAGGGGGCGTCCTTCGGATAGTAACTATTATGTTAAATCAGTAGTGTCCCAACGTTGATTGGGGCCGTCGCGTTTAAGTTGTTGAACATGATCAGGCCTGTCCCAACGTTTTCAGAGCAGAATCCCCCGGTGGCCACCCAACTTCCCACACCTGTGGCCACCGGGGCGGAGCGGAATAGTTCTCGAACGGGGAACCCGGAATGGCCGACGGCCGGATGCGGTTCAGCAATTCATCGCCGAATGTGTAGTGAATATTCTTCAGCGATTCGCGGGTGCTGCCGACCTTTAACTCCACAATGAAGTACACGCGTGTATCGGGGCTGGCGGCCGCGCAGCTAGCTGTCGCCCCCACGAGAATGGCCGCAATCACCGTTGCACCAGAGGCGGTTCGCATGCCGGGAGTCCCCTTCATCATGACGCGCGGTTGCTGAGGAGTGGGTTAGTCGATGTCTAGGGCGTCTAACCTGAAGTTCTTGGTCGGCGCGACAGAGATTCTTTGACGGATCATGGGGTTGAGGCATTTTGGGTGTCGCGCGAGTGGCTACACGGTGATCGACTGCAGCAACCGGGCGAGCCCAATGAATCCACAATCGCACGGGATACCATCTGGGGGCTCCGCGGTTGAGCCACTACACAAATTCCCGCTGACCCCTATCGCTAACAAAGGCGCGATGACCTCTCATCGTGCCTTCCATCCTCGCGCTCGTGCGGACTCTTCACCGTTCGCATCCAGCGCATCTCCGACTATTGAAGTGTTGACGAACTCCACAATCAGCGGTGGCAGTGAAGTAGCGGCCTGGCGATATCCTTCCGCATTCACGCCGACACTCTGCATCGCCTGCAGCGCATCAATTCGCCAACTGCCATCGGAACGGCACGCAACGCCAGCGACTGTGCGACCGCCGTCATCGGAGATGAACGTTCGACAGTACTCACTCCCTTTTGATACGAAACTCACACCGACGCGAATCGAATCCGCGGCGCTCTGCTCGGCCACGAGGCGATGTGACAGAGCCTTCTCAAGTGCGCTGTCTTTTGTCAAGGCAGAGCCATTCACGACGGAATTTGGTTCGTGATTGGCGAACTTCGACAGTGTGGGCCCAAGAAGCACGCCAAGAATAAGTCCGGCTGCCAAACTAAGGCCGCTTGCCCAGGCCGACCGCGATGGCTGCCTGCGCGACATCGACACGATGTCAACTACTCGCCCACGCGCAATGGCGTGACCGAAACGGGGTGGTACGGCCTCGTCGAGCACAGGATCGAACGATCGCCTCAAACGCTCTCCGAGCGCCTGTTGCTCAGCGACTCGTCTGGCAACATCTGCACGTTCGGCGATCAACGCCTTGAGGGTCTCGGCGCGTTCAGCGTCAAGTTCGCCGTCCAGGTATGCCATAAGCTCGTCGTCGGTCACGTTCATGGCTGCTCCTCGGGCCCGACTCGCCGGGCTGCAGGATCTGACAACATTACCTGGAGTGCCACGCGCCCCCGATTCAGGCGGCTAGTCAGTGTTCCGATGGGCACATCCATGACGTCGGCCGCCTCTCGATATGAAAGTCCTTCCACGAGCACGAGCGCCACTGCAAGTCGCTGCTCCTCCGGTAGACGTTCCAGCGCGCTCTGAATCGACCATCGGTCGATATCGCGTTCAGCACCTGAATCGCCAACTGTGTCCGCCTCGTCCGCCGGCGCCATCACGGCGCGCCATCGCCGTCGCGATCGAATCTCGTCAATCCATGCATTCCGAACAATGCCCAGCATCCAATTGGTCAGGCTCGAATCCGGTCGCCACTGCTGGCTTCGCGCGAGCGCGCGCTCGACCGCCAGTTGAACGAGATCGTCCGCATCGGCCGCGTGATGCGTCAGCGCGCGCGCGAATCGCCGCAGCCGCGGCAGTAAGGCGCCAATCTGATCGCCAAAATTTGTTTCGGCTTGATTCATGCGTTACTGAATGTACTTACGTCCGGGGAGATCAGTTTCTTCCCAACGAATGCGTTTGCGTCTAACTTATAAGAATGTTCACGCGACTATTATCGATTCTGATCGCGGCGTCACTCCTGACTCTAGCGCCAATCCCGGCCCACTCCCAGCACGCTGGCATGGGCGGGAGCGGCGGCATGGGACCGGGCGGGTCGATGTCCGCCGGACTCGGATCGCGCATGGGCGGCCCAGGCGGCATGTCTTCCGGCATGGACGGCAACAGCGGAATGTCCGGAGCCCGCGAGGCGCGGCGAATGCGTGCCGAGGCGTTACAACGCAGGCACCGTGACGTGCTGGACTTCGATCCAGGCGGCAACCTGATCGTTCGCAACGAAATCATTGGCTTCGGTGCCACGGCCGCGGGATTGGAAGGCGCCAAGGCAATTGGATTTGTCGTCCGCCGGCAAGGTGCCGTCAGCGGCCTTGATGCCGACCTCGTTACATTGACTGCGCCGCCACGAATGTCGGCTCGCAAGGCCCTAAAGAAGCTGCTGGAGATCGACCCAACCGCATCCTTTGACTTCAATCACGTTTATTTTGTGAGTGGTGATTCCGTAGGTGCCAAACGAGCTTCCGCAGAGGATCAAGCGCCGATATCGCGCGCGTCATCGGACAAGGTTGTAACCGATCGCCGCATCGGTCTTGTCGATGGTGGTGTGGAGCCAAGTCATCCCGCGCTACGTTCCATGACTGTTCACATGCAAGGATTTGGCGGCACATCTAGTCCGTCCGCGCACGGTACCGCCGTCGCGTCCCGGCTCGTCGCGGGGTTCGAAGGAGCGCAGGCCGTGAGGGTTGATTTCGATCTGTACGTCGCGGACGTGTACTGCGATTTACCGACCGGAGGGTCGACTGATGCCGTGATTCGGGGGATTGCCTGGTTGATCCAGGAACACGTCCCGGTCATCAACGTGAGTCTGGTCGGACCACCCAATATGCTGCTTCAGCGTGTAATTGAGTTGGCGTCCGCCCGCGGACATCTGATCGTCGCGGCGGTCGGAAATGACGGGCCGTCCGCGCCGCCCCTGTATCCAGCGGCATATCCAGGCGTGATTGCGGTGACAGGTGTCGACCGCACGCACAAGGTGCTTCTCGAGGCGGGGCGCGGCAAATTCGTCGCCTTCGCCGCACCCGGCGCGGATATCGAAGCCGCGAGCCTGCCACGAGGCTTTGCCCCCGTTCGGGGCACGTCGTACGCAGCGCCAATCGTCGCAAGTCGGCTCGCGCTATTGCTGGAACGTTCGGACCGGGACGCGGCGGTACGCGCGGTGGGCGATCTCGCGGCCGCGGCCATCCACCTGGGCGGGTCCGGTCGCACCTTGGTATACGGCTACGGCTGTATCGGTTGTTCCGGCCCCAACTAGACGGCCCGGCGCCTCGCCCGCGGTTTCGAGTCCGTCTCAGCGCCCGGGGGCCAGGCTGGGTGCTAAGCCGTTGTCATTGCTCAACAAACGTCGGCCATCCACAGCCTCCGATCACCCAGTGATGACGCGCAGTCTCCTCATCAGCTCTCCGGTTCCCCGGCCAGGAGATTTTCCTGTCCCGTGGATGAAATCTACCCTCCCCGTCGTTATTGCTGATGACGGGTTGAGCACTTGGCCGCATCAATAGCGCCCTCGGGCCGTCAAGTCACGAAACTGGAGAAGTCCGATGAACAGTCCATCTGCCCGACGTGCTCGTTGGTCCCACGTTGTTGTCGCCGGGGCAATCACTGTACTGGCGCTACTTGGCGGGTGTGGTGGCGGCGGCGGATCGACGGCGATTGTCACCGTCCCTCCTCCTGCCACGCAAGGGACCATCAGCGGCAACGCCGTGAAAGGCCCGGTCAACGGCGCAACTGTCACGGCTTACGCACTGACGGGCGGCGCCGTCGGCTCGCAGATCGCCACTACGACGACGGACGCCCAGGGCGTCTTTTCGATGTCCGTCGGTGCGTACACCGGGCCGGTAATGCTCCAGATGGCCGGCGGCACGTACACGGACGAGGCCACCGGTGCAACGATGTCGATGGCCAGCGGCGACGCCATGACGGCCGTGGTGCCAACCATGGCGGCCGGCGCTGCGCTCACGCACGTTCAGCTGACACCCCTGACTTCCATGGCGCAGTCGATGGCCGCCCACCTGGCGGGTGGCATGACGGATACCAATATTTCGACAGCTAATACTGCGGTCGGGACGTACTTCATAGTCAGCGACATCCTGCACACCGTCCCAATGAACCCGCTCGTCTCCGGCGCCGGCGGCTCGGCATCGCAGGATGCGACGAACTACGGGTTCGCACTGGCCGCGATGTCGCAGTACGCGCACCTGCAGGGCATGGCGACGTCGTCCGCGATCGTCACGGCGATGATGAACGATGCGGCCGACGGCATCATGGATGGGAAAGCCTTTGGTGCCGCGATCCCGATGGGCGGCATGGGTATGAGTTCGATGATGTCGTCCACCGCCGCCACGGCGGAGCTAGGCGCCGCAATGGCCACTTTCATCACGTCTTCCCGCAACCAGTCCGGTGTCGTAACCGCTTCGATGCAGGTGCTGATGACACAGCTGAACGGCTCCACCGGACAAATAATGCCCGGTGGGGCGACCGGAACGGCCAGCAACGCCATGATCAGCGGCACTGCGTTCAACGGCCCGATGAGCCACGCCACGGTAACGGCCTACGCGGTCGTCGGAGGCATGAAAGGAGCCCAGGTCGCAAGCGCGACGACTGATGCGACCGGGAATTTCTCGATGTCACTTGGCAACTACGGCGGCGCGCTGATGCTGCAGGTGTCCGGCGGCACCTACCTGGACGAGGCGACCGGCACGATAATGACGCCCGCGGCGACCGACGTGATGACGGCCGCGATGGCTTCCATCGGCAGTGGCGCGCAGATCTCTGGCATCTGGATCACGCCCCTATCGTCCATGGCGCAGAGCCGCGCGAATACGATGTCGGGTCGTATGTCGGATGCCAACATCGCCGCGACCAAAACGGCCATCGGAAATTACTTCATGGTGACGGACGTCCTCAGGACTGCTCCGCTGAACCCGACTGTCACTGGATCGAGCACCGTGGCAACGACCGATCAGCGCAACAGCGGCATGGCGATCGCCGCAATGTCCCAAACAGCGAAGGGTCTCGGCATGTCGGTCTCCTCTGCGTTCGTTACCGCCATGATGGATGATGCCTCCGACGGGATGATGGACGGCAAGACCGGTAGCGCCCAGATCTCGATGGGTGGAGGAATGATGGGCTCCGGCGGCATGATGCAAGTGACCGCCGGCACGAGCGGTCTTGCGACGTCGATGACAACCTTCATAGGTTCCGCGGTGAATATGTCGGGCCTCTCGAGCGGCGACATGAACGCTTTGATCCAGAAGCTCGCCGCGTCCAGCGGTCAGATTTGAATATGCACGAGGGAGCAGGGTCATGCGTTTCATTGCCGCCGACGATCTCAATAGTTGCAGCAACTGGGCGACGCCGAATATGTCCACGTCCGCGTCGAAGACATGGCTCGCGGAGATCTGGCAGACCTGGCACGACAAGCGCTTCGTGCGCAGTGAGTGCAAGAAGGCGCTCTCCTGCTTCAGGGGCGTGAGGAGCGACCAGCCCGGTATGGCTAAGCGAGATCTCTATCGTGAGGTTGTCACACGCTGCCTCGGATCGGGGCCGGACCGAGCCATTCGCATCGTGCGGCGAGCCGAGCAGAGCTACGCCGCCTGGCCCGCCGGTCGGGATGTGCGCTTCCGCGACGTCGTGACCTATGTCCTCGTCGAGGAATGTCTGATTTCAAAGCGGCGCACGAATGATCACGCCCATATCGAGGCTATCGTCGCTGCGGCAATACCTGGGGATCTCTGAGCAGCCGCTGATCGGGACAGGGGGCTCAAGGGAGGTGGCCGCTCCAGATCGCGCTTTCGACCGTTGGCTACCCCGCGCCCCGCCGACTCAATCCAACCGATCTGCTGACTCAAAATCGTTAAACTGCGCCTGATTTCGATTCGCGAAGCCTGACTGTGACATGTTCGGTTGCATTCATGCCGCGACAGGACTTACCCTACGGGCCATGACGAGGGTCCGCCCCACTTTTCGATCCGTAACGACCGTGCTGCTGTTGTGGCAGCTCGCCGCGGCGTTGATGTTCACGGGTCCGGCGACGGCTGCAACGCACGCCAGCATGCACATGAGCGGCGGCACTACCCACTGTCATGCTCCCCAAGACGCACGCCAAGCAACGACGCCAGCGACCAAAGCCGATCATACGTCGCACTCCGATCACTCGACTACACCCGACTGCTGTCTTGGCGCCAGCACCTGCCACTGTGCGTGCGCACAGGGCGGCGTGGCATTTACGACCCTCGCCGTGTCGACGGTTCTGACCGCTGACCGAGCAATCGCAACCGACTTCCGGTCGCCGTCATTCGTCGCGCGCACCACCGAAGTCTTCCGCCCTCCGATCTAGCTCTCTCCCTGTCGCTATGAGTGCCTGAGCATCGCGCGCCCGCGGTGTGACGCACTTCGTCGTCATGCGTGTGCGGCTTCCCGTGCTTTGTCACGGCTCCGCCGGAGAGAGTTCACATGTTAGTTCGTCAGAAGTGGCTGCTGCGCCGTGCGCAGCGCGCTGAAGGGCTATGGAGCGACCATTCGATTCTTGTCGGATTCGGTGTGCTTGGCGCGACGGTGCTATTCGGAGTGGCGTTCGCGCAAGGTAGCTCGGCCACCGTCGTGACCTCGGCGCTCGTTGCGCCGGATTCGCCTACGCCCATCGGGCCGCTCGTTGCAGAGGCATTAAGGCGAAACGCTGACATTGCAGCCGCACGAGCCGAGAGCGACGCCGCCCGACAGCGAATTGCCCCCGCGGCTGCGTTCGAAGACCCGATGCTCGAACTTGGCGTCGTCAATGCCCCGCTGCCGCTCAGCTTCCGGCGCGAGGACATGACGATGAAGATGCTGGGGTTGTCCCAGAAACTTCCGTTTCCTGGCAAGCGAGCCATGCGGCGCAGTGTCGCGGCCGCGGATTCCGACAGCGTTGCCCTGGCAGTCGATGAGACGGTGAATCGGGTCGTCCGCGACGTCCGGGTGTCCTACGAAGAACTGCGCCTGGCGCTGAAATCGAAGCGCCTGGTTTCGGATACCCTCGCCACGCTGAATCAGCTCGTTTCCATCGCCCAGAGCCGATATGAAGTCGGGCAGGCGACGCAGAGCGACTCGCTGCAGGCGCAGATTCAGCTCGTCAAGATGCAGCAGGAACTCCTCCGGCTTGATCGGGAAGAAGCGATTCGGCGCGCCGAATTGCAGGCGCTTCTGGGTCGCGCCGACGGCGACGCCGCTCCGATTGTTCCGACTGGAGCAGCTTTGCTCGATTCGCCTGACGACCCGGACTTAATCCGGGCCCGCGCGCTGGATGAACGCCCGCAGTTGAAGTCGCTCGCTGCACGGATCGAAAAGAGCGATCGGGAGCTGGATCTCGCCCATCGCGAATACTTTCCGGATTTCGAAGTCAGGTTCAACTACGGTCAGCGCGAGCGGTCCCTGGATGGCGTGCCGCGCGATGACATGGTGTCCCTGACCGTCGCGGTCAATCTTCCGCTCTGGCGCAGGAGTCGTCTTGAGCCTCGGGTTGCTGAAGCGACTGCGATGCGCCGCCAGGCCTTGAGCATGGCAGAAAGCCAGCGTCGCGAGACGGTCTCCGCCATCCAGCGCGAAATCGCCACGGAACGTCAGCAACGACAGAGTGCGCAGTTGTACCGGGGCACCCTGATGCCCCAGGCCACCGCGGCATTCGATACGAGTCTCTCAGCCTATCGCGTTGGCCGGGTCGACTTCCTGACGCTGCTCGAGGCCCGGATGCGGATCTATGAGATCGCACTGGGTGAAGCCGAAGCCATCGCCGCCCACAACAAATCCGTTGCCGAACTCAACTTTCTCTCGGGCCGTGCGCCCGACACCGACCCGCTGGAGACATCGCAGCCATGACGACCCGCACGACAATCACCCTCGGCCTGATTGGATTAGCCGCTGTGCTGGCCAGCGCGTACTGGGCGGTCACGAGGGGGCCCGCCGACGGGGCTACGATCAGCGCGACAAACAAATCCTCCGCCGCGACGCCGGCGTTCGGCGGCGGCCGGAAACTTCTCTATTACCGGAACCCCATGGGACTGCCGGATCAATCGGCGACCCCCAAAACGGACGCCATGGGCATGGCCTACGTGCCGGTGTACGCCGATGAGGAAACCGGAGGCTCGGCCGTTCGCGTCGATACGGCGAAGCTCCAGAAGCTTGGCGTCCGGACCGAGATGGCGACGGTCCGTCCGCTCACGCAGACGCTGCGCATCGTCGGCACGCTCCAGCCGGACGAACGCCGCCAGTCGACGATCAGCCCCAAGTTCGAGGGCTGGATCACGCAGCTGTTCGTCAGCACGACTGGCGCGGTCGTGAGGCGTGGGCAGCCACTGCTCGAGGTCTACAGTCCCGACCTCGTCAGCGCGCAGCAGGATTACCGGATTGCTGTTCGCGCATTAAATGCCCTCAGCGAAGTAGACTCGGCGGCCCGTACCAATATGCAGGCACTCGTTCAGAGCAGTCTCGAACGCCTGAGCAATTGGGACATCGCCGACTCGGACCTCGTTGGACTGCGCGCCGGGGAAAGCCCCAGGCGCAGCCTCGTCCTGCGTGCGCCTCGGGACGGAATCGTCACCGAGAAGATGGCCCGTATTGGCCTGCGGTTCATGCCAGGGGATGCGCTCTACCAGATCACTGACCTGTCGTCGGTGTGGCTGATCGGCAGTGTCTTTGAGCAGGACCTCGCGCTCGTCCGGGTCGGCGAATCGGTCACCGCGTCGGTCGTGGCCTATCCCGGCAAGATCTTCCGGGGAAAGGTCGCCTTCATCTCCCCGGTCCTGCAGCCCGAGACCCGGACAGCGCAGGTTCGCGTGGAACTTGCGAACGCGGCTGGCCTGCTGAAGCCGGCGATGTACGGCAGCGTGGAATTGGTCACGGGCAGTTCCGCGCCGCGGCTCACCGTACCCGAATCGGCGGTCCTTGATACCGGCACCCGGCAACTGCTCCTGGTCGATCGGGGCGGCGGTCAATTCGAGCCACGCACAGTCGAAATAGGCATTCATGCGGATGGCTACACAGAAATTCTCAGCGGCCTTGCCGAACACGATACGGTCGTCGTCAACGGAAATTTCCTGATCGACGCCGAAAGCAACCTGCGTGCGGCCATCGGCGGCCTCGGCGCCCACGTGCACGGCGCAAAGCCCGCGGCGCCCGAAGCAAACGGTCCGACGCCTGCTCCGGCGTCTGACGCCCACTCCCAACACTCGGAGCACTGATCATGCTCGGCAGGATCATCGAGTGGTCCGCGCGGCACGTCTTCCTGGTCGTGTTCGCGACGCTTTGCGTCGTAGGCGCCGGAACCTACGCCGTCATCCATACGCCGTTGGATGCGCTGCCGGACCTCTCCGACGTCCAGGTCATCGTCTACACGGAATTTCCAGGACAGGGCCCGCAGGTCGTCGAGGATCAAATCACCTATCCGCTGTCGACGGCGATGTTGAGTGTCCCGCGCACCAAGGTCGTCCGCGGCTTCTCGAACTTCGGCGTGTCGTTCGTCTACGTGATCTTCGAGGATGGCACCGACATCTACTGGGCCCGATCCCGGGTTCTCGAATATCTCAACGTCGCGGCGAGTCGGCTGCCGCGAGGCGTGACGCCGTCCATGGGACCTGACGCCACGGGCGTTGGCTGGGTCTACCAGTACGTGGTCCAGGCCAAACAACGCACGCTGGGCGAACTGAGGGCCATCCAGGATTGGTTCATCCGCTACCAACTGACCAAGGCACCCGGAGTCGCCGAAGTCGCGGGGGTCGGCGGATTCGTCACGACCTATCAGGTGACAGTTGATCCTAGGCGTCTGCAAGCCTATGGAATCCCGTTGAACCGGGTGTCCGAAGCGATTCGGATGAGCAATCACGACTCCGGTGGCCGCTCGGTCGAACTTGCGGAGACCGAATACATGATCCGCGGACGCGGGTACCTGCGCGGAACCGGCGACCTCGAGAACATCGTGTTGCGGTCCGTCACCGGCACTCCCATTCGAGTACGAGATATCGCGCGGGTCGAGCTCGTGCCCGACGAGCGCCGGGGCATTACCGAACTCAATGGCGAGGGCGAAGTCGTAGCTGGCATCGCAATGGCGCGGTTCGGCCAGAACGCGCTGGATGTCATCGCGAACCTCAAGACCAGGATCGCCGAGATCGGCGCTGGCCTTCCCGAGGGAGTGACAATATCTCCGGTCTATGATCGCTCGAACTTGATACTGCGTGCCGTCAAGAACCTCCGTCAGACTCTCTTCGAAGAAAGCATCATCGTCGCTCTGGTGTGCATCGTTTTCCTGATGCACGCGCGCAGTGCGCTTGTGGCGATCGTGATGCTGCCCGTGGGCGTGCTGATGGCATTCACGGCGATGCGAGCCTTTGGCTTCAATTCCAACATCATGAGCCTCGGCGGAATCGCGATCGCAATTGGCGCAATGGTGGATGCCGCCATCGTTATGATCGAGAACGCGCATAAGCATCTGGAGCCACTGAAGCCTGACGAGCCGCGGCTACCGGCCATCGTTGCAGCATGCCGGGAGGTTGGACCGGCGCTGTTCTTCAGTCTGCTCGTGATCACGGTGTCGTTCCTGCCCGTGTTCACGCTGGAGGCGCAGGAAGGCCGGATGTTTCGACCGCTCGCCCTCACCAAGACATTCTCGATGGCCGGCGCCGCGATTCTGTCGATCACGCTCGTGCCCGTCCTGATGCTGCTGTTCATCCGTGGGCGAATCCCGTCGGAGTCCGCCAACCCGATCGTCCGCGGACTGATCTTTGTCTACCGGCCGATCATCGCCTGGGTACTGCGGTGGAAGAAACTGACGCTGCTTGTAGCCGTCGCCGTCCTCGTGATCACGGTATTCCCTGCTGCGAAGCTCGGGACCGAGTTCATGCCGACCCTGAATGAAGGGACGCTCCTCTACATGCCCTCGAGCCTGCCCGCGATGTCGGTGACCCAGGCGGCTCGAGCCCTGCAGACCCAGGATCGGATCATCAAGAGTTTTCCGGAGGTCGAGTCCGTCTTCGGCAAGGCAGGCCGCGCGAATACCGCGACGGACCCGGCGCCCCTCGAGATGTCTGAGACGGTGATCAACCTGAAGCCCGAATCCGAGTGGCGGCCCCGCATGACAACCGACCGGCTGATCGCCGAAATGGACAAGGCCGTGCAGCTTCCCGGGATCAGCAATGCCTGGACGATGCCGATCAAGGCACGGCTCGACATGCTGTCCACCGGGATTCGGACGCCCATAGGCATCAAGGTCTTCGGCAACAACCTGGTTGAGATGGGCCGGGTTGCGAAGGAAATCGAGGCCGTTGTGCGCAAAGTTCCCGGCACCACCAGCGCCTACGCCGAACGGCTGACCGGCGGCTACTACCTGGATATCGTCCCGGACCCTGACGCGCTCGGTCGGTACGGCCTGACGGTCGGCGAGGTCCATGACGTCGTCGGCGCGGCTCTAGGCGGTGAGGTGGTCACAACCACGGTCGAGGGTCGTCAGCGCTTCGATGTGACCGTCCGCTACCCGCGGGAGCTGCGCGACCGGCCCGAAACAATTGCCCGCAATGTGCTGGTCCCAGTGATGGACGGTTCAATGGTCCCACTCGGGCAGCTCGCGAAGCTCAACATTGTGCAGGGCCCACCGAGCATCCGCACCGAGAACGCGCTGCTGTCGGCCTACATCTTCGTGGACATCCACGGCCGTGACATAGGCAGTTACGTCGCGGACGCCCAGAAGGCCGTGGCGACACAGGTCAAGCTGCCTGCGGGCTACTACATCACGTGGAGCGGCCAGTTCGAATACATGCAGCATGCGATCGAACGCCTCAAGATCGTCGTCCCACTGACGCTGCTGATCATCTTCCTGTTGCTGTACCTCAACTTCGGGAAACTCACCGAGACCCTGATCGTGATGGCGTCCGTACCGTTCGCCGCGGTGGGCGGCGTCTGGCTCATGTATGCGCTCGGCTACAACATGAGCGTCGCGGTGGCCGTTGGCTTCATTGCGCTGGTCGGAGTAGCGGCCGAAACCGGCGTTGTGATGTTAATTTACCTCGACAAGGCGTGGGATGACGTTGTCGCGTCCTGCCGCGACACCGGACGGGCCGTGACGGTTGAGGACCTCAAGGGCGCCGTTAT
Organism: Pseudomonadota bacterium; assembly: GCA_025356815.1. Classification (GTDB taxonomy): domain Bacteria; phylum Pseudomonadota; class Gammaproteobacteria; order Steroidobacterales; family Steroidobacteraceae; genus CAIKZZ01. Next base: position 12,688 of record JANXQL010000019.1, read on the forward strand.
GCACGGTGCCGTGCTTCGGGTGCGTCCGAAAATGATGACCGTGGTTGCGATCATGGCCGGCCTTCTCCCGATCATGTGGAGCTCCGGAACGGGGTCCGAGGTCATGCGCCGAATCGCGGCGCCAATGGTCGGCGGCATGGTGTCGGCGACGATCCTGACGCTGATCGTCATCCCGGCGATCTATGCGCTCGTCAAGGAGCGCGAGATTTCCAGGCAATCCCCGATCATCGATCCGGGCGCGCTGGCGGGATGAAATACATGCGTCCGGGCCCGCATCACCTTGGCAATACCGATTTGAAGACCTCGCGGCGTCCTGCCGCGCATCCGGGCCGTGGCGCTACCGGGCACCGCAACGACTTCCCATTTTCCCGGCTTTTGCATCTAACGTTTTTCGGAGATCAAGCATGAACACCATCAAGACATCCTTGGCCGCCGGCCTAGCGGCTCTGCTGCTTTCTGCAGCTCCCGCGACCTACGCCACGGCCGACAGCCCCGTATCCGCGGCGCAGATTGAGTCAGCGAGGACGCCGGCAGAACACGAGGCGGTTGCCAAGCTGTTTGAGGATGAGGCGGCACATCTGACCCAGAAATCGGAAATGCATGGAGACATGGCGAAGACGTTCGGCGCACCGGGTCTCAAGCCAACGCAGGCAGCCATTGCGCGTCACTGCGTGGCTCTTGAGCGCGAATACAGGGCGGCGGCGAAGGACAACCTCGCGCTTGCCGCGCTTCATCACAGAATGGCCAGGGAGGCGTCTAAGTAACAAGCGTCACCTCGGCCGCCGACAGCAGTCGACGGGCCGGGACCGACGCGGTCTTGGTCGTTGTGAATTTGTCCCCAACATCCATCCGTAGGCGCCCTATGCGCCCGTGATGGGAGGTGACGCAACATGAAGTCCCTGGCTCTGCTCGTTCTAGTGTTTCTCCTCCTCAGTATCGACGCATGTGCCCAGCGCGCGTCGGACAGCGCTGGGCTCAATGCCTTGCTCGCGTCGGCAGACCCGACGGAGGTGGTGACCTTCAAGAACGCCTCGTGTGGCTGCTGCAGCAGCTGGGTGCACCACATGCAATCGGCGGGGTTCAAGGTGCGCGTCGAAAACGTCGCTGACCTAACCCCGATCCGGGAGAGTCTTGGCGTGCCGGCGAACTACGGGTCCTGTCACACCGCGCACGTCGGGAAGTTCTTCATCGAGGGGCACGTTCCAGCTGAGGACGTGAAGCGGCTTCTGGCGCTGCAACTTCCGGCTAAGGGCCTTATCGTCCCGGGGATGCCAAATGGTTCCCCTGGGATGACCAGCGCCGGCGGCCACCAGGACCCGTATGACGTATTACTCGTGGCGCTCGATGGAACGGTGACCGTCTTCGCCCACCACGGCAGTTGAACGGGAACTTCGGACCATGTTTAAGCGCTCGCATCAGATTTCGGACCATCGTCCACGGCAAGCGGCGGCGCTCTGCCTCGGTGATGCTCTGAGAGATGGCACGAGCAACGTCAACATAGCGATATCCCGCACGTCGGGTCCATCGTCGACATTCTGCCGCCTAGAAGGCGGCGCCTTGCATCGCCTGACTCTTTACATTCGGCACTCGGGCAAGAATGACCCCCGGGGAGCAGTCTCATTCGGTAGCGGATTCTGCCGACCTATTGGTCATTCCGTTTCAGGAAGGATATTTCGATGACTACTCACTCCCGTCTGCGGCCGGGTACGCAGCTGTCAGAGCTTCTGCTACTCGGTGTTCTGACCTTCTTTTCCACCGGTGCCTCAGCCGTGCCGAGCATGGCTCGTCAGACCGGCTATGAATGCTCACGGTGCCACACTGTGTTTCCGGAGCTGACCCCGTTCGGACGGCAATTCAAGCTCGGGGCCTATACAGGGACTTCCAAGAGCTGGGACCAGAAGCCAGCGTATCAGCGTCTTCCGGTCACGGCGGGACTCCAGGTCTCCCAGTCGAATACGTCGAACACCACCGCTGGGGGGACGACGTCGGCCGATTTCGCGCCCGATCGCGAACCGGTCCTTCAGCAGATCGCGCTCTACTACGCTGGTCAGATCACTGAGAATTCGGGGGCACTCGCTCAATTCAACTACGACGGTGTCGAAAAGCGCTGGGCGGCCGAGATGATGGATATCCGCTATGCGCGCGGTTTCACGCTCGCCGGCAAGGAGTCGACGTTCGGGCTTACCCTGAACAACAACCCCTCGGTGACCGACATCTATAACGGGACCCCCGCCTGGGGGCTGCCGCACTCCGGTGGTACTGCGCCGCAGATGCCCGCGTCAACTATGGTGGACATGGGCCTCGCGAGCCAGGTGGGTGGCGTGACGGCCTATCTGATGTGGAATGATCTTCTCTACGTGGAGGCAGGGGCCTATCGCTCCGCCCGGAGCGGTGCATTCCGCTTCCTGGGAGCCGGCAAGCCGACCGACGTGGTCGTATCGGGTAACAGCCCCTACTGGCGTATCGCGCTGCAGCGAGAGGCTGGAAAGCACAGCTTCGAAGTCGGCGCATTTGGCCTGCGCACCAAGATTCTCCTCGACGGATCGAGCCCCGCGCTCGGTGAAAATTCGTTTAGTGACTACGCGGCTGATGCAAGCTATCAGTATATCTTTGGAGACCACACGTTCTCGGCGCATATGTTGTGGATCCACGAAACGCAACGTTGGGATGCCAGCTACGCTAAGGAGATGACGTCGAATGCGAGTGACACGCTGACGACCGTCCGGGCAGACGTTCACTATGCGTGGAAGCGGCGCTGGGGTGGAAGCCTGCAGTACTTCCGCGCAGCCGGCAGCCGGGACGACCTGCTGTATAACACCGGTGACATGCTCATGGGCAGCAGCAACGGCAGCCCTGACACACACGGGTGGGTCGCGGAAGCGGACTATCTGCCGACCGATCGAATCAAGATTGCCGCCCGATATACGGCGTTTCAAAGCTACAACGGCGCATCGTCGAACTACGTCCCCGGTCGGAATGCTTCCGACAACAACAACGTGTTCGTGATTGCCTGGATCCTGTTCTAGGGAACTCGCACGGGGTCGCTGGTGCCGCTTGCGAGGCGGCACCGGTACTTCACTCATCAGACCTGAAGCTGATTCGATGGATTCACGAATTATCGGGCCGTGGTTAACGCATTGCATTCGAATCGGCTGTGTTTAGAGGCACACGTCATGACCGATCTCATGCCTTGTGCTCCTCGACCGACGACTCTCACGCGGATTGCGTGGGTCCTCGTGATCGCTTTCGGGGTCGGCACCCTCTATTCTGTGTTGATCAACCATGCGGCGCACGTTTATACGGTGCTGCCCTTCCTGCTCTTTGGAGCCTGTCCTCTCATTCGCCTTCTGCACGGGCATCGCCACGGGCACCACAAGCCTGCCGATCCGTCGAGCGGCTCACTATCCTCTACCGAGACCTCCAAGGAACATCATGACCATAAGTCCTAGCTTCAACAGAACGTCGGCCGCCCTCACGCTCGGCGCGATCGCGCTGGCAGTCGCTCTGGGACTCGTTGTTATGGTCTATTCAGGCCTCTATAGCGTCGCCGCCGATGAACCGCACTATCTGTTCGTGTCAAACATTCTGGACCAGCTGCGCGATCGATCTGTCTCACGGCATGCACGTGACGTTGTTGTTCCCAATCTAGAGGATCCGGCGATGATCGCGGAAGGCGCGGAGCACTATTCGGGGATGTGCACTGGATGTCATCTGGCTCCTGGCGTCACCGACTCGGAGATTCGTACGGGGCTTTACCCTCAGCCACCCAATCTCGCGATCCGTGGCATCGGTGATCCCAAGGCTGTGTTCTGGACGATTAAGCACGGCATCAAGATGAGTGGCATGCCCGCATGGGGAACTTCCCACGAGGACGAAGCGATTTGGAATATAGTCGCATTCCTGCGGAAGATGCCCTCCATGTCGCCCGAGGCGTATCAGGCGCTGATCGGCACGTCCGGAGAAAACCCGGAGTCGGGCACACCTGATCACGACAAGCCTCACGATCCGTCGCCAGACCACGATCACTCGCATGCACACCAGCACGACCACGGTCATTGACCCTCGACTGGACTTGGTGCCGTATCAGGGGTCTCCTCAAGAAAGGGAGTTTCTAGCACGCTAAGGATCTGCAAGTGGCTTTCGCATCTGACGAAGTGGCCGGAACCCGCCCTTGGCGACGCGCTTGTTCGCATGCCAGTGGTAGTCACCGGTCAGGTGGACGTGCTCCCAGGACAGCGGCGGGCGACAAGTGCGGAAGTAGCAGTTCGTCGACGGGGCCGGCGGCCTGCAGGGCCTTTACGGACCGATCCAGATAGGCCTCATGGTGACATTCGTGCGAAATTGATTGGTAGCGGCTCTTTCAGCTAGATCGGAAGCGCCCGGTGGACCAGCGGTTCAGGATCATATGCGGTCCGGTAATCGCCGAAGCGCTTCCATTTGCTGGTGCCATAGGGG
>JANXQL010000017.1 GCA_025356815.1 Pseudomonadota bacterium
GCCTGCACGCCCGCAGGCCGCGCCGCCACCGCCGCCACCGCCGCCAGGCGGCGGGCACGGTGGCCGGGATGCCGGTCGCGGCGCGCCACCGGCCGAGTCCCTGTTCCGCACCGGCGCGGCGTTCAATCCGCTGCTCGAGGCCGCGCTGCCGCTGCTGTTGCTGGCGACCCGCCTGCGCGGTGCCTCCGACGCGCCGGATGTCGAAACCCTGCAGCGGCGCATCGCTGACGAGATCCGCCGCTTCGAGACGCAGGCGAAGGAGGGCGGCGCGACCTCGGAAGACGTGCTCGCCGCTCGTTACGCACTGTGCGCCGCCGTCGACGAGTGCGTCCTCAATACGCCGTGGGGAGCGCACAGCACCTGGGCCGCCCAGACGCTGCTGATCGTGTTCCACCGCGAATCGTTCGGCGGCGAGAAGTTCTTCCAGATCATCGACAAGGTCTCGCTCGACCCGAACCGCTACGTCAACCTGATGGAGCTGCTCTACGGCTGTCTCGCGATCGGCTTCGAGGGCCGCTACCGGCTCGACGCCCGCGGCGCCGTGCTGCTCGCGGAGATCCAGCGCAACCTGTTCGAGCGCATCCGTTCGGTCCGTGGCACCGCGCCGCGCGAAGTGTCGGTCGCATGGACTGGTGTCGCGGACGCCCGCCCGAGGCTCGTGCGTTACGTGCCGCTGTGGGTCGTGTGCACCGCGACGGTCGCGATCCTGTTGCTCGCCTACCTCGGCTTTCGGGCTGCGCTGGGCAGCGCCTCGGGTCCGGTTAACGCGGCGCTCGCGGAGATCGGCGCCGAACCAATGTACGTGCCCGGCGTCGCTGCCGGTCCGCGACTGGCGCAGCTGCTCGCCCCGCAGATCCAGGCCGGTGCGGTCGAGGTCGTCGAGGTCGGCAACCGCAGCATCGTCCGGCTGCTGCAGCGCGACCTGTTCGCCTCCGGCAGCGCGGCGGTGAACGCCTCCGTGCAGGCCACCCTCGCCGCGATCGCCGAGGCGGTGAATCGTGCCCCCGGCCGCCTGATGGTGGTCGGGCACACCGACGACCAGCCGCTGCGCTCGCTCAAGTACGCCGACAACTACGAGCTGTCGCGCGCCCGTGCGCAGGCCGTCGCGGACGTGCTCAAGCCGCTCTTGACGCGCGGCGGCGGCGTCGAGGTGCTCGGCAAGGGCTCCGAACAGCCGGTCGTGACGCCGGCCGACAAGCCCGAGAACCGGGCTCGTAACCGGCGTGTGGAAATCGTTCACCAGGCGGGGTTCTAGCCGTGGGCAAGCTTCTCGGACAGCGATGGCTGATTGCGCTGGCGGTGATCCTGCTGCTGTCGATCGTCATCTGGTTCGCCGGACCCTACGTCGCTTTCGCTGAACACAAGCCGTTCGAGGGGGTCGTCGGCCGGCTGGTCGCGATTCTGGTGCTGGTCGTGATCTGGGCGGTGTGGCTGCAGATCAAGCAGCTGCGGGCGCAGCGCGCCGCGGCGGCGCTGGGCGCTGCGATCGCGGAGCAGCCCGATGCGGGCGGCGGCGGCAAGCGCGACAGCGCCGAGGCCGAGCAGCTGCGCGCCCGCTTCGACGAGGCGGTCAAGTCACTGCGCGCGTCGAAGAAGGGCGGGCGCGACCTCTATTCGCTGCCCTGGTACGTGATCATCGGGCCACCGGGATCGGGCAAGACGACCGCTCTCATCCACTCGGGGCTACGCTTCCCGCTCGAGCAGAAGTTCGGCCCCGGCGCGCTGCGTGGCGTCGGCGGCACGCGCAACTGCGACTGGTGGTTCACGGACGAGGCGGTGCTGCTGGACACCGCCGGCCGCTACGTGACGCAGGATTCGGATGCCTCGGCCGATGCCCGCGGCTGGGGCGACTTCCTCGGCCTGCTGCGCCGCTATCGTGGCCGCCGGCCGATCAACGGCGTGCTGGTCGCGATCAGCGCCTCGGACCTGCTGTCGGGTGATCCGCGGCTGATGGCAAGCCACGTCGCGGCCGTCCGTCACCGGCTCGCCGAGCTTGCCAAGCACCTCGGCGTGCGCGTGCCGATCTACCTGATGATCACCAAGGTCGACCTGCTCGCCGGCTTCGTCGAGTACTTCGACGACTTCGGCCAGGACGACCGCAAGCAGGTCTGGGGCGTGACCTTCCCGCTCGAGACCAGCGAGCAGGGCGGTGGGCCGGGCCGGCTCGCCAAGGACCTCGAGCCATTGCTGCTGCGCGTGCAGCAGCGCCGCCTCGAACGGCTCGCATCCGAGAACGACCCGCGCCGTCGGGCGGCGATCCTTGCCTTCCCGGCGCAGTTCGCCGCGCTGAGCGAGGCGCTGGTGCCGTTCGTCAACGAGGCGTTCGCCGCCTCGTCCTTCGACGCGCCGATGCTGCTGCGCGGCGTCTACCTGACCAGCGGCACGCAGGAGAGCACGCCGATCGACCGTGCGATCAGCGCGGTCGCACGGACCTTTGGCGTCGATGCCCAGGTCGCCGCGCGGCCGGCGGGGTCCGGCGCCGCGGGGCGGGCCTACTTCATCGAGCGGCTGCTGCGCGAGGTGGTCTTCCGCGAGGAGGGCCTGGCCGGAATCAACCGCAAGGTCGAGCTGCGCAAGATGGCGGTGCAGATCGCCGCTTACGTTGGCTGCGCGGTGCTTGCGATCGGGGGCGTGCTGGCGTTCTGGATCAGCTACGAGCGCAACGTCACCTACCTCGGTGAGGTTGCCGCGGCGGTGCAGAAGTACAAGGACTCGCCGGCACCGCCCTCAGGGATCTCCGGGCGGCGACTGACCGACGCGCTGCCGCGACTCGCGGCGGCTCGCGACGTGGCGACGGTCGCAAACGCGCATCGCGACAGCGTGCCGCTGTCGATGCGCTTCTGGCTGTATCGCGGCGGCGTGGTCGGCGCGGCGGCGGACGACGCCTACCTGCGCGAGCTCGGCGGCTCTCTGCTGCCGGTGCTCGGCGAGGGATTCCAGGCGGGCCTGGTCAGCATGGTGGCGGAGCCCGACAAGCTGTACGAGTACCTGAAGGCCTACATGATGCTCGGCGAGCCAAAGCGGCTCGACAGGGACCAGCTCGGGGCGCTCGCGAATCTCGAGTGGCGGCGGCTGCTGGCCGATCAGCAGTCCTCGCGCGCCGAGCTGCAGGAGCATACGGCGGCGATGTTCGCCGACCCCGCGCGGCTGCGCGCGCTGGTGCTCGACCGGCCGCTGGTGGAGCGCACGCAGGCCGCGCTTGCCAACGCCTCGCTGCCGGTGCTGATGTACGGTCGACTCAAGCTCGCCTACGCGGGCGACCGCGAGCACGCGGTGCGCTTCGATCGCGTCGCCGGCAGCACCCAGGTGTTCGTCCGCCGCAGCAACGCGCCGCTGTCGGAGCCGCTGTCGGCGGTCTACACCCGCGGGGCGTTCGACGACTTCCAGAGCGTCGGCCGGCTGAAGCTGGTCAAGCAGTTCCAGGAGGACGGCTGGATCCTCGGCGCCTCGGCGCCGCCGCTGACCGCGATGCGCGATGTCAGCGACGCCGTGCTCAGGCTGTACGAGGACGACTACATCCACGCCTGGGACGAGGTGCTCAAGGACGTCAATGTCAGAAAGCCCAAGGACCCGCGTGATCTGGAGCAGTTGCTGCGCATCCTCGGCAGCCCCGCGTCACCGCTGAAGGAGTTCATGGGCATCGTGGCGCGCAACACCAACTTCGCGCTGCCGGCACCGGGCGCGGCTGCCAAGGCCAAGCAGTCGGCGCTGGCGGCGCTGGAGTCGAAGACCGCGCAGCTCGACCAGATGATGGGCGGTGGTGCGACCCCGGACGTCGCGCCGGGCGCGCGCATCACGCAGCATTTCGAGGCGTACAACGCGCTGGTGGCAGGAGCCCCGGGTCCGGCGCCGATCGACCGCATCCTGCAGTCCTTCGCCAAGGCGGCCAACGACCTGGCGGCCGGTGCGTCCGGCACAACGCCGGGGGCGAAGGCGGGGCAGGCGGACGTTCTGCGCCAGTTGCAGGGCGAAGTTGCGCTGCTGCCGCCGGCAATGGGACAGCTGATCTCCGACGTCGGCACCGGCAGCCAGGAGGTCGTCAGCGGCGAGGTGCGCTCCGAGCTCGGCCAGGCGTACCAGCAGCAGGTCGTGCGGGCCTGCCGCGAAGCGATCGCCGGGCGCTATCCGTTCGAGCCGGGCGCCATCAACGAAGTGCCGATCGACGACTTCGCGCGCGTCTTCGGCCCCGGTGGCACCTACGATGCGTTCTTCAAGGAGAACCTCGCGCCGCTGGTGGACACCTCGCGCAACCCCTGGGCCTGGCGCGAGGGTGCCGGTGCGGCTGCGGCGGTGCCGGGCCTGCTGTCCCAGTTCAAGGCGGTGGAGCGGATCCGCGAGCTGTTCTTCCGGCCAGGCAGCGCGACGCCGGACGTGCGTTTCACGCTCACGCCGGTGTCGCTGGATGCCGATGCGACGCGCTTCGTGCTGGATCTCGACGGTCACCCGCTCGAATATCGCCACGGCCCGATCAAGTCGGTCGCGATGCAGTGGCCGAGCGGCCCGACCGGATCGGCGAGCGTGCAGTTCGAGCCGATGACCGGTAGTGGCGTGGCCTTCAACGGGCCGTGGGCGCTGTTCCGGCTGCTGGCCCGCGCGCAGGTGCAGCCGCAATCGGACGTGCGTTTCCTGCTGACCTTCAGCGCCGGCAGCGTCAATGCCAAGGTGCAGCTGGAGGCGGCCTCGGTACGCAATCCGTTCGCGCATCCCGAGGTGCTTCGCTTCCGGTGCGGAGGCTAGCGCCGCGATGCTGCAATCCGGCCTCTACGGCAAGGTCCCCGCACTCGGCGATTTCTTCGTCCGGCGGCTGCCGGGCGATTTCTGCGAGCCGTGGGACCAGTGGCTGCAGCAGGTCGTGGCGGCGCTGCACGCGCGTGAACCGGAGCGCTGGGGCGCGATCTTCGACGGCTGGCCGGCCTACTGCTTCAGCCTCGATGCCGGGACCTGCGGTCCGGTGCCGGTGGTTGGGGTCGTCGTCCCCAGTCGCGATCGCGTCGGTCGGCGTTTTCCATTGACGCTCGCGGTGGCGCTGGCGCCGGGCTGGGACCCGCTCGCCGTCGCGCTCGGCGCGGAGCGGTGGCGCCGCCTGGGGCTTGCGCTGCTGCGCGACGCCTGTTCGCCCAGCGGCGATCCGGTGGCGTTCGAGCGCGGTCTGGAGGAACTCGACCGTGCACTGGTCGATGTCGAAGGGGCGCCGGGCGTGGACCTGAACGCCTGTCGGTCGCTTTTCGCCGAGTCCGGTGGCTGGCAGGTCGAACTGGCGCCGGGTGCCGGCCTTGCCCATCACCTGGGCGGCCTTGCACTCGCCGAACTGCGTCGTGGCACCTCGGGACTGGCCGTGCTCTGGCCGCTCGGCGGCGGCGGTCCGCTGCTCGCCAGTCGTGGTCTGCCTGCGCCATCGACGGCCGCGGGCCTGCTGTCGTCGGTGCTGGTCCCTGTTCCCGCGGCGCCGCAGCCCAGCGTCGCGCCGCCACCACCACTGCCGCCGCCATCGGCAAGCCTGGCGTCACTGATTCCGTCGCCGGCGCCGGTCCGCAGCAGCGGTCCGCTGGCCGGCGAGGGACTGCCCGAACAGTGCCTGATTGCAGCGCCCGGGATCGCGTACCTCGCGTGCGCGGGCTGGCGACGCGACGGTGCCGCCGACGGGCCGATCGCGACACGGTTCCGCGACGGCTTCGGCGCGGCTCAAGACGCCGCGAAGGCGGTGGAAGCGGCGTTTGCCGGCCCGGCGCGCGTCAGCGCCGGCGGCGCGGCGTGGGTGCCGGACGAGGACGGCGGGCACTTCGCGTGGTTCGGCAGCGCCGCCATCTTTCGCATGCGCGGCGGCGAGCTCTCCCGTCTGGCCGCGCCCGAGGCGCAGGCGGCGGAGAGTTCGCTCGCCGATCTGCTCGGCGGCGACTCTGCCGCGGAGCGCCCGGCGGCGTCGCACACTCTGCCCGCCGACGTGCAGGACGGTGACCGCCTGCTACTGTGCGCCGATGGCAGCTACGGCAAGCTGTCGTGGGGCCAGCTGATGTCGGCACTGCAGGAGGTGCGCGCGGATCGCGCGGCCAGCCGCCTGGCCGAGGTGTGGAATCGCCCCGAGGCGCGCGTGCCCGGCGCAATCGTGCTTGCGTTCGACCTCACTGCAGAGGGGCTGGAGGCGACGCATTCGCTCGTCCAGGCGCCGTCTGCCGTCGGGGCCAGCGCGTGATGTTGCAGCCGCTCACGGGAGGCCTGCCTTGCTGCTAGCACTGAGCGTGATCAGTCGTCAGAGCGAGCGGCTCGGTGCCGCCAGCTATCGCGTCTTCGACGAGCATGGCGGCTCGATCGGCCGAGGCAAGCAGGCGGACTGGGCGATCGACGATCCGGACCTCGTGCTGTCAGGCAAGCACGCGGCGATCCGCTTCGTCGACGGCCGTTTCATGCTGGAGGACACCAGCACCAACGGCACTGGCCTGAATCGCGCCGACGCACTGGTGCCGCGCGGCCAGCTCGTGCCGCTGGGGGACGGTGACCACCTGTACCTGGGCGACTTCGAAATCCTCGTGCAGATCATCGCCGACGCGCCGGCCGCGGTGGCGCCGGCCTATGCGCCACCGCCGGTGGACGATGGCGACGACCTGAATTTCGATTTTAGCCGGCCACCACCACCGCAGGCGGCAGCGCCAGTGCAGCCGGTCTGGCCGATTCCGCAGCCTGCGGCGCCGGTCGCGCCGTCCGCCCCGGCATGGCCCATTCCGCAGTCGGGCGCGCCACAGGACGATGGGCTGTCGAGCTTGTTTGGCGACGCACCGTCCGCCGCGCGGCCGCCGGTTGCGCCCGCGGCGACCGCCGCCTGGACACCGCCGCCGCCGCCTGCCTATCAGGCCCCGGCGTACGTCGCGCCGCCGCCACCTGCCTATCAGCCACCGCCGCCGCCGATGCCGCAGCCGATCCCCGGCGGGGCCGGGGTCGACCTGAACACGTTGTTCGCCTCGATCGGCATCGATCCCTCGTCCGTGCCGCCCGAGATCGCGGCGCAGCTCGGATCGATCCTGCGGATCTCGACCCAGGGCCTGATCGACGTGCTCAAGGCGCGGGCCGAGGTCAAGAACCAGTTCCGCATGTCGCTGACCTACATTCGGCCGGTCGAGAACAACCCGCTGAAGTTCGCCGCGAGCCCGGACGAGGCGCTGCACACACTGTTCGTCAAGCGCAATCCCGGTTACGTTGGTCCCGTCGAGGCGTTCCAGGAAGCGTTCGACGATCTCGGCCGCCACCAGCTGGGCATGCTCGCCGGCATGCAGGCGGCGTTCGGCGCCGTGCTGCAGCGATTCAATCCCGAGATGATCGAGACTGCGGCCGACAAGACCAGCAAGAATCGCGGCATGCTCGGCGGGGTACTCAAGCGCAGCTACTGGGATTACTACAAGGAACATTTCGCCGCGATCGCGCACGATTCAGAGGCGACGTTCCAACAGGTCTTCGGCGAGGCGTTCGTGCGCGCCTACGACGACCAGATCAGGCGCCTCGAGGATGGCGCCGCACGTCAGCGGCGGCGCTGAGGAGACTAGAGCGGATGTCTACGAATGGAACACGCCGGGAGTCAGGCGCGCGAACCAGCTTCCGCTGGTCGTCGAGCAGCCTGTCCGTGCCCGGCAATGTCCGCAAGGTCAACGAGGACTCGGTGCTGGACCTGCCCGCCAGCGGGGTCTGGGTGGTCGCCGATGGCATGGGTGGCCACAACGCCGGCGACGTCGCCAGCCGGATGATCGTCGAGACCCTGTCGGAGGTGCGTCCAGCCGAGCGGCCCAGTCAGTTCGTCGACGAGATCGAGGACCGCGTCCGGCGCGTCAACCGCACGCTCTACGAGGGCTCGTTGACGGCGGGTGGCGGCCTGTGCGGCAGCACCATCGTCGTGCTCGCGGCATTCGCCAACTTCGCGGCCTGCCTGTGGGCCGGCGACTCGCGCGTCTACCGCCTGCGCGAGGGCAAGCTCGACCAGATGACGCGCGATCACAGTGAACTGGAGGAACTGGTCGACCAGGGGCGCGAAGCGGAGGCCACGGCCGCCTCGAACGTGATCACGCGCGCGGTCGGCGGCACCGAGGACGTCTCGCTCGACTTCGAACTGTGCGAACTTGCCGACGGTGACCAGTTCCTGCTGTGCAGCGATGGTCTGTACCGGGAACTGACCGACCAGGACATCGCCGCGCACCTCGCGCGCCCGCCGGCCGACGCCTGCCAGGCGATGATCGAGCAGTCGTTGCGCGGTACCTGCGCCGACAACGTTTCCGTGATCACCGTGCGCTTCACGCGCCCCGCAGGCGCCACCGACCGATGAGCAGCTTTCGCACGACACTCGAAGAGTTCCTGAAGGGTAGCGCGACACAGGAGGCACTGGAGGCGGCGCTGGCAGCGGAGCTGCACGCTGACCCGCGGCTGGGGCCGGCGACGATGGCGCTGCTCGAAGCGTACCGGCGCACCAACCGCGTGGCGGCACCGCTCGCCGAACGCCTCAAGGCGATCGCCGCCAATCCGGAAGTCGTGGCGATGCCGCGCGCGCCGCTGGAGGATCGCACCCGCATGCGTGCGCCGACGCCGCCAGGCGGCGCCGTCGCGCCGGCCGCGCCGCCACCTGCTTCGGCGCCCGCCGAGCGGCCGGCCGACCGGACGGTGCTGCGTCCACCGGCAGCGCCGCCCGCCGCGCCGCCACCGCCCCCTGCGGCGCCGGCATCGACCGAGCCCGTGGCGGACAAGACCGTGCTCAAGCCGCGTGCGCCGGCGGCAACACCCGCCGCGCCGCCGCCGCCGCCACCGGCCGCGAGCGAGGCGCCCGCGGATAAGACCGTCCTCAAGCCGCGGCGGCCCGCGCCTGCAACGGAGCAGGCGCCGCCGACCCCGGCCCCCGTGCCGCCGCCGCAGGAATCGCCGCCAGCGCAGAGCGGCGCGCCCGCGGCACCCGATGCCGCGCAGGCGGACAGTCCGCGCACCAGCGGCACCCAGAGCCAGAACCCGCGCACCAGCGGCACCGGCAGCAGCACGTCGGCCTGGAACAGCAGTTGGTCCTCCGGCAACCAGGGGCCAAGCACGCCGGTCGGCATCGGCACGGTCCTCAAGGATCGCTACGTGCTCGAGGCGATCGTCGCGGGCGGCGACAAGGGCGGCATGGGGCTGGTGTTCCGCGCCCGCGACCTGATCAACGAGGAGGCGCAGGATCGCAACCCGTTCGTCGCGGTCAAGATCCTCAACGACGAGTTCAAGCGTCATCCGGAGTCCGTGCTCGCGCTGCAGCGCGAGGCGCGCAAGTCGCAGAACCTCGCGCACCCGAACATCATCACCGTCTTCACGTTCGATCGAGACCAGGGCAACTTCTTCATCGTCATGGAGCTGCTCGAGGGCAGCGCGCTCAACGACGTCATCAAGGGCGCCAAGGACAAGGGCCTGCCGAAGCACGAGGCGCTGCGCATCATCCAGGCGCTGGCCCGGGCGCTCGCCTATGCGCACGAGCGGCGCATCGTCCACTCCGACTTCAAGCCCAGCAACGCGTTCCTGACCAACGAGGGCAACGTCAAGGTTCTCGACTTCGGCATCGCCCGCGCCACCAAGACGCTCGGCGCCGATGGCAAGTCGAAGGACGACAAGACGCTGTTCGACGCCGCCACGCTCGGCGCGTTCACGCCGCCCTATGCCAGCTGCGAGCAGATCGAGGGCAAGGATCCGGACGAGCGCGACGACGTCTACGCGCTCGCCATCGTCAGCTACGAGCTGCTCACCGGCCGCCACCCGTTCGAGCGCAAGGACGCGGTGACCGCACGGGACGAGGGGCTCAAGCCCGCACCGGTCACCAGTCTCAGTCGCAGCCAGTGGAAGACGCTGCAGTCGGCGCTGTCGTTCAGTCGAGCCAAGCGCCCGGCGAACGGGCTGGCCTACGGCGAGGGCATGACGCCCAAGCGCCTGCCGATCGCGGTGATTGTCAGCAGCGGTGCGGCTGCGCTGCTGTTCGTGATCGCGCTTGTGATCTTCGTGCCGGGACTGATCGAGAACCGTCATGCCGCATCGATCGCCGACGACCTGAACTCGAAGGCGCCCGCGGTCGCCGCGGCGGCGCTGCAACAGCTGCAGGCGGCAAAGCCGTCGCTGCAGGCGAACGTGCTCAACAGCGACGCGAACCGGCGGGCGGTCGTGCGGCTGTACGAGACTCAGGCGCGCGTGTCGTTCGACCCGAAGAACGGCCGCTACGATTTCTCCGGCGCCCGCAAGGCGCTCGACGACGCGCGCCAGCTGCTGAGCGACTCGGCGACCCTCGACAATCTGCGTGCCAGCCTCGAGAAGGAGCAGAAGAGCGAAATCAATGCCCGCACCGAGCAGTTCGAGGACCTGCTGAAGCGGCGGATGCTGCTTGCGCCGGCCGGACAGCCGTCGGTCGTGGAGACGCGCAACGTCGTACGCCAGCTCGATGCGGCGCATCCGCTGCTCAAGGACAACCGCGTGCCGATCGCGTTCCGCGACGCGGCGAGCGCCGCGCTCGCTGGCCAGGACGCCGTGCAGGCCGACAAGCTGCTCAAGCTGGGCCTCGAGATCGCCCCCTCCGATCCGAACCTGCGCGACCTCGTCGACCAGGTCAAGCGCGCCCGCGAGTCGCAGACCCTGCAGGCCCGCACCGCCGAGCTCGAGCACACTGTCGAGCCGCTCGCCGAAGGCTCGGCGACGCTTGCGTCGGTTCGTGCCGCGAGGGCGTCGCTCGATCAGCTGCGCGTCGCGTCCGCCTCAAGCCCGGTGCTGAGCCGCGTCCAGAAGCGCCTCGAGGCGCTGGTTGCCGCGGAGGTGAGTGGTGCGCTGCAACAGCACAAGGCCGAGGTCGCGCAGTCGACGCTGTCCGAGTTCGAGCCGTACCTCGCGCCGCCGTTCCTGCAGGCGCAGCGCGGCGCCGTGACCCGGGCCGTCGGCGATGTCCAGGCCAAGGTGCTGCAGGCCGACCAGCTGCGCCACTCGATCGACACGCTGCTCGCCGCGCCGCGCGCCGAGGAGGCGTGGGCGAAGGAACTGCGCGGCGTGCTGACCAAGCTCAACGACGTCTCGCCGCGCGATGCGCGCATCGCCGACGCCGAGCAGCGAGCCAGCCGCTACCTGCTCGACCAGTCGCGGACATTGCGCAGCGCGAGCCGCTTCAGCGAGGCCGAGCGACTGCTCGACATCGGCGCGACCTTCCATGGCGGGGAGACCGAGATCGCGGCTGAGCGCAGCGCGATCAAGCGGGCGCGCGACCAGCTCGAGGCGGACAACCAGGTCCGCGCGCAGCAGGCGAAGCTCGCGGCCGACAAGCAGCGCGTACTCGACCTGGCTGGCGCCGGCGGCGGTCAGCTCGACCGCGCACTCGCGATGTTCCGCGAGCTGGAGAAGCAGCTGCCGGCGGGCGACCCGTGGGCCAAGGTCTCGGCGCCGAAGGCGCTTGCCGACGGCTATCTGCGGCGCGCACTGACCAGCGCCCAGGACGGCCAGTTCACGCTCGCGCAGAGCCAGGCGCGCAGCATCCAGACGCTGACGCTGACCGACCCGAAATACGCGGCCACCGCGGCGCTGTATGACGGCTACGCCAATGTCGCGGCCGGTCTGCAGAGCGGCACCCCGGAAAGCGTCGCCGCCGCGCTCGCCGACCTGCAACGCAAGGACGCGAAGCTGTACGACGGCGTACGCCCGGCGCTGGCGCGCATTTTGTCGCAGCGCATCATCAAGCTTGCCGCCAGCAATGTCGACCAGGCGCAGGCCCTGAAGGCGTCGGCGGAGAAGCTGTTCCCGAAGGAGCCGTTCCCGGCCCTCGCCGCCAAGGCCGCCCCGACCGCGCGCCCGGCGCAGGCGCCGACGAGCGTCGCGCCCGAGCCGGCACGTGTCGAAGCGCAAGCGCCGGCGGCGCGGGTCGAGGCGCCAGCCGAGGCGGCGCGTGTCGCGCCGGCGCCGGTC
>JANXQL010000018.1 GCA_025356815.1 Pseudomonadota bacterium
GACGCCGCCGCCCCGCGACACCTGCGCCACGCCGCCGATCGCCAGCAGCCGCTTGGTGATCGTGTTGTCGACGAACCAGCTGAGCTGCTCGGGCGTCAGCGCCGTCGTACTGACCGCGTAGTACGCGATCGCGTTGCCATCGACGTCCATGCGCTGCACGTTGGGCTCCTGGATGCCCTCCGGCAGGTCGTTGCGAACGCGTGCGACCGCATCGCGCACGTCGCTGACGGCACGGTCGATCGGCGCGCCGATGTTGAATTCGATGAAGATCATCGCCTGGCCTTCGGTGGCCCGCGAAGTGATGTTGTGGACGTTGCCGACGCTTGCGACCGACCCCTCGATCTTCTGCAGGATCTGCGACTCCATCTCGGTCGGCGCGGCGCCGGGCTGCGAGACCGAAACGATGACCATCGGGAAGGAAACGTCGGGATTGAGGTTGATGGGCAGGCGCACGAACGAAACGATGCCGACGAAGGTCAGCACCATGAAGAGCACCAGCGGAAAGATCGGGTGCTTGATCGCCCAGGCGGAGATGTTCTTCATGGCGTGGCCTTCGGGCCCTCGACCCGCACCTGCTCGCCTTCGTGCAGGAACGCGCCGGCCGTGGTGATCACGCGCTCGCTGCCGTTGAGCCCCTCGGCAATGACGATGCCGGTCGGCTGAGCGCCGCCGAAGCGCACCGCGCGGCGCTCCACGCGATCACCCGCGCCGACGATGAGCACGTAGCTACCGCGGGAATCGGCGAGGAACGCCGTCTGCGGCACGATCGGGCGCACGTCGCTTGCGACCTGCGCCTCGCCCCGCGCGAACGCGCCCGGACGCAGGTTACGGTCGCGCGGCAGCGTGACCCGCACCTCGCCGAGCCTGGACTGCGGATCGATCACGGCCGGCAGCAGGCGGATCTTGCCGTTGAAGGCCGTCGCGACGCCGGTGATACTGACCTGCGCGGGCTGGCCGACCTTGAGCCTCGGCAGGTCCTGCTCGGCCACCATCGCTTTCATCTCGACCTCGCCGCCGCGGGCGAGGCGAAACAGCGGCGGCGTGCCGGCGGTCACTGCCTGCCCGACCTCGGCGGCTCGTGTCAGCACGATCCCATCCTCGGGCGCGTGCAGCTCCGTGCGCCCGAGCCGCGCCGCGGCCTCGGCGAGCTGCGCCTCGGCGGCACGGACCCGGGCGTTCGCGGTCGCAAGCTGCGAACGGCGCTTGTCGACCTCCGCCTTCGACAGCGCGCCGACCGAACTGTTGATCGCGACCGCGCGCTGGTATTCGGCATCGGCGAGCACCGCCTCGGCGCGGCTCTGCTCCAGCGCCGCGCGCAGGCTCGCGACCTGGGGCGCGAGCACCGAGGTGTCCAGCCGTGCCAGTGCCTGGCGGCGGCGCACCGTGTCACCGACCTCGACGAGCACGGCGGAGACCCGGCCACCCTCGCCGTCGATGCCGATCGGCATGTCGTAGCGAGCGACGATAGCGCCGGTGAAGCTGGCTGACAGCGTGTACGGACTGCGACCCGGCGCGACGGCGGTGACCAACGGCGCCAGGTTCGGCGGTGCGTCGGCCTTGTGGCCGAGGCGGGTCGCGATCAGGACGGCGAGCGCCGCGACGATCAGCACGACAGCGCCAATGACCACGGGGCGCGTCGCGATCCGGCGCTGCGGGACGGTGGCCGCGATCAGGTCGTCGATGTTGCTACGGACGTGTTGGTTCACGGGGGTGCGCTTCGGGCTGGGGACTAGGGATCGCGATTCTACGCGGGGAAACCCTCAACGCCCGTGCAACGCGCTGAAGCGTGATCTCGGCGCGACGAACTGCCGGAACGGGGTCGCCGACCGCGGGACGAAAAAAAGAAGGCGCCGGGAGCTGGGGGGAGCTCGTCGGCGCCAAGATTTCAAACCACAGGGGAAATGAGACTAGCAACCAGATATATAGCAAGGGTCGTGCCAACCCATATAACTATCCTACTTTCAATGACTTAATAAATATCCCAGCGAGCCATGGTCGCGCGGAGTGACACGCCGCGTCAGTTTCTGACCTGCCTCGGCGCGTCACGCAGCGTGACGCAGGTCGTGATCCGGACGCTCGGCGCCGCCGACCTCCCCGCCGGCCCCTATAGTGAGCATGGGCTCCCCTCGCCCCTCGCCCAAGCCCTGGAGTGAGCCAATGACCACCGCCGTCCCTCCGCCTCGCCGTCGCTTTCTCGACAAGCCAGGGGGTCCGCCATCGCTGCTGGGAGACGGCGGCCGGGTCGACGAAACCCTGACCATTGCCGGCCCACTGTCGATCAGTGGCGCGGTGCATGCGAACGGTTCGGTCGGCGGCGTGCTCACCATCGGCCGGACGGGCCGCTGGCACGGCAATGTCCACGCGCATGCCGCAGTGGTCCTGGGCGAGCTGCACGGCGAGCTGGTGGTCGACACAACCCTCGAGTTGGGGCGAAACGCAGTGATCCACGGCTCTGTCCGGGCGGCGCTGGTCGCGATCGCCGACGGCGCCATCGTCAACGGCCGCGTCGACGTTACCGGCGACACCCCGCCGGTGCACTTCAGCGATCGCAGGCGCGACCCGCCCGACGGCGGGTCGGACCCCGGCTGACGCCGTCAGCGCCGCACGTACACGTGCACGAACCGGTCGGTGTGCCCGCGCACGGCGGGATCGAACACGAGCTTGCTGTGGTCGTCGCTGGCATTGCGCAGGCCCTTGAAGCGGCCGACCAGCTTGAAGCCATGCGACTCGATGTCCCGGACCGTGAATTCCTCGTCGATGCGGTGCAGGGTCCCCGCCGGCACACTGCCGCTGTCGGCGACTGCCGCGTGGTCGACGACCAGCAGCCGGCCGCCCGGCTTCAGCGCTCGACGCACCTGTTCCAGGAACTGCGCCGCGTCGATCTTCGGGAAGTCCGCGCCGTGCTCGAAGTAGAGATCATGGTAGGACATCACGAACAGTGCGCCGTCGAGCGTCCCGGTGCCGAGCTTCATGTCCTCGCTCGGCGCGACCAGGCGCTCGATCCGCGGCATGCGTCCGTCCTTGAAGCGCGCCTCAAGATCGTCCTTCGCGAACGCCGCATACGGCGGGTTGTTCACCAGCAGTACGTGGCCCTTCGGCCCCACGACGTGGTCAAGGATCTCACTGTAGTAGCCGCCGCCGCCGAACAGGTCTGCGATGCGCATGCCGGGCTTGAAGCCGGCGAACGCCAGCACTTCGGCCGGATGCTCGCGTGCGTCGCGCTCACGGTCCTTGTCGCTGCGATCGGGGGCCGCCAGTGCCTGCGCATAGAGCGAGGTGCCCTTCGCCCATGCCGCGTCGCCCGGCGCCGCCACAACGGTCACGGCCAACAGCAACGTGGCTGCCGCGCTGATGGATATCCTGCGCATCGTGAACTCTCCTCATCCTGAGTGGGGGCTGCATCATCTGCCGGTTTCAAGCGAGCCGGCAAGCCCGGCAGTTCGCGGGCGCGTCGCGCCTGAACAGACCGCTCAGCCTGCGGCGAGCAACTCGTGGACGCGCCGATCGGCCCAGCTTGCGCGGCCGAGACTGTCGAGGAAGCCGCAGTGCCCCCCGCGCGCCGTCGTCTCAACGGTCAGCGCCGGCGGCGAGCTCAGGCGTGCCAGGTCCTCGGCCGGGATGATCGGGTCATCCAGCGCCATCAGCAGGTGGCTCGGTACGGCCAAGGGCGCGAGTGCGTTACCGGTGATGGCATAGCCAGCGAGGTAATGGCCGATGTCGGCAAAGCCGCTGTAGCGGCGCACGAGCTGCTCGGTCATCGCCGTCAGCCGGCGGCTCTCGAGCAGTTCGTCGAAGTCGTACAGGTCCGGCCACGCGCGCCGCTTCTTGAGCAGCGAGCGGCGCCACTTCATCACGAAGTAGTTGCGGTACAGCCAGACGCCGTGCTCCAGGCGCTGCATCGTGTGCGCCGGATCCAGCACCGGGCAGATCGCGATCACGCGCTCGAGCGCGATGCCGGCCGCCGGCGCGCGCACCGCAACACGCAGCGCGAAATTGCCGCCGAGCGAGTAGCCGACCAGCGACAGGCGTTGCGTCGGGAACAATCGCGCCACCTCGCCGACCGCATCGACGACCTCGGCGATGCGGCAGGAGTGGAACAGCTCCTGGTTCAGGTGATGGGTCGGGCCGTGGTCGCGCAGGTTCAGGCGGAAGATGTCGTAGCCGCGCTCGTACAGGTAGGCAGCGCAGGAGCGTACGTACTGGGACTCGGCGCTGCCTTCCCAGCCATGCAGCATCAGCACCAGCCCGTGCCCGCCGCCCGGGACAGCCGCGTGGTGGCCGAGCAGGCGCACGCCGTCGCCGCAATTCACGATCACGTCCCGACTGGCCGCGACGAGCCCGGCCGCGCGATGCGCGACGAAGTATCGCCGCGGCAGCACGCTGCTCAGGATCGACTGCAGATGCGGGCTGGACAGCCAGCGGGGCGGTGCGAACGGAGCGAGGCTCACGCGGTGCCGTCAGTCGATGCGCAGGGGGCCGCTACCCGGCAGCGTCTCGACGTAGCGCGCGCCCATCAGTCGCGCCGGCGTCGTCGCACCAGCGGCCGCCGGCCGTGCCAGCAGACGCTCGGTGACGCCGAGCGATGCATGCACGGTGACGGTGTAGCCGTTGGCGGTCTGCACGCGCGCGGTCACGACGCGGCCAGCCGCGTCATGAGCTTCTCCCCAGACGCAGGTAGGCGTGGTCGCCCGCTCGTCGGCATCGGGACCGGCCGGCTGGCGGCTCACGCGGTGCTTGAGCCAGCGCTGTACCACCGGCCAGGCCAGCGCCCAGCGGACGCGATTGAGGCGCCGCAGTCCGCGCAGCCGCGCGGGCGAGATCGGCACGTACACCTCGATGTTCGGGATGCCGGTCGTGTGGAACGCGGTGCTCACGTCACCCCAGGGGATGGTCATCGCGAGCTTCTCGCCGGCGCCGAAGTCGATGCGCCGGTCGCGGTAGCCGAACGAGACCTTGCGCAACGTCCCACGCTCGCGGACGCACCCCCCCTGGCGGAGGCCTTCCACCATCGTGCGCGCAGTGCCACGACTCCACGTCGAGCGACCGTCAAAGCCGAGCGCCAGGTGCGTCGCGTCAGGCAGCGCCTCCTTCAGCGCAAGCGCCACGCAGTCGGTCGGCACGACGTCGAAGCCGACGCCCGGGCAGACGATGACATCGGCCGAGCGCGCCGCGGCATCCTGGCGCTGAGCGAACTCGAACACGTCGACCTCGCCGGTGATGTCCAGGTAATGCGCGCGGCCGGCGAGACAGGCACGGATCATTGGCGCGGCCGTGGCGGAGAACGGCCCGGCGCAGTGCAGCACGAGCGTGACGCCCGCGAGCGCGACCGCAGGATCGATGCCGTCGAGGGCGAACACGCGCGACTCGAGAGCGAGCTCGCGGGCGAGTGCCTCGACGCCGTCGCGCGAGCGACCGGCGAGGATCGGGGTGTGGCCACGGCGCACCGCCTCGCGGGCGATCTGTTCGCCGGTATAGCCGTTCGCGCCGTAGATCATCCAGCTCAAGGCGAAGGCGCTCTCGGCTCGGCCGCGAACTGGACGTAGCTGCGAGCCTGCGCGACCGCGTTCCACTGCATGGCGCTCGCGTCCGTGGCCGGTGGGTAGCCCGTGGTTCCGGCGCGGTTCATCCAGACCAGTCGCAGGTCGATCGCATCATGACTGCGTTCGCGCACGGCGTTCGCGAGCGTCACGAACGCCGCCGGCTCGCGATCGTTCGCGCGCTGCGCGTCGTCGGCGGGGTTGCCGACCACATCGCAGCGGTTCGCCGGCAGCTCGGCCGGTGCCGGCACGTAGCCCTCGCCGGGGTTGCCGGTCAGGCAGAATTCGCCGGCCAAGATGGACACGCGCGCGACGCCTGCGAAACCCCGGCGCTCAAGGTCCGCGATCCAGCTGCCCAGCGCCGACAGGCGGGCGGCGGCGAGCGGTGCCTCGCCGTAGGCGACCGGCAGTCGCTGGCCGGTCGGCACGGCGGGCCGGACGGCGGGCGTGCCCGCCGCCGACGCGGACGCGGTGGGTTCGACCTCGGGCGGCGCCGTCGTCGCCGCCGCGGCCACCGGGACGGGGGCCGGGGCCACGGCCGGGATCGCGCGGGCCACGGCGAGATCGCCGCGCGCCTGCCAGGCGAGCACGCCGAACGCGATAGCCGCCAGCAGCGCGACCGCTGCGAGCGCGATCCAGCCGGTGGGTCGTGACGGCGGCGGGGGTTCGGGCACGGGCTGCGGCTCGGTGGCCTTGGCGATCGTTGCCGACAGTTCTTCAACCGAGCGGCGCAGCCGCTCGTCGAGTTCGGTGACGAGGCGCGCGCTCACGCCGTCGAGGCTCGCGACGACGAAGCGACGCAGTTCGATCCCCTGCTCCTGCAGCAGCGGCTCGACGATGGCACGGACCTCGGCCGCCGACAGCGGCGGCGGCGGCGGCGGCGTCGGCGCCACGGTCACCGGCGGGGCCGGCACGACGATGCCGTCGACCGCGCCACGCGCCGGATCGACGGCGGGTAGTTGTACCTGGCCGAAGGGGGTCGCCGCGACGGCGCCCTCGCGGCGATCCTGCAGCACCTGCAGCTGCATCAGCACTGCCGCGATGTCTGCGGCCGCCATCTGCTTGGGCAGCACGCCGGCGGCACCGATGGCACGCGCTTCACCCGCGTACACCTCGCCGTCCTGGGAGGTGTACATCATGATCGGGATCGAGGCGGTGCCCGGATCGCTCTTGATCAACTGGACGGCACTCAGGCCATCCATGCCGGACATCACGTGATCCATGAAGATCACGTCCGGGCGATGGTCACGCAGGTACTGCAGCGCGGCCTCCGCGGAGTCACGCATGTCGACCATCAGGTCGTGCTTCTCCAGCAGGCGGGACAGCACGACCCTCGCCGACTTGGAATCATCGACGATCAGCGCTCGCTTCGGCGTCACATCGACCTCACGAACCGAACCATTAGGGGAATGCCCGAGTGTAGCGCAGCCGCGTTGACGGGTAACGACGGACTGGCGGAAAGGGTCGTTCCAGGGCGGCCGGCAGCAGCGGGTCGGCGGCGCCCTGGCGGAAGTTGCCGACGCGGCGGCTGAGCGGCTGGAAAACGAGCGCGATGCCGGGGGCGGCGAGCAGCGGCGCCAGCTCGGCAGGCTCCATGCAGGCCGCATCCAGCCACCGCGCCCGGCACTGCGGCACGAGGATCACCGGCCTCCGCTCGTACGGCTCGCGGACCGGCCCCGCCACCTCGCGCGTGAGGATCGCGCCAGTGCACTCACAGCGCCGCCATGCCGAACGCCGCGCCGTCCGCGGCACCCTAGACGCCGAACCTGGCCTCGACGGCTGCGTGCGCAAAGCTAGGAGGCGAGACGCCCGCCCATCCCGTCATTCTCCCGCGTCCGGCTACTCGCGAATGCCGACGCCCTTTTCCATCAGCCACACCGCGATCCCGAACAGCCCCACGGCGAAGGCAGACATGATCGCGAACGACAGCCGCACATCGACGTCGGACACACCGAGGAAGCCGTAGCGAAAGCTGTTGACCATGTAGAGAATCGGGTTCGCGTGCGAGACGGCCCGTGCCCACGGCGGCAGCAGCTCGATCGAGTAGAACACGCCGCCGAGGTAGGTCAGCGGGGTCAGGATGAACGTCGGAAACCACGAAATGTGGTCGAAGTTTTTGGCGAACACGGCGTTGATGAAGCCGCCCAGCGAGAACACGATCGAAGTCAGCAGCACCGCGGCCAGGATCAGCGGCCCATTGTTGACGTGCAGGTGCGTGAAGAACAGCGCCACGGCCGTCACGACCAGGCCGACCAGCAGGCCGCGCACGATGCCACCCGCCATGTAGCCGATCACCACCAGCCAGTTCGGCAGCGGCGAGACGAGGATCTCCTCGATGTGCTTGCCGAAGCGCGCACCGAAGAAGCTCGACACCACGTTGCCGTAGGAGTTGGTGATCACCGACATCATGATCAGCCCGGGCGCGATGTACTGCATGTAATCATAGCCGCCCATCTTGCCGATGCGCGTACCGATCAGGCTGCCGAAGATGATGAAGTACAACGTCGCGGTCACGCCCGGCGGAACCAGCGTCTGACCCCAGATGCGGGTAATGCGGGAAAACTCGCGCAGCACCATTGTGCGAAAGCCGATCCAGTCAGTTCGTGCCCGCGACGCCACCGCGTCGGCGCCGCTCACGATTGCCCTCCCACGGCCGGCGCGCCGGCGCGGCCGACGAGCCGCATGAACAGCTCCTCGAGGCGGTTGACCTTGTTGCGCATGGAGACGACGTCGATGCCCTGCGCCGCGAGGCGGATGAAAATGTCGTTAATGCTCTGGCCGCTGGACACCTCGACCTCCACGGTGCGGTCGTCGACGCGGGTGACGCCGAAGCCGGGCAGGTTCGGCTCGCCGCGCAGCGGCTCGCGCAGGTTCAGCACGAATATCTCGGTCTGCAGCTTGCGCAGCACGTTGCTCATCAGGTCGTTCTCGATGATCCGGCCCTTGTCGATGATCGCAACGTTGCGGCAGAGGTTCTCGGCCTCCTCGAGGTAGTGGGTCGTGAGGATGATCGTCACGCCACGTTCGTTGGTCTGGCGAAGGAATTCCCACATCGTGCGCCGGATCTCGATGTCGACGCCGGCGGTCGGTTCGTCGAGGATCAGCAGCCGCGGCTCGTGCACCAGCGCCCGCGCGATCATCAGGCGGCGCTTCATTCCCCCCGACAGCGAGCGGGCGACCGCGCGGCGCTTCTCCCACAGTTGCAGCTGCTTGAGGTAGCGCTCGGTGCGCTCGCGCGCGAGCGCGCGCGGGATGCCATAGAAGCCCGCCTGGTTGACGAGGATCGTCTCTACCGACTCGAACTGATTGAAATTGATCTCCTGCGGCACGATGCCGATGCAGGACTTGGCCGCGCCGATGTCGCGGTCGATGTCGTGGCCGAACACGCTGACCGTACCGCCGCTCTTGTTCACCAGCGACGTGATGATGCCGATGGTCGTGGTCTTGCCGGCGCCGTTGGGGCCGAGCAGCGCGAAGAAGTCCCCCTGGTCGACGTCGAGGTCGATGCCCTTGAGGGCCTGCACCCCGTTACCGTAGGTCTTGGTCAACTGGCGGATGGACAGCGCGTGCATGGGCTCCAACGGGGGGCGGTGGGCTGGCGGATGGCGACAGCGAGCGCGCAGGTTAAGACCCCTGCCCCGCCGGGGCAACCTTGCCGCCGTTCAGGGCATCGTGCCATCCGCCACCGAGCCGGCAGGGCTGGCCCCAAGCCCTTGAGCGGCAAGCAATTGCAGTCCGAGCTCCCGTACCGCGGCGGGGGCGCCGCGGGTCTTGGGATCGGCCGCGGCCGCCAGTTTCGGCCAGAAGCGCGTGTTGCCTCCCCAGCGGGCCTCGAGCCGCGGCAGCGCCTGCGTCGCGGCATGGTCCAGCGCCGACAGCGGCAGGCTGCGCCAGGCATCGACCACCGCGGGAGTCATCCCAAGCACCATGGCTGGCGTCATGTCGTCGCCCTGCACCAGATGCCAGGCGAGGAACACCGCGGTACGGGCAAAGGTCGCCTCGGCGCCGAGGCTGGCCGATCCCGGTCGGCCGACGTCGCGCACAACCTCGCGCCAGAACGGCGCGTCCTCGAAGCAGAGGTTGAAGATCGTGTAGGGCAGGCCCGCGACGGCCCGTCGGGCGAACGGATCCAGCGCCCCGAGCGCACGGACGGTGACGGGATCCAGCCCCCATACCGGCGCCTGCGGCGCCTGTGGGTGCCTGGCGACCAGCCCCAGAAACAGGAAATTTGCCTCGCGGATGGCATTGAGCGTGCTCGGCTCCAGCAGCGGCCGTGGCACGTATTGGGCTGAAAGGCGCTCGTCCTCGACCCGGTCGGCCGGTTCTTCCATGGCTTTTCTCCGTAACCAGGGGACAAATTGTGGCTGGTCGTCGCCCCGAACCGAGAGTACAGTTTTTGGTGCGTTCATACCAAAATAGATAGATCCACCAAAAATTAACGACGGGAAGCCGGCCATGCGCATCACTGACGATCGCTATACGCGGGATAGGCAGCGCTTCGACCTCGCGCTGCGGATGATTCAGCACGAGGCTCGTACCTGCACGATCAGGACCTGGACGGGACTGACGGACGATCGCATCCGCAAGCTGTATCGCTCGTACGTCGCCGACCATGGCCCTGCGATCAAACGCCATCGCGGCCGCTCGCCCAGCCATCCGGCGTACTTCCTCAAGAACCTGGAGACCCGTCGCCACACCGCGGCGCTGGCCGGGCTGTACGCCATCCTCGGCCTGCTGCAGAAGGCGGTCGCCGAACGCTCGGTCGGGGGCACGCAGGCGGCGCTGCTGTGGGCAGAGAAGTTCTGCCGCGCCTACGAGACCTACCTCGAGCTGCATCGCCCTCACCGGATCTCGTTCGAGCACGCGTTCTACCTGCTGCACGCGCTGCAGGCACGCGTCGAGCTCAGGCCCGGCGCGTGTCCCGACTGCGGCGCATTCACGGTCGTCGACACGCTGCGCGTCCATTCCAGCGGCTGCGCGCTGTGCGAACGCGAGACGCGCGAGGGACACCGCGATCCCGGCTAGAATGGGGCGGCACCCGCGCGCCCCACCATGCCACCGCACCGAATCCCCAACGTCTACGCCGGTCCCTACGTCGACCGCAGCAGCGGCCTGCGCAAGGACGCCCTGTGGCTGGAGGAGGCACTGCGCGACGCCGCGACGCGATTCGTGCCGCTGTGGCGGCAGCGGAACCTCGTGCGGCTGCAGCCTGCGCCGTCGGCCGAGTTGCTCAGCGCCGCCGAGCTCGGCACGTTCGACGCCTCGCAGGCGGTGCTGCTGGGCCTGTATCGCGGCACCGCCTGCTTCGCGTTCGAGGTGCTCGAGGAGCCGCCGGCGCGCGCAGGGGTGGAGTTCGCGGACCTGCGCCTCACCGCTGGCCTGCTGCCGACGGACGACGCAGGCCTGCTCGCCTATGCGCGCGCGATGATCTACTGGCGCCAGCGCCACCGCTATTGTGGTGCCTGCGGCGCGCCGTCCCGCGCCGACAGCGGTGGCCACGTGATGGTCTGCACGGCCACCGGTTGCGGCGCCGAGAGCTTCCCGCGCATCGATCCTGCGATCATCGTGCTGGTCAGCGACGGCGATCGCGCCCTGCTCGGTCGCCAGGCCAGTTGGCCGGCCGGGCGTTACTCGACCATCGCCGGCTTCGTCGAGCCGGGCGAAAGCCTCGAGGATGCGGTCGCGCGGGAGGTGCGCGAGGAGACCGACATCGAGGTGGACGAGGTGGCCTATCACTCGTCCCAGCCTTGGCCGTTCCCCTCCTCGCTGATGGTCGGCTTTCACGCCCGCGCCACGAGCACCGCCATCCGCTGCCCGGACGGCGAGCTCGAGGACGCGCGCTGGTTCAGCCGCGCGGAACTCGCCGCAGGTACGCCGGCGCTGCCGCCGCCACAGTCGATCTCGTTCCGGCTGATCGCCGACTGGTACCGCCGTGGCAGCGACGTGGAGCTCGCCGACGAGCCCGCGGCACGCCTCTGGCCGCTGAGTCGCTGACGGTGACCCTCGATCCGGTGCTCGCCGGTCTGCTCGGCGCGGCGTTCCTCGCCGGCGGCATCGACGCGATCGTCGGGGGCGGCGGCATGATCCAGCTGCCGGCGCTGTTCGCGGCGCTGCCCGGTACGGCGCCCGCCACCCTGCTCGGCACGAGCAAGCTTGCGGGGCTCGCGGGCACGGCGAGCGCGACCTGGCGCTATGCGCGCAGCGTGCGTATTCCGTGGCGATCGCTTGCGCCGCTGATCGCGATGGCGCTCGCCGGCTCCCTGGCTGGCGCCGTGACCGTCACGCACGTCGCCGCCGAAACGTTCCGCCCGCTGGTGCCGGTCCTGCTGACCGCCGTGCTGGCCTACACGCTGCTGCAGCGCGACTTCGGCACGCGACACGCGCCGCGCACGCTCGGGCGGCGGGACACGCTGGCAGGCGTTGGCCTGATCGCCGCGATCAGTTTCTATGACGGGTTCTTCGGTCCCGGCACGGGCAGCTTCCTGATGCTGCTGTTCATCCGCCACTACGGCTACGATTTTCTCAACGCCGCCGCTGCCGCGCGGCTGCTGAACGCGGCGACGAACGTCGCCGCGTTGGCCTGGTTCGGCAGCCGCGGCCACCTGTTGTGGCCGACGGGCCTTGCGATGGCGGTGGCGAATGTCGCGGGGGCCCAGATCGGCACGCGCCTCGCACTCGCCCGTGGCGCGTCGTTCGTGCGCGGCGTGTTCGTGGTCATCGTCACGGCGCTGATTGTGAAGACCGGATGGGCGGCGTTCGCCCACGGACGGTAGCCGCCGATGTGCCTCGCAGTGCTCGGCTGGCAGGTGCACGCGCAGTTCCCGCTGCTGCTGGTCGCCAACCGCGACGAGCGGCATGCGCGACCGACGGCCGGACTGCACTGGTGGCAGGCGCCGCCGCTGCTCGGTGGACGCGACCTCGAGGCCGGCGGCACCTGGCTTGCGCTGGATGAACGCGGCCGCTTCGGCCTGATCACCAACCTGCGCGGCGCACCCGTCCCCACCGGCGCACCCTCGCGCGGCAGCCTGATCCCGCGGTTCCTGGCCGGCAGCCTGCCCCCGAGCGAATTCCTCGCCAGCCTCGAGTCAGACGCCGCGCGCTACGCCGGCTTCAACCTGCTGCTCGGCGATGGACGGGAACTGGCGTGCCTGAGCAATGCCGATCGACGCGGGCCGCAGCCGTTCGCACCGGGCATCCACGGGCTGAGCAATGGCCCCCCGGATAGCGACTGGCCCAAGGTGCGTCGCGGCCGCGAACGGCTCGCGGCGACGCTCGGCTCGCCGACAGCCGCGGCGCTGTTCGCGGTGCTCGAGGAGCGCGCGCCTGCCCCCGATGCACAGCTGCCTGACACCGGCATCGGACTGGACCTCGAACGGCTGCTGTCGCCGCCGTTCATCGTGGCGCCCGACTACGGCACGCGCAGCACGACGGTCATCGCGCTGGCCGCGAGCGGCGGCGGATTCGTGCTCGAGCGCAGCTTCGGCGCCGACGGCGAAGCGCGCGCGACCTGCCGCGTCGACCTGCCCGGACACGCCTAGAACGAACCCCGCCTGGATCGGCGCGACAGGGTCGCGAAATGGGCTTGACGACGTACGCATAAATATGCATCATATATGCAAGTTTATGCAACTCATTCCCGCCCCCCACTATCCGGGCTCCTCGCGCGCCCACGACGACCGCCGCGAGACGCTGCGTCGGATCATTCGTGACGGTGCTGTCGGCCGGCAGGTAGAGCTCGTGCGCCTGCTCAAGCGCGCCGGCTTTGAGGTGACGCAGTCCAGCGTCAGCCGCGACCTGCGCGACCTTGGCGTCGCGAAGGTCGGCGACCGCTACGTGCTGCCCGAGGACACGGCCGCGCCGGTGGCGGACCTGCGGGCGGTATCCACCTTTGTGCAGCAGACGTCCGCCGCCGGCCCGCACCTGACGGTCGTGCGTACCACGATCGGCTCGGCACAGAGCGTCGCGCTCGCCATCGACCGCGCCCGCTGGCCAGAGGTCGTCGGCACGATCTCCGGCGACGACACGATCTTCATCGCGACCGACAGCGCCCGCGCCCAGCGCGCGCTGCTCGAGCGCATCCGTTCACTCGCTAGCCGCTGAAGGCTGTCCATGACGACCCAAGATCAGGGCGCAAAGCCCATCCTGCTCGCTTTTTCCGGCGGCCTGGACACCTCGTTCTGCGTGCCCTGGCTGAAGCAGACCTACCAACGCCCGGTCATCACCGTGACCGTCGACACCGGCGGCATCGACGACGCCGCTGCCGCGATGCTCGCGAAGCGCGCGCATGAGCTGGGCGCGAGCGAGCACCATCTGGTGCCGGCAAAGAGCGCCTACTTCGAGCGCGTGCTGCGCTACCTGCTGATCGGCAACGCGCGCCGCGGCCAGCTCTACCCGTTCTGCGTCGGCGCCGAGCGCGTGCTGCAGGCACAGATGATCGCCGAGATGGCGAAGGCGCTCGGCTCGACCACCGTCGCGCACGGTTGCACCGCGGCCGGCAACGACCAGGTTCGCTTCGAGGTTGCGCTGCGCACGCTCGCGCCGGGGCTCGAGATCCTCGCGCCGGTGCGCGACCGGGCCTTCAAGCGGCCCGAGCAGCTGGCGTTCCTGGAGGCGCGCAAGCTGCCCGTACCGCCCTACGGCGCCGCGTACTCGGTCAACCGTGGCCTGTGGGGCACGACCATCGGCGGCAAGGAGACCCTGACCTCGAACGACAGCATCCCGGACGCCGCCTGGGTGCTCACCCGCGACGCGTTCAGCCACTCGCGCGCACCCGAGCGCCACACGATCGGCTTCGAGAAGGGCGTGCCCTGCTCGCTCGATGGTGTCGCGCTCGATCCGGTGACGCTGATCGAGTCGCTCGAGGAACTGGCCTCCCCGTTCGGCATCGGTCGCGGCATCCACCTGGGCGACACCGTCATCGGCACCAAGGGCCGGGTCGCGTTCGAGGCGCCGGCGGCCGAGGTGCTTCTGACCGCCCATCGCGAGCTGGAGAAGCTGGTGCTGACCGGCCGCCAGGCGCGCATCAAGGAACTCGTCGCGGCGCCCTACGGCGACCTGGTCCACGAGGGCCACCACCTCGACCCGGTCTGCCGCGACATCGAGGCGCTGCTGGTCTCGTCGCAGCGGCGCGTCACCGGCGAGGTGAAGGTGCTGTTCCGGCCGGGCAGCCTGTTCGTTGAAGGTACAAGTTCGCCGTACTCGCTGATGGCCGCCTCCAAGGGCGTCTACGGCGAGGCCGCCGGCGAGTGGACGCCCGCGGACGCGCTTGGCTACTCGAAGATGCTGGCCCTGACGGGCATGTTCCACACCCGGGCCGGGCAGAACGCTGGAGAGAGCACGTGAAGTCAGTCGTCGTCGACAAGATCGGATCGATCACCCAGGCCTGCGGGCTCGGCCACGAGCTGCGCATCGCCGAGGACATTCCCTGCGAGGAGGGTGTGGTCATCGTCGTCGAGGTGCTGACCAACAAGAACACCTACAACACGCTCGAACTGACCAGCGGCCGCATGGCCAAGGTCGTCAAGGGCGACATCGTCGTCGGAGCACTCGGCCACCGCAAGGCGCTGTTCGGCTACTCCGGCCACGTGCCTGAGTCGGTCAAGCCCGGCGACATCATCCAGATGCTCAACATCGGCGGCGTGCTCGGCATCTGCGACTCGGCCAACGCCGACAGGGGCAGGCCGTTCGAGTGCCGGGTGCTCGGCGTGGTGCTGCAGTTTCCATACCTCGGCGAGCGCATCGGCGTGCCGGCGCGCATCGGCTACCGGTCGCTCGACCTCGCCTCGACCCTCGATACCCGCGGGGTGCCGGTCGTCGCGCTCGCGGGCACGTGCATGGAGGCCGGCAAGACCGCCGCCGCCTGCGCGATCATCGCGCGCATGCGCCACCGCGGCCTGGCGGTGCACGCGTTCAAGGCGACCGGCGTCTCCCTGCGCCGGGACATCCTCGCGATGGAAGACGCCGGCGCCCGCAAGACGATGATCTTCACCGACTTCGGCGTCGGCACGACGACCGCCAAGGTGGGGCCGGCACTGACGCGGGCGATGCTGACCGAGATGGCGCAGGGTGCGCCTGACATCATCGTGTTCGAGCTCGGCGACGGCCTTCTCGGTACCTACGGCGTCGAGGCGATCCTGTCGGCGCCGGACATTCGCCAGTCGATTACCGCGCTCGTGCTCTCCGCCAACGATCCGGTCGCGGCGTGGGGTGGCGTCAAGCTGCTGCGCGAGCGCTTCGCGGTGGAGCCGGCGGTCGTCACCGGCCCCGCCACCGACAACCAGGTCGGCGTCGACATCATCGACCAGCAGATGAGCGTCAGCGCCTTCAACGCCATCACCAATGGCCTCGAGCTCGGCGATCGGGTGATCGAGGCGGCGGGACTCGCGGCGAAGTTCCCGGTGAAGCCGACCACCGCATGAACGCGCCCGTCCCGACGCTCGTACTCGGTGGCACCGGCTATGTGGCCGGCGAGCTGCTGCGGCTGGTCGCGGGGCACCCGTACCTGCACTTGGTGGCCGCCGTGTCGGACTCCAGGCCCGGCGAGAAGCTGGCAGCTGCGTTCCCCCACCTCGCGCCCGCCTATCCCGACACGACCTTCGTCGATGCCGACGAGGCGCTGCGGCTGGTGACGACACTGCCCGGCTGCTCGATCCTCGCCGCGGCGCCGCACGGCGTGTCGGCGGCGCTGATCGACCGGCTGCTGACCGCGGCCACCGCCGCCGGCACCCATCCGCACGTCGTCGACGTCTCGGCCGACTACCGCTTCAGCGACGCCGGCGCCTATGCCTCCGTCTATGGTCACGCGCACGGCGCGCCCGACAGGCTCGCCGACTTCAGCTGCGCGTTGCCGGAGCACCTGGTGACGCTCGCGACACGGCACGTCGCCCATCCGGGCTGCTTCGCAACCGCGATGCTGCTCGCGCTGCTGCCGTTGCTGCAATACGAGCTCGTCGAGCCGGTGTTCTACGTCAGCGGCGTGACCGGCAGCACCGGCTCCGGCCGCTCGCCGGTCGAGGGGACCCATCACCCGCGCCGCCACAGCGATCTGTACAGCTACGGCGCGCTGTCGCATCGCCACGTCCCCGAGGTTATCGGCATCCTCGAGCGGCTGACCGGCCGGCGCGCGGAGCTGAACTTCGTGCCGCACTCGGGGCCATTCGCCCGCGGCATCCACGCGACGACGCAGGCCCGCCTCGTGCGACCCATGAGCAGTGCCGAGGTGCGCGGCGCCCTGCAGGAGTTCTACGCCGGCCAACCGTTCGTGCGCATAAAGCCCGAGGCACCGCGGTTGAAGGACGTCGTCGGCAGCAACTACGCCGAGCTGTCGGCGACCGCGCACGGTCACAGCGTCGCGGTGATGAGCGTCATCGACAATCTGACCAAGGGCGCCGCCGGCGGCGCCGTGCAGTGGCTCAATCGCATCCACGGCTGGGATCAGGCGACCGGACTGACTGCGCCGGCACCCGGCTGGACCTGAAGCGCAGCGCCCCGAGCAAACCATGGCCGCATCCCCGTCCTCCGCCAGTCCCATCACCAGCCACCTCGCGCACGTGTTCGCGCAGTACCCGCTCGAGGTCGTGCACGCCGAGGGAGTGTGGCTGCACACCCGCGACGGCCGTCGCATCCTCGACTACTACGGCGGTCACGCCGTCGCGGCACTCGGCTACGGTCACCCGCGCTGGATCGCGGCCCTCGAGCGGCAGGCGCGCGAGGTGCTGTTCCAGACCAACGCCATCCCGCTGGAGGTGCGCGAGCGGGCCGCGAGCCGGCTCGTGGCGTTCGCAGGGCTCGGGCTCGACGACGTGTTCTTCGTCAACTCCGGCGCCGAGGCGAACGAGAATGCGCTGCGGCTCGCGTTCCGCCACAGTGGCCGACGCACCGCGGTCGCCCTGGAGCACGGCTGGCACGGGCGCACCGCCGCCGCCGGCGCCGTCACGCACGGCGCGCGCGAGAAGTGGTATGGGTTCCCGCAGACTCCGTTCGACGTGCGCTGGGTATCACGCACCGACCCGGAGGCCGCCGCGGCCGGCATCGACACGGACACCGCCTGCGTCATCGTCGAGCCCGTGCAGGGGCTCGCCGGCGCGTTCGACGTCCCCCTCGCCGTGCTCGAGGCCGTGCGCCGTCGCTGCACCGAGGTCGGCGCGCTGCTGATCTTCGACGAAGTGCAGTGCGGCGTGGGACGCACCGGCTGGGCCTTCGGCGCGAATCGCGCCGGCGTGACCCCGGACATCCTGACGACGGCCAAGGCGCTCGGCGCGGGCTTTCCGGTGTCGGCGATGCTGCTGTCGAAGGCGGTCGCAGCGCAGCTCAAAATAGAGGACATGGGCACGACCTTCGGCGGCGGACCGCTTGCCTGCGCGATCGTCGAGGCCGTCATCGAGATCATCGAGTCCGAGGACCTGCTCGGCAACGTGCGGCGCATGTCGGCGCTGATTCACGAGCAGTGCATCGTCGGTCCGGTGACCGCCATCCAGGGTGCGGGCCTGTTGCTGGGCCTGCGCACGACCCGTCCCGCCAGGCAGATCCAGCAGGAATTGATGGCGCGCGGCATCTTCGCGGGCACGGCCGCTGACCCGCACATTGTCCGGCTGCTGCCGCCGTTCACGCTGCAGGCAGAGCACGTCGCCGCGCTCGCCGCCGCGCTGCAGGAGCTGCCCGCATGAGCCTCGCCCGCTTCCTCGACCTTGCCGACTTCTCGCGTGAGGAGATCGTCGACCTGCTGGCCCTCGCCGAGCGACTGCAGCACCAACCCGAGCCCGCCGCGCTCGCGGGCAGGATCCTTGGCCTCGTGTTCCTGAACCCGTCGCTGCGCACGCTCGCCTCGTTCCAGGCGGGCATGGCACGGCTCGGCGGCAGCTCGTTCGTGATCACGCCGGGCCAGGGCACCTGGGCGCTGGAGACACGCCTCGGCGTGCGGATGGACGGCAGCGCGGCGGAGCACATCCGCGAGGGTCTGCCGGTGCTGGCCTCCTACTGCGATGCGCTCGGCATCCGCGCCTTCGCCGATGGCAAGGACCTCGCGGCCGATCTCGGCGAGACGACCTTCAAGGCAATGGCGGCACTGGTCGACAAGCCGCTGATCAACCTCGAGTCGGCCGCCAACCATCCCTGCCAGGCGCTCGCCGACTGGAAGACGCTGGACGACCTGTCAATCGCGCCGCGAGCAAAATTCGTGCTCTCCTGGGTGCCCCACCCGCGCGCGCTGCCGCTCGCGGTGCCCGCGGCGGTGCTGCACATGGCGGCGCTGCGCGGCCACGAGGTCGTCGTCGCGCGCCCCGAGGGCTACGCACTGCCAGCGGCGTTGATGGACAAAGCGCGCGCGGCTGCGCGCCTGTCGGGCGGCTCGGTCACCGAGACAGACGATCGCGCCGCGGCACTGGCCGGCGCGCAGGTCGTCTACGCCAAGGAATGGGGCTCGACCACCTACTACGGTGACGCCGAGGGCGACGCCCGCCTGCGCGCCGACCTCGGCCAATGGCAGGTCACGCAGCGCACGTTCGCGCCGGCCGCCGCCGACTGCCGCCTGATGCACTGCCTGCCGGTGCGACGCAACGTCGCAGTCGCCGACGAGGTACTCGACGGGCCGCGCGGCGTCGTGCTGCGCGAGGCCCACAACCGGTTGGTCGTCCAGATGGCGGTGCTGCACCGTCTGCTGGCCTGAGCGGTTCCCTTACCAAGATGACTTTCAGCTACACGCTACGCACGCAGAGGCTTCCATGAGCTACCGTCCCGAACAAGCAGTCGCGATTCGCGCGATGCGCAATGCCGCGCCCTACATTCGCATGTACAAGGGCAAGGTCTTCGTCGTGAAGGTTGGCGGCGCGATCTTCGCGAGCGCAGCGGAGACCCGCTCGCTGGTCGAGCAGGTGGCCATCCTCCACCAGATCGGCATCCGCGTCGTGCTGGTGCATGGCGGCGGCCCGCAGCTCGACGAGATGCAGCGCTCGCTGGGACTCGAGCCGAAGATGATAGATGGCCGCCGGGTCACCGACGAGAAGACCATCGAGGTCACGGTGATGGTTCTCAATGGCCTGCTGAACACGCGGCTGCTCGGCATCTGCCGCGAGCTCGGCATCCGCGCGGTCGGCATCTCCGGTGTCGACGGCGGGCTCGTCAACGCCCACCGCCGCGCACCGGTCAAGGGCGCCGACGGCGGGACCATCGACTACGGCCAGGTCGGCGACATCGACGGCATCGACCCGGACGTGCTGCACAAGCTGCTCGACAGCGGCTACATGCCGATCGTGAGCCCCCTCTCCTGCGACGCCTCCGGCGCCATGTTGAACATCAACGCCGACACGGTCGCCGCCAACATCGGCGCGGCGCTGGGCGCCGAGAAGCTGCTGCTATGCACCGGCGCGACCGGCATCTTCGAGGACATCACCGATCCGTCGACGCTCGTGTCGTACACGGACCTTTCCGGCCTGAAACGGCTGGAGGCGAAGGGCAGCTTCGCCGACGGCATGATGCCCAAGGCGAACGCCATCGAGGCCGCGATTCGCGGCGGCGTCCGCCGCGTGCACGTGATCTCGTTCAAGTCGACCGACGCCCTGCTCGCCGAGGTGTTCACCAACGAGGGCCTGGGCACGCTGATCGTCGCCGACGTCAAGGGACTTTCGCCCGCCGAGCAGCAGGCCGAGACGGCGCCGTGACACGCCTCTGGGACAAGGGCGCGCCGCTGGATGCGCGTGTGCTGCGCTACACCGCCGGCGAGGATCATGCGCTGGACGACCGGCTGGTCGCCTACGACGTGGAGGCCTCGATCGCGCACGCTGGCGGGCTGCAGGCGGCGGGGCTGCTGGACGCCGCCGAGCTGGAGAGGTTGAGCGTGGCGCTGCGAGAAATCGGCGCGGCGCACGCGCGCGGCGAGTGGCACGTGACGCTCGAGCAGGAGGACGGCCAGACCGCGCTCGAGTCGCTGCTGAGCTCACGCGTCGGGCCGCTCGGCGGGCGCATCCACCTGGGCCGTTCGCGCAACGACCAGGTGCTGACCGCACTGCGCCTGTACCTGCGAGACGTGGTCGAGGAGTTGCGCCGGCGCGCGCAGATTGTCGCCGACTCGCTGCACACGCTCGGCGAGCGTCATGCCGAGGTCGCGCTGCCCGGCTACACGCACATGCAGCAGGCGATGCCGTCGAACGTACCGCTGTGGGCCGGCGGGTTTGCGGCCGAGATCCACGACGACGCCGAAGGCCTGCGCCTCACGCACCGGCGCATCGGCCGCAACCCGCTCGGCTCGGCCGCGGGCTACGGCACGCCTGGCCTGCCGCTGGATCGCGACGAGACGATGCGGCGCCTGCACTTCCCCGCGAACCACGAGCCAGTCACGGCCGTGCAGCTGTCGCGCGGCAAGGCCGAGGCGCAGGTACTGTTCGAGATCGCGCTGCTGATGACCGACCTCGGCCGGCTGGCGACGGACCTGCTGCTGTTCTACACGCAGGAGTTCGCGTTCGTGTCACTGCCGGAGGCGTTCACCACCGGCTCGTCGATCATGCCGCAGAAGCGCAACCCTGACGTGTTCGAGCTGATCCGCGGCCGCAGCATGTCGGCGCAGGCGTGCCTGGGCGAGGCACTGGGGATCATCGCCAAGCTGCCCAGTGGCTACCAGCGCGACCTGCAACTACTGAAGGTGCCGCTGTTCCGCGGCATCGACCTTGCGCTGCAGACACTCGACATCCTGCCGCCGGCGCTCGACGGCGTGGTGTTCCGGCCGGAGAACATCAGGTTAGATCCCTCGATCCACGCTGCCGAGCGCGCCAACCGGATGGTGGTCGAGGAAGGGATCCCGTTTCGGGAGGCGTACCGGCGCGTCGGCGTCGAGCTGCAGACCAAGCATAAGTAGGCGACCCGCCGAGCACCGGCGCAGTCCGGCACCCCGTCAGGATCGCCGTCAGAGACCGGCGTGCGCCCGAATCGCCGCCTCGGCCGTCGCCAGCAGCTGGCCGAGGTCCGGGCGCCGGCTGCGCAGGTCGTGATCTTCCACCAGCGCCCAGCGCCGCTCCTTCGAGCCGGTGGCAAGCTCGGCGGTGGACACCACGAGGTGCTTGTCCTTGCCGTCCCATGCAAGCCTGATGCGCACGCGCCGACGACCGAGCTCGCATTCCCACCGGCCGAACGATTCGGACTGGTAGCTCAACGAATACAGCACGACCCGCTCCGCCGCGAGGCGCGTGGCCAGGGGCGCGAACGCGTTGAGGAACGTCAGCGCCTCGTTCTCGTCAGCCACGCCGTTCACCCGCGGGCAGGCGAGCTGCCGGCAGGATCCTGGCCCTGGCCGGCTGGCGCATCGCGCTCAGAACGTGACGACGCTGCGGATCGACTCGCCGCTGTGCATCAGCTCGAACGCATCGTTGATCTTCTCGATCGGCATCACGTGCGTGATCAACGGATCGATCGAGATCTTGCCGTCCATGTACCAGTCGACGATCTTGGGCACGTCGGTGCGCCCACGCGCACCGCCGAACGCCGTCCCCTTCCAGACCCGGCCGGTGACCAGCTGGAACGGACGCGTACTGATCTCCTGGCCCGCGCCCGCGACGCCGATGATGATCGACTCGCCCCAGCCGCGGTGGCAGCACTCGAGCGCCTGACGCATCAGCGTCGTGTTGCCGACGCATTCGAACGAGTAGTCCGCACCGCCATCGGTCAGCGCGACCAGGTAGGCCACGAGGTCACCCTCGACCTCCTTGGGGTTGACGAAGTGCGTCATGCCGAACTTCTCCGCCAGCGCCTTGCGCTTCGGGTTCAGGTCCACTCCGATGATCTTGTTGGCACCCACCAGGCGCGCGCCCTGGATGACGTTCAGCCCGATGCCGCCGAGCCCGAACACGACGACGTTGGCGCCCGCCTCCACCTTCGCCGTGTTGATCACCGCGCCGATGCCGGTCGTCACGCCGCAGCCGATGTAGCAGACCTTCTCGAACGGGGCATCGTCGCGGATCTTCGCCACCGCGATCTCAGGCAGCACCGTGTAGTTCGAGAACGTCGAGCAGCCCATGTAGTGGTGCACCTTCTCGCCATCGAGCGAGAAGCGACTGGTGCCGTCGGGCATGACCCCCTTGCCCTGGGTGGCGCGGATCGCGGTGCACAGGTTGGTCTTGTGCGACGTGCAGCTCTTGCACTCGCGGCACTCCGGCGTATACAGCGGGATCACGTGGTCGCCCTTCTTTACCGACTTCACACCCGCTCCGACGTCGACGACGATGCCCGCACCCTCGTGACCGAAGATCGCCGGGAACAGCCCCTCCGGATCCGCGCCCGAGCGCGTGAACTCGTCCGTATGGCAGACCCCGGACGCGCGGATCTCGACCAGCACCTCGCCGGCCTTCGGGCCGTCGAGGTCACAGGTCACCACTTCAAGCGGCTTGCCGGCGGCATAGGCAATGGCGGCACGGGTTTTCATGCAAGCTTCCTAACGACGTGGGATGGAAACGGCAGGCCCGCGACGGGCCTGCCGGACGACAGTATCGCCGACGCCGCGGCGGCGGGACAGGGGCTGCGCGCCGCCTATTCGGCGTCGGGCTGGGCCTCCGGCGCGGCAGAGGCGAATGCAGGCAGGCGCGCGAGCTTCTCGCCGATCGCAGTCAGCGTCGGGAACGGCGCAAGGTCGCACTGGAAGCGGCGCGCGTTGTACAGCTGTGGCACGAGGCAGACGTCGGCGAGCGTCACCTGATCGCCGTACAGGTGGGCGCCGTCGGCCGAGTAGCGCTGCGAGAGCGTCTCCAGAGCCTCGAACCCGGTCGCGATCCAGTGGCGATACCAGCGATCGACGCCGTCCTGATCCTGGCCGAGCGGTCCTTTGAGGTAGTTGAGCACCCGCAGATTGTTCAACGGATGGATGTCGCAAGCGATCGCCTGCGCCAGCGAGCGGACGATCGCGCGGCCGCGGGCATCGCCAGGCAGCAGCGGCGGCTCCGGGTGGGTCTCGTCGAGGTACTCGATGATGGCCATCGACTGGCCTAGCACGAAGCCGTCCTCGTCCAGCGCCGGCACGAGCCCCTGCGGGTTGTCGGCCACGTAGCCGGCAGCGCGCTGCTCGGCTCGGCCCAGATGGGTCGCGACCTGCTGGTGGGCGACACCCTTGAGCGCCAGCGCGATGCGCACGCGAAACGCCGCGGAACTGCGCCAGAACGTGTATAGCCGCATCGCCATCGAGGACTCCCGCAGGTCAGATCACGCGGCCGGGGTTCAATATTCCGCGCGGGTCGAGGGCCGCCTTCAACGACCTCATCAGCGCGATCTCCTCCGGCTGCCGGGACAGGCCGAGCCACTTGCGCTTGAGCACGCCGATGCCGTGCTCGGCCGACACCGAGCCGATGCCCGCCAGCGCGCCGTAGACGATGCCGTCGTAGGCGGCGAGGTCCGCGTAGCTGTGCAGGCTGGAGATCACGTGCAGGTTGCCGTCGCCGAGATGGCCGAACACGAACGCTGGTCGGCCGCGCAGCAGCGACGCGCCCTCGGCGGTGATCCGCGCGACGTACTCCGGCATCGCCGCGAGCGGCAGCGAGATGTCATAGGCGACCGGATTGGGCAGCCGCGGGATCAGCTCGCCCGCCGCATCGCGCACCCGCCACAGGCGCGCGGCGTCGTCCAGCGAACGGGCAAGCACCGCATCCGCCGCAAGCCCGTCCTCGATCAGCCTGCCCAGGAAGTCGCCCAGTCGCTCCGTGTCGTGAGCCGGGTCCAGCGCCTCGACCTCGAGCAGCGCGTAGTGCGGATGCCGCTCTGCAAAGGGCCGGGTGGTGACGGTGAGCTGCTCCAGCGCGTACTCGTAGTAATCGGACCACATTACCTCGAAGGACGACAGCTGCCCGCCGAGCGTGGTGCGAGCCGCGGCCAGCAGCTTCACAAGCGCCTCGAACGAGTCGGTGGCGACAAAGGCGGTGAGCCGCTCGCCCGGCAGGGGGTACAGCCGCAGCACCGCGCGGGTCACCACGCCCAGCGTGCCCTCGGTGCCGACGAACAGCTGCTTGAGGTCGTAGCCGGCATTATTCTTGAGCATCGTGTTCAGCGACGAGACGATCGTGCCGTCGGCGAGCACGGCCTCGAGGCCGAGCACGAGCGCACGGGTCATGCCGTAGCGGATGACCCGGTTGCCGCCGGCGTTGGTCGCGATGTTGCCGCCGATCGAGCAGGAGCCGCGCGCACCGAGGTCGAGTGGAAACTGCAGTCCGTGCTGCTCGGCCGTGTCCTGCACGACGGCGAGCGGCGTGCCTGCCAGCACGCGCATCGTACCGCCGGACGGATCGACCTCCTCGACGCCACTCAGGCGCTCGAGCGAAAGCGCAATCTCGCCGGGCCGCGGCGTCGCGCCGCCGGCAAGCCCGGTAAGGCCGCCCTGCACGACCACCGGCTGCGAGGCCGCGTGGCAGCGGCCGAGCACCAGCGACACTTCCGCGGTCGTGCGCGGCCGCAGCACGGCGACCGGCGCGCAGGCCGCCTGGCGGGTCCAGTCGCTGTGGTGGCGAGTGCCGATGTCGGCCCCGCTCACGACCGCGCCCGGCGACAGTTCGGCGGCGAGTGCTTCGAGGAGGGCGGCCAGCGGCATCGTCATCGGTGCGGTCCGATCTTGCGAAAACACGGAGACGCTACGGTGCCACCTCCCACCAGTGGATTCAACCCGGCTATAGTCGCCCCCTGTGACGCGACCTCCGAGCCGCGGAAATTGGAGATTTCATGAAGAACTTCAGCCTGTTGCTGGCGGGCCTGCTGGCCGGTGCGGCGTCGCTTGCCGCACCCGTCATCCCGGAGCGCTCGCGCGCCGAGGCGCGCGAGATCTTCGCGACCGTGATCGGCTACGAGACCTCCATCGGCAACGGCCAGGTTCCGAAGATGGCCGAGTACCTCGCGGAGCGCTTCCGCAAGGGCGGGTTCGCCGCCGCCGACGTGCATCTGGTGCCGCTGGGCGACACCGCCTCGCTGGTCGTGCGCTATCACGGCGACGGCAGCGGCGGCCGGCCGATCGCCTTCATGGCGCACATGGACGTGGTCGCGGCCAAGCGCTCCGACTGGAAGCGCGACCCGTTCCACCTGGCCGAGGAAGGCGGCTACTTCTTCGGCCGCGGCACGATCGACATCAAGAGCGAGATCGCGCTGCTGACCGAGACGTTCCTGCGCCTGAAGGCGGAAGGGTTCGTGCCGACGCGTGACCTGATCATCGTCTTCAGCGGCGACGAGGAAACCGCGCAGGTGACCGCCGACGACCTGGCCGTGCACCATCGCGAATTGCTGGATGCCGAGTTCGCACTCAACGGCGACGGCGGGGGCGGCGTGCTCAACGAACAGACCGGCAAGCCGCAGCAGTTCTACGTGCAGGGCGCCGAGAAGAGCTCGGCGACGTTCTCGCTGACGGCCCGCAATCCCGGCGGGCACAGCTCGATGCCGCGTGCCGACAATGCCATCTACGACCTCGCGGCGGCACTGACGGCCGTGCAGCACTACGAATTCCCGATCATGACCAACGAGTGGACGCTTGGCGACTTCCGCGCGGCCGGCGCGCTCACGCCGGGGGCGCTCGGCGCCGCGATGCTGAAGTTCGCGGCCGACCCGAAGGACGCCGCCGCCGCTGCAGAGATCGCCCGCAGCCCCTCCTACGTCGGCAAGCTGCGTACGACCTGCGTCGCGACGATGCTGGCGGGTGGCCACGCCGAGAACGCGCTGCCGCAGTCCGCTGTCGGGACGGTCAACTGCCGCATCTTCCCGGGCGTCGCGCCCGCAACCGTGCAGCAGACGCTGCAGTCGCTCGCCGGCGCCGCAGTCGTGGTGAGCATGAACTACGAGCCGCTGGTGTCGGACGCCTCGCCGCTGCGCAAGGACGTGATGGCCGCCGTCGAGAAGGCGGTTGGCGCCGCGAACCCCGGGGCCGTCATCGTGCCGACGATGGCCGCCTACGCGACCGACGGGGCGGTGTTCCGCAAGCACGGCATCCCCACCTACGGCGTCGGCAGCGTGTTTGCCAAGAACAGCGAGGAATTCGCGCACGGTCTGGACGAACGCATCCCGGTCGGGTCGTTCTATGCCGGGCTGGTGCACTGGGACGTGCTGATCAGGACGCTCGCCGGCCGGCGCTAGCGCGCCGACCGCCACGATGCCGCTCGGAGCCCGCCACCTCAACGCCGGCCACCAGAGAGTACTGCTGGCGCACTTCATGGCGTTGTCGGACCGGGATCGTTTCCTGCGCTTCGGCGGTCGGCTGTCGACGCAGGCGATCGAGGAGTACACACAGCACATCGACTACAGCGCCTCGACGGTACTGGGCGTGTTCGGTGACGAGTTGGAACTTCTCGGGGTCGCGCACCTGTGCCCACAGGACCGCGTCGTAGAGCTCGGCATCAGCGTGCTGCCAGCCCATCGCCGCCGCGGGCTCGGTACGCTGCTCCTGCACCGCTCCCTCGGCCACGCGCGGCTGATCGGCGCGAGCCGCTTGTTCCTGCACTGCCTGGCGGAGAACTCGCCGCTGATGCGGCTTGCGGTCACAGCGGGCGCCGTGATCTCGTTTGCCGACGGCGAGGCCGACGGCTTCATCGAACTGCCGCCAGGCACGATGTACAGTTCGGCGGTGGAGATCGCCGAGGAGCAACTGG
The DNA here is from genome assembly GCA_025356815.1 of Pseudomonadota bacterium. Taxonomy (GTDB): domain Bacteria; phylum Pseudomonadota; class Gammaproteobacteria; order Steroidobacterales; family Steroidobacteraceae; genus CAIKZZ01. Next base: position 27,122 of record JANXQL010000018.1, read on the forward strand.
CGGTGATGGATTGGGCACTGAAGGCCCAGCGGCGCGCATGGCAGCACGTCCTGCATCCGGGCGTCGCTGCGCGGAAGTCCGGCGAGCCGATCTAGCGACGAGCGCGGTCAGCGCTGCGCGTATTCCGCCATCGAGATGATCCGCCGCGCGGGGACGTCCCACAGGATGCAGTGAAGAGCGGTCGGCACCTCGGCGAGCGTCACCCGTCGCACCGCGCCGAACAGGTGCCGATACTCGGCGTGGCAGGCCGCCAGTCGGTAGTTCGGAATCGACGCCGACAGGTGATGCACGTGGTGGTAGCCGATGTCGGCCGTCACCCAGTTCAGCCACGCCGGCAGGACGAGGTAGCTGGTGCCTGCAATCGCGCCGACATCGTAGTCCCAGCCCTCGCTGCCGCTGGCATAGCTGTGCTCGAAGTTGTGCTGCACGGTGAACAGCACGATGCCGGTGGCGCCGGCGAGCGAGACGCTCGCGACCCAGAGCGGGAAGAACGTCAGTGGCCCACAGGCCCAGCCCATCAGCGCCCAGACGCCGAACAGCGCGAGGTTGTTGCCGCACATGTGCCAGTACTCGGTCGACGACTTCCAGTAGCACGCGGGATACGCGGCGGCGATCTCTCGCAGCGGGCGCGACGGCGCTGCGAGCTTGCCGCGCAGCAGGTGCCCGAGCAGGCCGAGCGTGCCCCGCAGCCAGGTGAAGCGCGGATTGAACACCAGGTAGATGAAGCCGGCCAGCGGCGCGCTCGCAAGGCTGCACTTGTAGCGGTAGAAGCGCCGCCCGCCCGTCGTCAGGCGCTCGTACTCGTCGATCGACCGTGTTCCGTAGGGCCCGCGATAACGGTCCCAGTTGCCATTATGGGCATGGTGGTAGTTATGGTGCTGCGACCAGACGTACTGCGGCATGCCGGTGACCACGCCCAGCACGAAGCCAAATGCGCGGTTCAGCCGATCGGACGCGAACAGGCTGCGATGACCGCAGTCGTGCATGAGCACGAACGCGCGCAGTGTCAGCAGCGCGATCGGCACGACCATGATGCAGGCGAGCCAGCCGGACATCGCCGCGGCGCGCACGGCGAGCCACCACGCGAACGCGAGCGGCACCAGCGTCGTCACGACCTGGCCGAACCCCTGCAGGTCATTGCTGGCGGCAAAGCGGCCGATCAGCGCGCGTTTCTGGCGCTTGATGAGATCGATGGAAGGCACGGGCAGAATCGCCTGGTCAGTCATAGTAGTAGTCGCGAGCCGTCCGCGAGCCTAACAGATGCCAGCGCCCGCGATGACTCAGGATGACCGAGGGGTGTCCCCCCGCTCAGTGTCCGCCGCGTACCCGCAGGCCCGCGGCGCGCAGCGCCTCGGCCAGTTGCCCCTCGATCCGGGCCGCCTCGCCGGCGGAAATTCGCTGCAGGTGCAGCACCGGCCCGGTCAGCAGTTCCAGGCCGCGACGGCGGACGCTGCCGGACGAGCGGATGCCGGCCATGTGCTGGTCCAAGCGCAGCAGCGGGTCGTGCCGCGTCGCACCAACGTACACACCGTGCGGATCGCCGCTGCTATCGGCGTAGTCGAGCAGCACCAGGTAAAGGTTGGAGCGGCCGCGCGCGGTCGCCTCGCAGCGGGCCGCGACCTCGTACGCGAGCGGCAGCCAGCCTACGTGCCTGCTCGGCAGCCAGGCCGGCACGGACGCAGCCGCGGCCGCCCACAGCCGCTCCAGCGCACGATCGACGTTCACGCCCATCTCGCCGCGCATCCACAGCTCGTGGATGCACTCGGCGCCGCGCGGACCGTCCGCGGCGACGAGCGCGGCCTGCAGCCGCCGTACCAGCGCCTCGCGCGATTCCAGCCGCCACGGCCGCGGCACCCGCCGGGGACAGGCAGCGGCCGCAGACACGGATCAGTTCCGCAGCGCCACGGTGCTTGCGACGTAGGTACCGCCGGCGGTGATCGTGCCGCGCGTACGGACCACGCGCCCGCTCGCGGCGGCGAAGAACTGCGCGCGCGTCAGCGACGTGCCGTCGAGCGCGGTGAAGGTCGCGCCACGCGTGTCGACTGCGAGGCCCGTCAGCGTCAGCGACGGATCGGCGAGCGCCGTCACGTTGTCCTGTAGCTCGATCAGCGCCTCCATCGGCATCGGGCGACGCGCGACGACACGGGCATCGGCCTTGGCCGCGCCGGTGGCTACCCCGCGCACCTCGACCCAGTCGCCGATGCGCAGGTCCGCATAGGCGAAGATGCGCCGTGCGAGCGCGCTGCGGTCGTCCCAGCGAGTGACGGGCGACGTCGCGAGGGTGATGCCGGCGACCGCCAGCGTCGACGCCATGGCGTCGAGCCGCTCGATCGCGCCGACGAGGCGAAACACCGTCGCGGGCACCAACGTGACCTGCGATGCCGCCAGCACTCCGGAACTGGCGTACTGCCCGACGACCTGCACCTCCCCATCCAGAGCGACGTTGCCCGAGACGCCACCCACGTAGCTGGTCGTGCCGTCGGTGCTCACGGCCTGGCCTGCGACATCGAAGTCGGTGGCGCTGGCGTAGCGCGTCACGGCGCCATGCAGCACGCCGCTGCTGCCGGTGACGCCCGCGGTCGCCTCGTCCTGGGCGATCACCTGCAGTGCGTTCAGCGTGGCCGTGCCACCGACGCTCGTGCCGGTGGCGATCACGTAGTGGCCATTGGCGACCGCGGGCGCAAGTCCGCCTGCAACCGCTGTGTAGTTGACGGTCGTGCCACCGAGCAGGAACGTCTGGCGGGGGCCGTCCATGGCCGCGACGATGCCGCTGGCGCGCAGCGTCGCGCCCGCGGCCGAATCGAAGCGCGAAGCGATCAGCCCATCGGCGTCGCGATAGCCATCGATCGCGACCACCTGACCGTACACCAGTCCGGCGGGATCGGTCGGCGCGACTCCGTCGCCGATCAGGGTGTCTCCCGTGATCCGCACCGCCTGTCCAAGCACCGTCACGGTGCCCGCGGCGAGGTCGACGGCGGTCACCGGACCGACGAGCTTGGTGGTCACGGCGATCGCCGTCGCGGTGCCTGCCGCGCCGCTGCCGCCAGGCCTGCCGCGCACGGTCGCGACGTCGCCGACACGCAGCGCGCCTTCGCCGGCCGCGACGCCGTCGAAGGTCACGGTCGCGCCGCTTGAGGTGTACTCGTCGCCGTCCACGTAGACGCTGCCGAAGCGCGTCAGCGGCCCCTGACCGGTGTGACTGGCACCCGCGGACAGGCTGCCGGGCGTGTAGTAGCCGCGGTAGGTGCAGTAACCGCCGCACAGAAACCCGGAT
>JANXQL010000036.1 GCA_025356815.1 Pseudomonadota bacterium
GGGGACTGGCCAAGAACCTGAACCGCCTGGAAGTGACCGCTGCGCTGACCAATCTGTATCTCGTCCGACGACGATTGCTGAATGCGTAGGAGACGTGTCGGTGAAAGTTAGGAAATGTGCGATATGGACGAGAAAGCCGCCAAGCGGCGGCGCGAAATCGCGCCGCTCTGCGCCACAAACCCAAAATCCTTGCCGCCCGCCTCTGTCATGACCAGTTCTTCAGGGATTCCCTAAATCTAGCGTTGCCGCCGTCGACCCTAGCGGTCGCGACGGCAACCCTTCGGATACGCAACGTTTGGCTCTCGTCAGGCACATGGAGTCGCAGTTGTCGCACATCGACGGGCGGGACCGAAGATCGATCACTGGGCCCCAAACCCCGCTTCGCTCCTGTTCTATGGCAGAACCGGGCCCCTGCCAGCCTCCCGCGGCCATGATCTTGGGCTGTGCGGCGCTGAGCATGATCAGATCCTGGGACGCTCGCCGAATACCCGCTGCCGTGACTGGCTGCCGCGAAGCCGGCACCGATGCGGTGCTATTCGCTTGAACGTCCCCGCGACTTCGCAGGCCGGGCACCGCGCGAACGCACCCGAAATACAGCGACCGTCGACTCAATCAAGGCATCATCATGCGCGGCACCAAGACCCTCATCAATCCTCGATGAATTGCCACAGCGGCTCGCCAAGGCGCATCCTTGTGGATATGGTGGGTCGCCAAAGTGGCCTATGGATTGACGGGTAAAATGGACTGGACCACGAGCAGTAGCCACTGCAGGAAAACGCGATTCGTTGAGCGGAAAGGGGCATCGCGGGGACAGCGTGGCCCGCCCACTGTCCTGGGCCGTGTACCGCTCAGAAGCATTGAACGGTGAGTCATCGTTGGGGGTCCTAAGAAATGCACTGCGCAGCGATCAATGCGTGCCTCATTGTGACAATCGCCATGGGGGGCTGTGCCCAGTTGCAGCCCGCCGCTCCGGCAGGCGTGCCCGTCGAGCCGGTATCAATCCCCACGACACCGGCGGCCATTAGCCCCGCTGAAGCCTCCGCACAGACCGCATCGCGACCTGTTCCGGCACCACCTGTCAGCTCGGTCGCGCCACCCGCAGCACCCACCCCGGTGCGTGCCGCCGTGCGTCTCACCGGTTCAACGGCCACCAATGCAAGTACGACCACGGCGAAAGCGCCCGCCAATACTGCGGCGCCGCCGCCGGCAGCACCGATGGCACGGGCTGTGCCGCCGGCTGCTTCGGCCAAGCCCGAAGCGTCGGGGCCCAAGGCGTCCGTCGCCGAGACGCTCGACCTCGGCGCGCTCGAGCAACGGCTGCGGGAAACCCGCAGCATCGGGCTTTTCACCAAGTTGTCGCTCAAGAACCAGGTGGATGATTTGCTCGAGAAAGTCCGCAGCTATTACCGCGCGCAGGGCAAGCCACCGCCAACCCCACTGCGGCAGCACTATGATGGCCTGCTGTTGAAGGTAATCGCGCTGCTGCAGGACGGCGACCCGCCCCTGGCAGCCACCATACTGTCTTCGCGGGAAGCCATCTGGGGAATCCTGGCGGATCCGGTCAAGTTGTCGAAGACCTAATTTGGAAGGCAGGAGAACCTATGAGCAAAGTCGCAATGAGTATGGTGCTGTTGGCCACCGCGGGGCTGGTCAGCGCGAGCGTGAAGGCGGCCGACGACTCCTCGCTGGGAGCCGACCTCAAAGTGACGATTGCGCTGCAGGGCAAGCCCTGCGACGAGGTCGTAAGTTCAAAGCGAAACGCCGATAGCGATTACACAGCGAACTGCAAAGACGGCAACCGCTATCACGTGTTCGTGAACGCGCAGGGCCGTGTGGTCGTCGACAAGCAGTGAGGATCCGCCGCACGCCGGTGCTGCGCATTGCCCGCAACGACTGACCGACCCCCTATGGCATGGGGATACGCCACCGATGACCGATGACAAAGTCGGCATTGCGCGGGAAATCGGCGGATCCTGAGCTGCAATGCCATGTTGCGGTGCGCCACAAGGCAGCGATCGTTTCAGCCTGCCACACTCGGCGTATCCACAGCCCGGTACTCCCTGATCGCCGTCGTCCCATGCAGTGGGCGCCTGCCAGTGGATTCTCCGGCGGCACCGACCGGATTCGTTGCAGGCCATATTTCAGCTGTTCCCGTCCGCGGTGTGTCCGATCGGATCGCCCGTGCCACGACAAGACAGCACGCCGCCGGTGAATACGCAGGCTGTCCCGCGCGGATCCTTTGTATTGGCGTGACCTCGCTTTGGCGGCGCAAGCCCGCGCTGCTATCCTTCCTTTCGGGCTCGCTGCCGCATCGCTGACAATCGGCGAGGGAAGCTCGGCGTTCGTTGCCGGGCAGCGTTGGGGACTCATCGATATGTCGACCAACACCCTCGCAAGGCGCATTCGCGAACTGAAGACTCGCGAAGATACTCGCTACCACAAGGCGCGCCCGAAGTCGGCGGCATTGCGCCGGCGTGCATCCGCGGTGATGCCGAACGGCGTACCCATGGCCTGGATGCGCGGCAGTTATCACCACGAGCCGCCGTGGGTCGCCGGTGCCGCTGGCGCGCACTTCACTGATGTCGATGGTTTCGACTACGCCGACTTCAACATCGCCGACATGTCGATGTTCTGCGGCTATGCGCCCGCGCCGGTGGTCCGCGCCACCCACGAGGCGATGCTGCGCGGCAACCAGTTCATGCTGCCTGTGGAGGACGCGATCGAGGTGGCCGCGGAACTGGGTCGACGTTTCGGGTTGCCGCAGTGGCAGTTCACGTCGTCCGCCTCGCAGGCGAACATCGAGGCGATCCGCATCGCGCGCGTAGCGACCGGCCGCGAGAAGGTGCTTGTGTTCGAGGGCAAGTATCACGGCCATCTCGACCAGACGCTGGTGGCGCTCGATCCACAAGGGCGCGTGGTACCGGAGGAGCGGGGCGTGTCGGCGCTGTCTGCGGCACAGTCGGTCGTAGTTCCATTTAACGACCCCGAGGTCTTGCGCGCAGCGCTACAGCGGGGCGACGTCGCGCTCGTGATGGCCGAGGCTGCGCTCACCAACAGCCACGTGCTCATCCTGCCCGATCCCGGCTTTCACGATGCGCTGCGCTCACTCACGCGAGAGGCGGGAGTGCTGCTGTGCATCGATGAGACTCACACCCAGGTGGTGGGCGCGGGCGGGCTCACGCGGGCCTGGGGCCTGGAACCCGATCTCGTGACGGCCGGCAAGTCGATCGCGGCGGGAATTCCCTTTGGTGCATGGGGAATGACGGCGGCGATCGGCGAGCTCATGACGCAGCGCAAGGGCCCCGATGGCGAACGCGACGAACTGATCGCCACCGGTGGCACGCTGTTCGGCAACCCCCTCGGTTTGGCGGCGGCGCGCGCGGCGATGGAGGAGGTATTGACGCCTGAAGCCTATGCCCACACGCAGGCGTTGGGTGGGCAACTCACGGCCGGAATGCGCGAATCCGTGCGGCGAGCCGGACTTCCTTGGTTCATTCATGGGCTTGGCCCGCGTGCGGGGTACGTCTTCGCCCCGCAACCGGCCCGAAATGCGACCGAGGCGCTTGCCGTGCATGACGATACCCTCGCCCGACTCATCCGCGTGTGGTTCGCGAATCGCGGCATCTGGGAGGCGATCGTAGGGGCAGGTCCCACCGTGCCGGTGCCGGGGAGTCCGGCAGATGTGGCTCTCTACCTGGAGGGCTTTGACGGCCTGCTACAGGCGCTCGTCACTTAGCGGCGGCAGAACCTGGCTGGATCGGGCCACGGATGCTGAGCGCGCATCGACGTCGCGCATTCCAGTGCCCTTGGTCGGTGCGGCGTGGCCCCCCCGGGGGGTTGGCCTGCCGGCGCCTTCGCTGCTCAAGGTGGGCGCAGTCGCGTCGCGACGATGCGCCGCAATTCCGTCGGGAGATCCAGCCCATGTGGCCCGCGGAACAGCGCTGCCGCGGATGGGCCATTGTGGCTGTGCTCACGCGCGCAGGCTCGGGTCTTTCCCGTCGAGGCGAGCGAGCGTGGCGCCCCCTGCCGTTCGATCCTTGGCGCTGACGGGCGTGCCGCCCGCCTGCAGTATAAGATTGAGGTGCGGTTGCGCGCGGGCCGTTCCCCGACATTCCGGGTGTGGCGAACGAGCGCGGCGACGGAGGGGTGCATGAAAATCGAGCAGAATCGAGTCGGAACCGATGACGTCCCGGTGGACACCACGCGCCGCGCATTGCTGAAGGCCGGTGGCGGGCTCGTCATCGGTTTCACGTGGCTGGCGGGTTCGAAGGCGATGGCGTTCGCGAAGCCGATCCCGCAGCCCGGGGACGCGGCCATGGCCCGTGCCGACGGCAGTCCTGCGTTTGCGCCGAATGCATTCGTCCGTATCGGCAGCGACGGCAGCATCCGTCTGGTGATGCCGGAAGTCGAGATGGGGCAGGGCGCCTACACCGGTCAGGCGACGCTGCTGGGCGAGGAACTCGGGGTCGATCTCGACCAGATCACCCTGGAACATGCGCCGCCGAGCGAAGAGCTCTACGCTCTCGAGATACAAGGGTCCCAGAATACCGGTGGCTCGAACACGATCCGAGGTTGCTGGGATCTGCTGCGCCAGGCCGGCGCTGTCGCCCGCTCGATGCTAGTCGGCGCGGCGGCCAAGCGCTGGGGCGTCCCCGCCGACCAGTGTCGTGTCGAGCGCGGGGTCGTCCATCACGACGCTTCGCGTCGGACCTTGACCTTCGGTCAGGTCGCCGGCGACGCCTCGCACCAGCCGGTCCCGGACAAGCCCGCGCTCCTGTCCGCAAAGACGTTCCGCCTGATTGGCAGGTCGCTGCGGCGGATCGACACCCCACCGAAGACGGATGGGTCGGCCACCTTTGGCATCGACGTGCGTGTCCCGGGCATGAAGGTCGCGGCCGTGGCCATGTCGCCGGTCGTCGGCGGCAAGGTGGCGCACCTGGACGATCGCAAGGCCCGTGCCATCGACGGCGTGGTCGATGTTGTAGTTCTAGACGACGTGGTGGCGGTGACGGCTGGCGACTACTGGACGGCGCACAAGGCGGTGGCGGCACTGCAGATTCGCTGGGATAGCGGAACCGGCGCGAAGATCTCGAGCGATGCGCTGTTCGCGGAACTCGCGGAGGCGTCCCGGACCGGCACCGCCCGGACCGGTAAGGAAATCGGCGCGGGGACGAAGGCGGGCGGCAAGACGGTTGAGGCGGTGTACGAATCGCCGATGCTCGCGCACGCGACAATGGAGCCGCAGAATGCCGTGATCTGGGTGAAACCGGGCAGTTGCGAAATCTGGGTCGGTACACAGGTGCCGACACGCGTCGTCGCCGCAGCGGCGGCGGCGACCGGTCTGCCACCCGAGCAGATCTTGGTCCACAACCACTATATCGGCGGTGGCTTCGGCCGTCGCCTCGAGGTCGATTCGGTCGCGCAGGCGGTGGCAATCGCCAAGCGTGTGAGCTATCCAATCAAGCTGGTGTGGTCGCGGGAGCAGGATCTCGCCCGCGACTTCTTCCGGCCGCCGTACCACGATCACCTTGTCGCCACGCTCGATTCCAAGGGGTACCCGGCGACCTGGCGGCATCGCGTCACCAGCGATACGGTCCTCGATCGCTGGAGTCCGGCTGACATGCCGAAGGACGGCGTCGATCCCGATGCGCTCGATGGGGCCGCCGAGCCGCCGTACTCGATTCCCGCACTCAAGGTGGAGTGGGTGCGACACGACCTGCCGAAGGCGGTCAAGATTGGCTGGTGGCGCGGCGTGGGTGCGACGCACAATCTCTTCCCGGTCGAGAGTTTCATCGACGAACTCGCGCATGCGGCCGGCCAGGATCCGCTTGCGTACCGACGGGCGCTGCTCGCCCAGAATCCACGTGCGCGCGGCGTGCTCGACCTCGCCGCAACGAAGTTCGGCTGGGACAAGTCGCTAGACAAGGTCGACGGCCTGCGTATCGGTCGTGGCGTGGCTCTCGGTACGTCGATGGGCACGTTGATCTGCGCCATCCTCGAGGTCGGGGTGACGGCGCAGGGCGAGGTTCGGCTTCGTCGCGCCGTGGCGGTGGCCGACTGCGGCCAGGTCGTGAACCCGAATACCGTCGAGGCGCAGTTGCAGGGTGGGCTCGTATTCGGCCTGTCGGCCGCGCTGTGGGGCGAGGCGACACTCAAGGCCGGCGCGATCGAGCAGGGCAATTTCCACGACTATCGCGTCCTTCGGATGCACGAGACGCCTCGTATCGAGGCCTACACGGTGCCCAGCACCGAATCGCCCACAGGCATCGGCGAGCCGCCTACGGCGATTTCCGCGCCGGCACTCGCCAATGCGGTGTTTGCCGCCACCGGCGTGCGGATCCGAAAGCTGCCGATCGCGCGCGCGGACCTTGCGGCAGGCGCGGCGGCTCGTGGCCAGGTGGTGATCTGACATGCGCAACCTGAAGCTGGTGTTGATCGTGATCGCCGTGGCCCTGATCGGGTTCGTCGGTTTCGCCATGTATCGCGACGGCAAGGCGCGGATTGACCACGGAGCCGCCGACGGGCCGCTGGCGTTGACCGGGACCGCTGTCGAGCGAGGTCGCTATCTCGCGGCGGCAGCCGACTGCACTGCGTGCCACACGCTGCCGGGCAGCGATGAATATGCCGGCGGCGTGGCCTTCAGGCTGCCGTTCGGGACCCTCTACTCCAGCAATCTCACAGCCGATCCCGAGACAGGCCTCGGCGGCTGGACCGAAGACGAGTTCGTCAATGCCGTCCGGGCGGGAGTCGCCCGCGGTGGCCGGCACCTCTATCCGGCGCATCCCTACACATCGTATGCCGGAATGGCGCGCAATGACGTCCTCGCGATAAAGGCCTATCTCGACAGTTTGCCGGCGGTAAAGAACGCCGTACCGGTGAGCGAGCTGTCGTTCCCCTATTCGCAGCGGGGCCTCATGCCGCTATGGAACGCACTGTACCTGCCGTCGGTCGGATTCAAGGCCGATGTCGCCCACGACGAGAACTGGAATCGGGGGGCGTATCTTGCGAATGAGCTCGGTCACTGTGGCGAGTGCCACACGCCCCGCAATGCCGCGTACGCTGCCAGGGACGGTCAGGCGCTGTCCGGTGCCGTGACGCAGGGCTGGAAGGCCTACGACATCACGGCGGCCGGTCTTGCCACTTGGACGGCCGAAGCGCTCGAGACCTATCTCGCGACGGGACATGCGCCGAATCACGGAATCGCAGCGGGTCCGATGAAAGCGGTCGTTGCCTTCGATACCGAGCAGCTGTCCGTGGACGACCGACGTGCGTTGGTGCGCTACCTGCTCGGTGATGCTCCGCGAACGGCGGCACCATCCGTCCAGAGTGTCGCAGACCCAGCGTCTGTCGGCGCGAAGCTGTATGCCGGTGCCTGTGCCGGATGCCATGCGCCAGACCCGCGTGCCGCCGGTGACGGCTCGGCGACGCTGACCGGCGCGAGTTCCGTACGCGATCCTGGTGGCACCAACGTGCTGCGCCTGCTCGCGGAAGGCTCGCAACATGGCGCAGACACCGGCTTCGCGATGCCTGTGTTCGCGCGCGGCTACAGCGACGCCGAGCGCGCGGCATTGGCAAATTATGTGCTGGCGCAGTGGGGCGGGTTGACGCCCAAACTCACACCGAACGATGCCGAGATTGCCGCGCTCCCCTGATCGTAGAGATCACTTTCGGCCAGGGCAGCGCTGAGCGTGCGGTGCCGACTCGTCCGAGGCCGCGGCGTGACACGCCGCGGTCGCAAGTGATCGACACGGCCGTGACGGATATGGGTCGAATCGTGATCGGTGAGACCACGATGATCTGGTTGGAAACGCCGGCGAAGACGTCGACGATCGTCTTCTGGTACGAGCAGCGCACTGTGTTGGCGCTCGGGCGCCCCAGCGGGAAATGGACGCTCCTTCGAAACACTTGCCCAGATCCGGCGAGTTTGGAGGGCGGTGAGCCCGCGATTGGGACGACGCCTTGGCCTTTTGGCGCTCATGCCCTGGAGACATCTCGATTGCTCGCGTGCTGCACTTTGCAACGGATTGATGAGCATCCCTCGGGTCGGTCGATTTGTTCCGCTGCTATCTCGCGCTCTTGCTCGCTGCTGCGGATTCCCGCGCGCGTGCACGAAGGCAACAACGCTCGCAATTCGCGGGCCGGTTCCCGCGTGCGTCCTCTCCGCCGATCGGAGCGCCGGACTGCAGGAATACGCAGTCTTGACGCGACTCGCCCCAAGCCCGGCGCTAGACCGTACAGGAACTGCCGAACATCGCTGGTGCGTGAATAGCCACATCGTACAGCGGGTTAAATTGGAAGCGGCTATCTTACGGAAAGCACCAACATTAAACGAACATCCGAAGACACCATGAAAAGTGCGAATCCCAACCTAGCGCAAGCAGCCGTCTCGCTTGACCCCGACGACTGGGAGCAATTTCGGGCCTTGGGTCATCGGATGCTTGATGACATGGTCGATTACCTCCAGACCGTTCGTGATCGGCCGGTGTGGGAAAGCCCGCCGGACACCGCGCGCCGTGCCTTGCAGGCGGGGTTGCCTCGCGAGTCATCGTCCATTGAAGACGTGTACGAGCTGTTCAGGAAAAACATCCTTCCCTATCCGACGGGGAACATTCATCCGCGGTTCTGGGGATGGGTGATGGGCACGGGAACACCGATAGGGATGCTGTCCGACCTGCTGGCGTCGGCGATGAACTGCCATGTGGCTGGATACGACCAGGCGGCAACGCTGGTCGAGCGGCAGGTGACTGGCTGGCTCGCCGAAATGCTCGACTTTCCGTCTGCCGCCAGCGGCCTGCTAGTCAGCGGCGGTACCGTAGCGAATCTGATCGGCGTCGCCACGGCGCGAAACCAGCTCACCGGCACGAACGTACGCCAGGTCGGGGTCAATCCGAGCGATACCGGCAAGCTCACCATCTACGGCTCAAGCGCGACGCATGGATGGGCGGAAAGATCCTGCGACCTTCTGGGTCTAGGTTCCGATGGCTTTCGTAAGGTGCCAGTCGACCGCCATCATCGCATTCAAATCGATGAACTCGTACGCATCCTGCGTGAGGATCGGCGCCGGGGGTACCGACCGCTATGTATTGTCGGCAATGCGGGGACCGTCGCAATAGGAGCGACCGACGATCTCAATGCCCTCGCGGACCTCGCAGCCGCCGAAAGTCTCTGGTTTCATGTCGACGGCGCATTTGGCGCGCTGGCGAAGCTGTCGCCGAAATACCGCCACCTCGTCGACGGGCTGGAGCGGGCGGATTCTCTGGCCTTTGATCTGCACAAGTGGGGATATCTGCAGTATGAGACCGGGGCCATACTCATTCGCGATGCAAAGAGGCACGAAGAGGCGTTTTCTTTCGCTCCCTCCTATTTGGAAAACTTCACCGGGGGAATTTCCGTCGATCCTACGGAATTCGCGTCCCGCGGCATCCAGCTGTCGCGAGCCTTTCGCGCCCTTCGTGTCTGGATGAATGTGTCCGTTTATGGCGCCAACAAGCTAGGCGCTGCAATAGAGCGGAATATCGAAGATTCTCAGTATCTGTCATCGCAAATCGACGCGCATCCTGGTTTAGAGTTGCTTGCGCCCGCCGCAATGAATGTCGTCTGCTTTCGGGTTGCGCCCGCCGGCCGTACTGAAGCGGAACTCGACGCTCTCAATATGCGGGTCCTCGTTCGTATACAAGAGTCAGGCATTGCCGTGCCGTCCAGCGCTCGAATTGATGGGCGTTTTGCCATCCGAGTGGCGCATACCAACCATCGCACGATTCGCGCGGACTTCGATGTTCTGCTTGCGAGCGTTCTGGAGATTGCAACGCAGATCCTTCACGCGGAAACCGCCGGCTAACGCGGGGTGATGCAGAGCTCGTCCATGCCAATCGAGATCATTTTTGCGCTTGATACAGTGATGGAGGACGATAACCGTGACCACTTCGCCTAGCGCCGGGATGGCAGCGCGACGTGCGACTCGGGCGGATTTCGACGCCCTGCGGACCCTCATGGACTCAGCGATCTTTGAACTGCAGAGGCCATTTCTCGATCCGATGCAGATTGCATCCAGCCGGCTCATCATGGGGCTCGATGCGCAGCTTATCGACGATCAAACCTACTTCGTGATCGAGATGGAAGGGCAGATCGCCGGCTGCGGAGGCTGGAGTCGACGCGCAACGCTGTACGGCGGCGATCAGACCCCTGGACGAAATTCAACGTTCCTCGATCCGCAGATTGATCCCGCCAAGATTCGCGCGATGTATACGAGTCCGCGTTACGCGCGCCGCGGCGTTGGTCGATGCGTGCTCGCGCTATGTGAGGCGGACGCCAGGGAGGCGGGTTTCAAGAAGACCGAGCTCATGGCCACGATGGCGGGAGAGCCCCTGTACCTCGCCTGTGGCTACGTTCCGGTGGAACACATTCAGGATAGTCGTGGTGGCGTGCCCGTACCCCTGGTTCGCATGCAAAAGGAGCTGTAGCCTACGGCCGGTCCACCCGGATCTGCGCGGCGCCACCGGACCCGGTGGCGCTCGGGATCCGCAGAGTGGAGTCCTCGAAAGGTCAGAACCGGCGGGAGCTGCTGGTCTTGCTCGGTCACATTTCAAGAGTATTCTTGGGGCGTTCTCAATTTCAGAGCGGCGTTCCATCGTCGGTATCTTGAAGACATGGGTTCAGGACATCCCTGTAACAGGCGTGCTAACCGGACGAACCTGCGGGCCTGAGCATGTCGCTTCTCGCGTGGTCAGATCCCAGCGGGCAGGAGGTGAGAGCGGAGCCGGGTCGAAAGCGTGGCCGACACTCCCGACTCATTCACGGTGCCGATACACCTCCCGTCCCATGAACCACGTCTCGAGCACCTGCGTGTCGCGGATGTCCTGCGCGTTGCCGCCATCGGCGAGTGCCAGGATGTCGCGATCGAGCACAATGAAATCCGCGGACTTGCCGCGCTCGATGGATCCGGTGATGGCGTCACGCTCGAGGTACTGAGCACCATTGATCGTATAGGCGTCAATGACGTCGCGGATCGACACCGACTCGCGCGGGTTTAGCGGTGCCTGTCCGGGCAGGCTGCGCAGAATGGCAGCTGCCATGTTTACGAACGGGCGCGGATCGCGCGTATCAACCGGAGCGTCCGAACCCGCCACGAGGACGGCGCCGGCGTCCTTCAATGATTTCACGGGGTAGGCGTTTCGCTCGTAGTAGCCATCGGCAGGGTGCAGCGCGGCATGATCGCTGCCCACGACGTGGTCGAAGAATGGCACGACGGACAGGTCGTACTGGGGATCGGTGTAGGCCCACGCATAGGTGAAAGCAAGGTACAGGTGATCCCGTCCGATGCGTGCGACGTCGTCCGGATGGACGAGCTGAATATGGGCGAGGGCGTCGTGCTGCGTCGCAATGCCATCCGCCTTGCGGGCTGCCTCGATCGCATCCACAGCAGTTCGAATCGGCATGTCGCCGATGGCGTGGATGTGCACGGCAAAGCCCGCCAGGTGGAAGCGCCTGACGAATTCCATAATCACCGCCCGATCGTGCTGTAGTTCTCCGAGCGAGATTCGGCACTGTCCGGGGTGAAAACCGTGCTCCTTGAGGAAGGCCCCGGCGGGCTTTGCGTCCATATAGCGGTCGGCGTGCGCGCGCGCGTCGACGCACAACGGCGAAGTCGTGTCGACGTATCCGGTTACTCCGAAGCGACCGCTCTTGTCGTTGCTGAAGATCGGTTGCAGGTACGGCTTTATTGTCGCGACTTCGGGAAGGGTCGGCGGGTTCGCGAACGGATTGCCCTCGAGAACGCCGTCGGCAAATAGCTTGACGACGTTCGCGCGCAGCAAGGAGTCGTGGGCGTACTTCTCGCGCACTTGCTGGGCAGCCAAGACCATCTTGTCCCAGTCCGGCTTGCCATCTGCGCTGAGGTTCGTGTCGGGATCGAAGTACTGGGCGAGGGTGGCGCGGACGCTCAGTCTGCCTGTTCTTTCCAGAGTGTCGTAGAGCTCGATGGTCTCCGGCTGAAGCGCCGCCTCGAGGATTCCTGTTATGCCGACGCTATTCAGGCGCTGCGTCACGCGTTCCGGCGCTTTCATCATTTCCTTGAAGTCTACCGACAGCATAGACGGTACCGCCATGCGGCTCCGGGCGTCCTCGTTGACCGTGCCGTTGGGCTCACCGACCACGTCGACGCCGACGAAGTTCCTGAATTCTCGCAGCGGGCCGGTCAGCGTCGCCTTCGAGTAGCCGACGATCCGACCCGCGGCGTCGGTTGCACGCGCCAGAGCCATGCTGTTGAACGCGCCGTGGTGGCCATCGTTTCCGACCAGGACGACCGGGTGTCGGCGAGTTGCAAGGTCAAGTGCCGCACGCAACGTCGGGTGCGCTGCGTCCGGCTCATTGCCGTTTGAAAAATTCCACTGCCGGACGATCACCCACTCGCCCGCCTTGATCATGTAGCGCTTGATGCAGCCGCGGATGAAGCCCGTCATCTGGACAAGCGACTTGCCTTGGCTCTTGAGATCGCAGACGTCCAGATCGACGATGCCAGCCGGATGGAGATGGGAATCGAACAATCCTGGCAGCACCAGGCGCCCGGAAAGCGGCTCGATCCGGGTGCTGGGCCCGACGAAAGCCGCTGCGCCTTCGTCCGCGCCCACGTAAACGAGAGTGCCGTCGCGCACGGCCATCGCGCTTGCGATGGTCCTTGCGTGATCGGCTGTGTAGATGCGCCCGCCCGTGAGGACAAGGTCGGCTGGCACGGGAGTGGCGGCGGGCGCCGGCAGCGCCGCGAGCAACGCCGTGGCAAAGCACGCCAATGCAACACGCCGACGATGATCTGACATGGGTATCGCTCCTAAGACGGGTAGGGGAACTTCGCAGCGCACGTCTGTCACCTGCTGCGTGACGCGAGTTCAGCGGGGCAAGGCGTTGGTGGCTGCCGTGGCGGTGGAGCGTTCGGCACGGGCGACGCCCGGCATCGTGTGCGCGTCAGGCTCGCTGCGGAACTCCACCAGCCCTGCGGTCGCGGAGTGCACATGGGCCGTCATCAGCGCCACCGCTTCGGCGACCTGCTGCGCTGCGTGTGTGCGAAGCACAGCCAAGGCCGCGATAAAGGCCGGGGTGTCGAGACTGGGTTTGGCCAGAAGCGCGCAGGCGGCTTCGAACGCCGGCGGTGGTGGCGGCGCGCGATGCTGGAAGCGCGATGCCCAGCCTCCTTCGCCGGCCCAGAAGGACCGCTCGAATTCGTAGACGGCCGGCGCGAGGCGCAGGCACTGGCGGCCCTCGTACAGTTCCTGCAGAGCGGCGACGGCGGTGGCGGCATCGCCGGCGCCAGCGGCCGCCGAGGTGCGTTCAAGGACCGCGACGCGGGTTGCGAGCAGCGCCGTGCGGGTGGCCTGCTCGAAGTCATCGTCACTCGCGTAGAGCCAGGGCACGAGGCCATGGCGGGTAGCCATCAGGAGTCGGTTTACCTCGTCGGCTCGAGCAGGATCGTCGACTGCCTCGACAGCTGCCGCCGCCGCCCGAAATCCCGCCAGCGCGTCGTGCAGGCCGACGAAGGATACATCTGGCACCTTCACGGCATCCTTCCCGAGTTGCCCGTCTATATAGTCCGAGACTGCCGTGAGTGCGATCGGCAGGCGCCGGGCGCTGGCTGCACGCCACAAGCTCAGCGTGAGCAGGCGCAGGTCCATCGCCATATTCTGGAAGAGCTCGGGTCGGTAGGTGTCCACCTGCGTGTGGTAGATGGGGAAATAGCTGTCCGGGATCCGGTTGAGATGACTAGTGGCCGCCCCGCCGACGACGCCATAGTTCCACGCGTCGATCGAGCTGCCGATAGAGGCCTTCCGGGTGATTTGCCTGTCGAGTCCCAAATCCTTTAGGGTCGTCGCCTGCTGGGCCATCAGGTCCGGTGTCGAGGTCAGCGAGGCGGTGGGTGAGGTTCGCCCAAGCAGGTCAACGTTAAACACGAGCGCGGCGCTGCGCAGCACCTCGGGGTGGCGCATCACGAAAGCGTTGGAGCCTGCCAGCCAGTCACGCTCTGGGTCCTCAAGACCCGCTTCCTCGCTGCCGGCAAGGACGAAGAGGATGGTTCGGCGCGGCTTGAGGCCGGAGCGGGTGAATGCCCTTGCGATCTCAAGTACTGCAGCAACGCCGCTGGTGTTGTCCGCTGCCCCCTCGAACCAGCGGTCGTAGTGCGCCGAGACGAGCACATATTCGTCCGCCCGCTCGCTGCCGCGGATCCGCGCGACGACATTGCGCGAGGTGCCGTCGGCGACTTGCGCACGGCTCTCGAGCAGGATCTCCACCGGCCCGGTGGCAAGCTGCGCCTTTAGCGCGTTACCAGACCGACGGCTGATCGCGATGCCAGGCAGCTGGTCGTGGCCCCACAGGCTGTCCTGGCGCAGCGCGTCTGGTTGCTGATCCGATGAGGGGTGATCGAAGAACAGAACGGCAAGGGCGCCGTGATGAGCGGCTTCGGTGATCTGCGCTGGCGGCCAGTCGCGCAGCTCACGCCGTACCAAGACGATCCTGCCACGGACGTTGCCGATGCGCGCGTAGTCCGATTCGTAGCCGTCGCCCGCGTCGACCAGCGATGCACGCAGCTGGTGACTGCCGCCATCTCCGCGTGCGAATGGGACGGCGTCCCGCGTGCCCCACGTTCCACCCGTGGCGTGCAGGCTGATCGCCGCGATGGCGCTGCCGTTCGCCTCGAGCGTCAGCGGGCCATAGCGGTAGGCCCGGACCGGGAAGTCTTCGAGGGTCACCTCGAGGCCCATGGCGCGCAGCGTTTCGGCGAGGCGGCGGGCCGCGGCATTCTCCTCGGCGCTACCGGAGACGATGGTGCCTGCGCCTAGCCCGGTCTGGCTGGTCACGGACCGTTTGGACAGGCGCTCAAGATCCGCGAGCGCCCTTGGCGCATTGAGTTGGGCGAGCAGCCGCTCTTCCTGCGTGCTGAGGCCGGCATGCACGACCGGCGCGACGACGGCGAGCGTGATGGCGAGAATCAGGAGGAGCCCGGGCACATGATTCGGGCGGTGAGGCGGCATGGTCGGATCCTCGGACATCGAAGCGTGGGGCGCTCGTCCGGATCACTGGCTTGATCGGTCGCGCGACACCAGAGCAGTATATTCCCAGTTCGACTTGGTCGGGTCGCAATGCGCCGCCTGACGGTTGACCGATATCAAAGGCGAGTTGCGAACGCCTGTGGACAGAGGAATCGCAAACTGGACGAGTATGGACTCCTTGCGCGGGCAGGCGACGTTCCTGATCAACGGCGCTCTATCGGAGTACTTCGAAACGATGGATGGGACCCACATCGCGCGAGGTCCCGCTGACTATGAAAATCGGGTCCAAAGTCGAGTGCCCGGCGCAGTTGTTCAATGCGTCTATCGCAATCAGTCGCGGCAGGAGAGCGGGCAAGCAAGAGCAGCGCGGCCCTGTGTCCCGGACGTTGCTAAGAAGGCCCGGCGGGGGAATCTCCACGACATCTGTGACCAGGGGAGCATCGTAGAGCTCTCGGCCTACCCGGGCCCGGTGTTGGATTAGGCAGAAGTCTGGCGGCGATGAGTGGGCGCCGAGCTTCGCTGCCAATCTTCAAGAACGTTCGCCCCGACTTTAGGTATCGATCGATCGAGCGCGAGGGACCAGAGTCAGTAGGTCGCCCGCATATGGGCCGAGGGCGCCCAGAAGGTCTGCCATATCGGCGATACGCCATCCCTGGTCCAGGAAATTGGCCCATTCAGCGTCCGTGGGATATGAATAGTAGCTGGCGCCGTTCGTCGGCTGCGGGACTCCAATTAGCGGGACCCCCTTCGCGAGGCTCCCAATCGCGTCGCTGATGAGGTCGGCTCCGGGTGAATAAAGGGCAAGGACGTGCCAGAGCAGCGAACGGCGTCGGTCCACGGAGACCGTCCGGACACCGACAATATCGCCGGTATCAATGGAAGCATTCGAGATGAAGTGCAGCGTGCAGCCGATCTCGGCGTCGCCATTGATCAGCGCGCGAAAGGCCGCAAGGACGCCACGATACGACGGCAGTATCCCCGAATGCAGGTTTACCACGCCAAGACGCGGAATGCTGAGAACCGGCTGCTTCAGGATCGTCCCGTATCTGATCGTCACGATCAGATCCGGAGAAAATGACCGCACGGTGTCCAGGCCGATGTCCGTGTTCGGATTTTCGATCGGAATCAC
Organism: Pseudomonadota bacterium; assembly: GCA_025356815.1. Lineage (GTDB taxonomy): Bacteria > Pseudomonadota > Gammaproteobacteria > Steroidobacterales > Steroidobacteraceae > CAIKZZ01. The sequence continues at coordinate 16,165 of JANXQL010000036.1, forward strand.
CGGGATGCCGCGGTACTTCTCGACTTCCCGGAACGTCAAACGTCTCGAGCCGTCGTCGGGAAGACCGGCGCGCTCTATGAGTGGGAAATGAAGTTCGTTTGGCAATGCTTGTTCGGCGATACGCAGTTCACGACGTGCCGCATGCTCTGTCGTTTTCGACAGTGCATTGCCGACGCGTTCGCTCAAACCCACCAGGACTTGGTGGTGGTGCAACGTCGGTAGCAGCAAATTCAGGGCCAGACTGCTGGCGAGGTCTCGATTAAGGAGGCAAAGAATACGCATGGTGGCTTGAGCGCAGCTGCCCTTGGCTGGTGGTCCCGGCATCCTAGCCGTTGACACGCCAGCGGGCGACTTCTCCAGAGCGCGCAATGCAATGGTTGACGCCGCGCCCGGCCATACGCGGGGATACCCGCCCGCCCCGCCGTGGTTGGAACACCCAATGGTGTTGGCTGAAGGGCCGCTCAGGCGGCCGCACCGGCGGTCCCAGTCCAAGACATCCGTGGTTCCGGCCTGGGTGGGAACCGGGTCTATCCGTTCAGAGCAAGCCGCGCGCGTCTCAACCGGTCATGCGTGCGCGAAACGGCGGTCGGTGCCGGGTGTGCGGCCCTTGCGCGGGGAGTTTCCACCGGCGCCCGGTCAGTCCAAGACGATCGCCGCGGGGAAAGGACCGAAGGTGTACTTTGCGCCCATGCCCGCCATTAGGTTCTTCAGCGCGTCGTGGCTGATGCCGGGGCCGGCCGCGTGCCCGGCACGGTTGCGCAAGCCGGGACAATCAATCCGATTACGAGCGATCGACGGCACTTCGTTGGCGACGCGACCCGGAATCCGGCGACATCATCAATGAACGGGGGCGGGAATGCCGAAGCTCTCCCGCCCCCGGTGCGCCGAGCGCGCAGTTCCTCAGAATTTCACTCTCAGACTCGCGTACCAGAACGCGCCGTTGATCCCAAACGGACCGCCGCTGCGCGGATAGATCTGGCCGTCGCCCGTACCACCCGTCAGCTTGTAGATCGGGTTGTCGCCGGTCGCCATGATCTTGTCCGGACGGGTGTCGAACAGGTTGCTCGCACCGAGCGTCGCCGTGTAGTGGTCGAGGAACGTGTAGCTGACGTCGAGGTCCGTCGTCAGCTTCGCACCGAACTCCTGACCGCCGATGATGTTGCCACCAGCATCGCGTATGGGGTAGTCGTTCGCGTCGACCCACGAGCCGAAGTAGCTTTCGCGCACGTTCAGGCTCAGATTGCCCCGCGACCAGTTGGCGGCGAGCGTCGCACGGTTGTGCGGCGCGAGGCCCTCGATGTCGATGATCTGGTAGTTACCGACCGCGCCCGGATCGTACTTCGTGACCGTGCTCTTGTTGTAGTTGTACGCGAGCGACAGGTTCAGTCGTCCGCCGGCCAGCTCGGTGTGGTAAGTCGTGACCAGGTCGATACCTTTGGTCGACGTGTCCAGCGAGTTGGTGAAGTACTGGACGCTGCCACCAGAGCCGACCGAATTTAGTTCCGGCAGGTCGATGATGTTCAGGTCCGTCACGGTGAAGCTCTTCGAGATGAAAATGCGGTCCTTCACGTTGATCTTGTAGAAATCCAGCGTCGTGAGCCAGTCGCCCGACAGCTTCAGCACGATGCCGGCGCCGAAGTTTGTCGACTTCTCGGGCTTGAGCGGCACGGCGCCGTAGAACTGCGCGACGGCGCTCGTGACCGGGAACGTGCCTTGCTGCAGCGACGTGCCCTGGAAGAACGTCGTCGTGAGGACCTGGGTGTTGTTCTGGCCTGGCGACGGCGCGTGGAAGCCGCTACCAACCGTGGCACGCAGCGCCACCTCGTCGTTCAGGTGCCACATCGCGTTCAGCTTGCCGACGGTCGCGGAGCCGAAGCTATTGTACTTCTCGTAGCGACCGGCCACGCCGACGCTGAGATTCTTGGCGACGTCGCCTTCCGCGCCGAGATAGATACCCTTGCTGGTCTCGCTGTGCGAACCGGCGTAGGTTGGGCTCGTGCCGCCGTAGCCGCTGGCCGCTGGACCTTCCGTGGCCGTGAACGCGCCGGTTGCCTCGTACACGCCGGGCGAGGTCTCGATGTACAGCGGGTGCGCCGCGGCATAGGGACCGGAGCCGTACGACTGCGGATCGCCCGCCGTCGCCGTGAACTCCTCGCGACGGAACTCAAGGCCGCCTGACAGCGTCACGGGACTCGCCATGCCCATGTCGACTGGCAGGGCGAGGTCGAGGTTCGCGTCGGTTTCCTTCTGGATCTGCTTGCCGAACTTGAAGCTCGTCTGCGACGCGCCGCCGAACGATGGGCTGATCGAGTCGTACATCGACAGCTCGATCTCGTTCTTGCTGTTCGACACCGACAGGTCGTACGTGAGGCCGCCTGAGGTCTTGCCCTTGTAGCCCGCGACGCCGTACATCTGATCGTTCTTGCCGACGAAGCGCGGCGTGAAGCCGCCCGGGTAGATCGAGGTCAGGTTGAAGACGTTGCTGTCCTGAACGTAACCGCCAACGGGGCAGGTGTCATTCCCCGTCGGGCACAGCGTCTGGTAGTACGGGTGCTGGAAGAACGACCGGCCGCCCCATTCATCAAAGCCACCGGCAGTGTTTTCGTAGAGACGGCTGCCCTGTAGCGAGGACCGGAAGTTGAAGCTCTCGTCGGTCTTGCTCGAGGCGGCGTTCGCGACGAGGTAGACCTTGCTCGAATCGGTCACGTCGACCGCCGAGTTCAGCATCAGCTTGTAGCCATGCGAGGGCGACTGGCCCCAGATCTGCGCCGGCAGCGGGTAGTTCGGCAGCGTGTTCGCGAGTGCCGGGTTCTCCTGGGCGAACGTGACGGCTGTCACGCGGGTCACGCCACGGCTCGTCTGGCCGTCATCGTCGTACTCCCCCGACAGGTTGACGAACCCGCTGGTGCCGAACTTCAGGCCGCCGTTGAAGGCGTACTGGTAGCTCTTGCCGTCGTTGTGTTCCTTGTACTGGCCGTAGCGGGCCTGTACTTCGAAGCCCGCATCGTCACGCAGGCCGTAGTTGAGCACGCCGGCGATGGCATCCGAGCCGTACTGGGCGGTCGCGCCGTCACGCAGCACTTCGAGGTTCTTGACGGCGATCGAGGGGATCGAGGACAGGTCCGAACCCTGCGAGCCGAATGCGAGTTCGGTGTCGCCACCGGCGTACACTTGGACGAGGGCCGAGCGGTTGAAGCGCTTGCCGTTCAACTGCACCAGGATTTCGTCCGACGGCAGGCCGCGCAGCGAAGGCGCGCGTACGAGGCTTGACGCATCCGAAATGGTGTTCTGGCCGACGAAGAACGACGGCACGACGTTCTTGATCTGATCGAGCATGTTCGCGGCGGGCTGCGCGCGCAGCTCGGCGCTCGAAATGATGTCCACCGGCGACGCAGAATCGGTCACCGTACGGTCGCTACGGCGAGTGCCCGTGACGACGACCTCGGCGAGCTCGCTGCCGCTTGCGCCGGCGGGTTTTCCCTGAGCTGCTGCTAGGTGCGTGGCCAACATGAGGACCGATGCGGTCAATAGTTTCGACGTCCGTTTCATGGAAGAGCTCCCCATTGAATTGTCAAAAATCCTGACGATGACTGATATTTGCGCGCGGAATCCGGTGCAGGCGCCGGCCAAACCCTACGCCTGAAGCCGCGCAGTGACGGTCCGGTGCACATGAGCCTCCGGCCTGGGAAAGGCCGACGCGCCGTGGCACGACGTTCCGCGAACCAAATTCGACTGCCCCCGCCCTCGGATCCAGCGGCCGCGGTTACTGCAGCGGAGGTACGCCCCGCAGCCCAACACGGCGCTGTGTTCTTTACTTGGCTGTTGTAATCCTACAACAGAATATCGCTATTGCGACGCTGGAGTGTATGGACAGTATCACCCCACTTGCAACAGGCACGGCCCCAAGCCGCCGGGAGACGCAGTCGTGGCCGCCTCGTTGCGATGGCCGGCCGACCCTGGAATCCGAATGCGCCTTGGCACGGGTGTGGTTTGATAGCGACGAGGAGGGGCGCGGCCGGTCGCGGTCGAAGGCAGAACGTAGGTCTCTGGCATCCAGCCCGCGCCTGGCCCGGAGGGGCTTGAGGCCCCGCGCTTCCACAGGACTGATTCGTTCAATGCGCACGGTGGGCCCGGCCGGCGCGCGCTGCGGCGTTGGCCGCGCCATGGCGGTCTGTGCTGTAAGCAGGTTGGGATCTCTCATCAGGATTTGCGCTTCGAGCTGACGGCGACGCGCGTAGATCCAGTCGTCCGATCAGGAATGTAAGATGCCCCCCTGTCCGCGACATTGCCCGGGAGATCTGCCTAAGATATTATTATAATCAATAGGTTATAAGATATTATGAACCCGAAGCGGCCGGCAGTGGCGTCCTCGCGTTTACCGTGCAATGAAGGCGGGGAGGAGCAGTCAGCAATCCACCCGTGTCATGATCAATCGAAAATAAGCGAGGGCTCCATGAAAGCCAACGGGCACCGCATCACTGTCGCGATAGTACTTTTCGCCGTGGCGCTCGCTGCGAATGCAGCGCCGACACTCCTGGAAAACGTCGACGGGTACACCCTTGCCGGCAGCGAGCTCAGGCATTTCAGCGGACTTGTGTTCGACCACGGCCGCGTGATCGAAACGGGCGATGCCGCAGCCCTGCACGGGGCCTTTCCGACCGCGAAGGTGATCGATGGCGGGGGGCGCGGACTGCTACCAGGGCTCATCGATGCGCACGGGCACATCGTCGGACTCGGCGTCCAAAGCGAGCGCGCTGACCTCACCGACACACGGTCGCTTGCGGATGCGCAGCAGAAGATCCGCGCGTACCGGGCCTCTCGTCCGTACCAACGTTGGCTGCTCGGCGGCGGCTGGAACCAGGTTCTGTGGAGTCTCGGCCGGTTCCCGCTGGCTGCCGAGCTCGATGCCGTCGAAAAGGATCGCCCCGCCGTGATGGAGCGCGTCGACGGACATGCGAAGTGGCTCAACTCCGCCGCCCTGCGCGCTGCCGGCATCGGAAAGGGCACGCCCGATCCCGTCGGTGGCCGAATCGAGCGGGATGCGAACGGTGACCCGAGTGGCGTGCTCGTCGACAAGGCCATGGACCTCATCGACCGGGTCGTGCCGCCGCTGACCGATACGGAGCGGCGCCGCGTGGTTCTCGCTGCGCTCAAGCACATGAATGGGGTGGGCCTGACAGCGGCCGTGGACGCAGGGTCCAGCGCGAGCGACGTGGCGCTGTACCGGAAACTGGCCGACGAAGGGCAGCTCAGCGTGCGCATCTACGCGATGATTGCCGACGTCGGCCCGGACTTCGCCCACCTCTCGAAGCAGGGCCCGGTGATCGGTTACCGCGACGACCGACTCTCGGTACGCGCGGTGAAGCTATTCGCGGATGGCGCACTTGGCAGCCGTGGCGCCGCGCTTACGGCGCCCTACGCGGACAGCCCCGGGCAGCGCGGGCTGCTCTTCATGTCAGCCAACGACATGGAGAAGAAAATCGAGACGGCGCTGCGCGCCGGTTACCAGGTTGGCGTGCACGCGATCGGCGATGCCGGCAACCATCAGGTGCTGGATGCATTCGAGGCGGCCTACCGCGTCGTCGGTGGGCGCGAACTGCGCAACCGCATCGAGCACGCCCAGATCGTCGCGCCTGAGGACATTCCCCGCTTCAAGCAACTCGACCTGATCGCGTCGATGCAGCCGACCCATGCGACCAGCGACATGAATATGGCGGAAGACCGCCTCGGCCGGGAGCGACTGCGCGGAGCCTATGCGTGGCGTACGTTCCTCAGCCAGGGGACGCATATCGCGGGCGGCTCGGACTTCCCGATTGAGTCCGACAACCCGTTCTATGGCCTCTACTCTGCCGTAACCCGTACCGATCACGCCGGCCAGCCTGCCGGAGGCTGGCATGCTGAGGAAGCAATGACGTTGATCGAGGCCTTTCGAGCGTACACGATGGACGCCGCGTACGCGGAGCACCTCGAGCTGTCGATTGGTTCCCTGGAGCCGGGTAAATGGGCTGATTTCATCCTGACTGACCGGAGTCTCTTTGCCACCCCTGCGTCCGAGATTTGGAAGATTCGGGTCGAGCAGACGTGGGTGGCGGGCAGACAGGTCTACTGATCCCCCGGATCTCGGACGGCTGGCCCGCCTTAAGGCTGGCCAGCATCAGCTATTCGTCGCCCCGGCCATGGGCGTGTCTCTCACCGCCGTCAAGCGATGACCGGTTAGGTTCCGTACCGAGGGATCGGGTGTGTGACCGGATCCGCGCGCTACGACCTCAATATCGGAAGGTGACCTCGGCCCCGAACATGCGCGGCGCGCCGACCAGGACGTAGTCGAAGCCGAGGCCGCCGTCTTCAGGATTGCGCTGCGCCAGGCCGTACGCAAGGTACTGCCGATTGGTCAGGTTCTTGGCCCAAAGTGCGGCCGAGAAGTGATGCGATGAGTTGCCTAGCAACGCCAGCCGTGCGTTCACGATCGAATACGCCGGCTGCGAAAGCTGCCTAGGTCGTGCGAGGAGATGCGCAGCTCCTCGGAAAATGCGTTCACGCTCGAGGAGTAGGTGTTCGGGTCATCGAGGTGGATCGCAGTTCCTGTGTCGGTGACCGCGAGGGCGCCGTCGTCGCTCTTCTCGTACCAGAGACCGTAGTCGAAGCCGGTGACCGACGTCAGCGTGTAGTGATCCGAAAGCTGCCAGTCGAGCTTCAGGGACGCACCGTCGTTCTTGAGCTTCTTGTGGATCGCGTACTTCGCGCCGCTGTTGAACCAGCCGTAGTCGCCGCTGAAGCCAGTGACGGAAGGGTTGTTGTTCAACGCGTGGGCGCCGTATGGGGTGCCGCCGGAGTCCGTGACGTTGACTTTGGGCAGCGCGGTCAGCCGGTCGGTTGGCTTCCAGAGGAAGGACACGCGCGCGGAGATCGCATCGATGCTGTTGAGCGGCTCCACGCCCGGGACGACACTACGGACCCTGCCGTCGCGCTGTTCGTAGAACACCGCGGCGCGCACTGCGAGCGTGTTTTCCACGAGCGGCGTTCCAGCGGCGGCAGTGATGTAGCCGTCTGTCTCGGTCAGGCTCGGGTTGCGCGAGTAGAAATTCATCGCGCCGCCGGTGGCGTTCTTACCGTACAGCGTGCCCTGAGGGCTGCACAGCACCTCGACGCGGTCGAGGTCATAAGTCTGCAGCGCCTGGACGGCGCCAACGCTCTTGTACACGTCGTCCACGTACATGGCGATGGGGCTGCTCTGGTTCTGGCTCCAGTCGTTGGTCGTGACGCCGCGCAGCGCGAATGTGGGTTGCGCCTCCTCGCCGTACGGCGAACTCAGCATCAGGTTGGGGACGCCGGCGGCGATGTCGCCGGCCTGGCGCACGCCGCGGCTTTCGAGGTCAGCCGCCGAAAATGCCGAGATCGCGATCGGCACGTCCTGGGCGCGCGCGGAGCGGCGCTCGGCCGTGACGATCACTTCGTCGAGGATGACCTGCTCGGCTGCCTGGACGAGACCGGGCGCCACGGCGGCTGCGGCGAGGCAGAGTGAACATGCGATGCGCAGTGCGGGGTGAGGGCGCGACGGCCGTCATTTTCAGTGTTCTCCGGCGGAAGGTCGTTGAGGTCCGAGCGCCATGCTGGCCGGTGACGGTGCGCATGGCGGTCCGTTACTGTCGAATTCTGAGGTTTTTCGGGTCGTACATCGGCACCAGCGACGGTCGCGCCATGACTCGATGATCGGCGAGTTGGATCTCGTAGCGGCCGGCGAGCACGAACTCGTCACTCGCGCCATCAGGATTGGTGACGAAGCCCATCGCCACGCAGGCACCGAGCGTGTGTCCATACATGCCGGACGTCACGTAGCCGACTCGCACGCCGTCGCGATAGATCGGTTCGTTGTGGTAGACGACCGGTTCCGGGTCCTCGAGGAGGAACTGCACGAGGCGTCGCTTCGGCACGCCGGTTGCGCGCTGTGCGGCGAGCTCCTCCATGCCGATGAAGCCGCCGGGCTTCTGCCACGCGCAAGTGAAGCCGAGCCCGGCTTCGAGCGGCGAGTCGTCCGGCCCGATGTCATGAGACCACTCGCGATAGGCCTTTTCGATGCGTAGCGAGTTCAGTGCGTGGTAGCCGCAGTGCCTGAGTTCAAACGGCTGGCCGGTCGTGACGAGCGTGTCGTACACGGGCAGCGCGAACGCAGTCGGTATGTAGAGTTCCCAGCCGAGCTCGCCGACGTAGGTAAGTCGGATCGCCATGACCGTCTGGTGGCCGAGGCGCACCTCGCGGCATGTCCCGAACGGAAATCCAGCGTGCGAGAAGTCGTCACCCGACATCGACTGCAGCAGCTCCCGCGACCTCGGGCCCTGGACGTTGAGCATCGCATACGCACCGGAGATGTCGGTGATCACGCAGAATGCCCCATCCGGCACGTGGTTCTGGATCCAGGACTCGACGTGCGTCTGCGTGAAGGCGGCCGTCAGCACCAGGAATCGATCGACGGCGAGTCGCGTGATGGTGAGGTCCGCCTCGATGCCGCCGCGCGGATTGAGGAACTGCGCATAGACGCAACGGCCGACCGCGACGTCGACATTGGCCGTCGACAGGCGATTGAGCACGGCCGCGGCATCGCGGCCCTGCACGAGGAGCTTGCTGAAGGAGGACTGCTCGAAGACGCCGACCGCCTCGCGCACCGCAGCATGCTCGGCCGTGCTGTTCGCCCACCAGTTCTGCCGACCCCAGCTATATTCGTACACTGGAGCCTGGCCCGGGTTGGCGTACCAGTTCGGTCGCTCCCACCCCGCGCCCTCGCCGAAGCAGGCGCCGGCGGCCGCGAGTCGGTCGTGGAGGATGGATTTCTTGACGCCGCGCGCTGATTCCCACTGCCGGTACGGCCAGTGGTCCTGGTAGCCGATGCCGAGGGACTCGACGATGCGATCCTGGAGGAACCGGTCGTTGTCCTGCCAGGCATGGGCACGCCGCAGGTTCACGGACCAGACGTCCATGGGCGGATGGCCATCGACGATCCACCGTGCCATCACCTGTCCGGCGCCGCCGCCCGAGAGGATGCCGAGGGAGTTGAAGCCCGCCGCCACGAAGAAGTTCTTGAGGTTCGGCGCCTCGCCCATCAGGTAGTTGTGGTCCGGAGTGAACGACTCCGGGCCGCAGAACAGCAGCTTGATGCCTGTCTCGAGCAGGACGGGGACGCGACGCATGGCTTTTTCGATGTGGGGCGTCATCCGATCCCAGTCCGGTGGGATGTCTCCGAAGCAGAAATCCTCCGGGATTCCATCGAGTGCCCATGGGCTGGCCGCTGTCTCAAACAGCCCCACCATGATCTTCCCGGCTTCCTCGCGGATGTAGGCGGAGTTGCCTGGGTCGCGGAGGATCGGCAGCAGCGGATGGATTCCCGCGACGGGCTCGGAGATCAGGTAGTAGTGTTCCGCGGCCTGCAGCGGGACGTTCACGCCGGCCATCTTGCCGACGGCGCGCGCCCACATCCCGGCGCAGTTCACGACGATTTCTGCCCGGATGTCGCCCGAGTCAGTGCTGACTCCGGTGACCGTTCCGTGCTCCTGCAGCACAGCCGTCACGGCCGTGTGCTCAAAGATGCGCACACCGTTCTGACGCGCGCCCCTTGCAAGCGCCTGAGTGACGTCCGTGGGATTCACGCGCGCGTCGTTCGGGAAGTGGAACGCGGCGTGCAGATCGCTGACGTCGGCGAGCGGCCACATCGCCTTGACCTCGTCGCGCCTGATCTCGCGGGCCTCGACCCCGAACGAGGTAGCCATATGCAGCCCGCGGCGCATCTCAACCGCCTTGTCGGCGGTCATCGCGAGCTGGATGGATCCGCAGCCGATCAGCCCCGTCGACTGGCCGGTTTCGGCCTCGAGGCTTCGATAGAGGTCCTGGGTGTACTTCGCGAGCTTCGTCTGGGTCTCGGTGTCGCGCAGGGTCGTCAGCAGGCCGGCCGCGTGCCAGGTCGTACCGGATGTGAGTTGCTTGCGCTCGAGCAGCGCGACGTCTCGGCAGCCGAGCTTCGCCAGGTGGTAGGCGATCGAGCAACCGATCACCCCGCCACCGATGATGACGACGCGGGCCTGGGAGGGGAGAGGAGTGGTGCTCAACGGGGATACCTGATCTTGGGCGTTCCATGGAAGCGCGCGCCACGTGTGGCGGCGCAGAGTGCGGGACGGATCAAAGAAGCGAGACGGTGAAGTCGTAGCTGGTGTGACCGGCATCCCGCGCATGGACGCGCAGAGTGCCGCGGGCGCCGGCGTACTTGCCCGTGCCCCCCGTGATTGCGAAATCGGCGTCGCCGTCGTCCGGGTACTCCCCGGCCACCTGCAGCTGCCCGGCGGCGAGCGTCATCGTCCATGCGCACTGCCAACGCTGGCCAACGACGGTCCGGGCGCAGGAGCCGTTGCTCGTCCCGAGCGACTTGGAGTTCGACGCGTCGTACAGCGGGTTGGCGAATACCAAAGCGTCGCCGAGTGAATCGCCCTGCGCGCCGAGGTCAATGACATGCTCGTTGGTCGCGCGTTCGACGAGCCGGATCGGTTGCGCCGCGCGCGCGATCGGTGCTGCGATGCAGGCCGCTACTGCAAGGAGGATCGGGGCTCGGAGCCCTCGCCTGAAGTTGACCATGCGTAATTCCCTCTGCGCGCCGTTGTTCGACGGGCCACGCCGTCGGGTCCAGCGTGCGCCGGTGACTGCTGTGGGTCTTTCGCGTTCCTGCTACTCGTGTCGGAAACTTGCCGTTTTAGGGCTGGCCCCCGCGTTGCTTATGCGCGACATGTATCGCGGTACCGGGCTGGCGTGGTTCCGCACACGCGGCGGAACACGTCCGTGAAGTGACTTTGGGTCGAAAAGCCGGTCCGCTGGGCGATCTGCGCCAGATCCTGGTCGCCGGTCCGCAGCAGCGCCTTCGCGCGCTCGATGCGGCGGTGGATCACGTACTGGCGCGGGGACTGACCGGTCGCCTTCTTGAACGCCCGAGCGAAGCGGAATGGGCTCATCGCCGGGGCCATCGCGATGGTTTCGAGCGACAGGTCCTCATCGAGGTGCGACTCGATGTAGTCGGTCGCAGCGCGCAGCTGCCGCGCAGTCATCTCGATGCGGCGCGGCGCCTCGGTCACGCCTGCGGTCGAGTGCCGTCGCAGCAGGTGGAGCGCGAGCGTCCGCGCGATCGTGTCCCCGAACAGGCGCGTGCCCATGCCCGGGCTCTCGATCTCGGCGAGGATCTGCAGCGAAATGTTGCGGATGACCGGGTCGACGATGCCAACGCCCTCGATCAGGTTGAAGCGTGGCACTCCGATTTCGGCGGCCACCTCGTCGACGACGCCGGGATCGAGGAAGACCTGCAGTTCGTCGATGGCCGTGGCACAGTGCCAGACGCTGTCCTGACCCGCGGCCATCAGCATCGCATTGCCGGGTACCGAGTGGCCCCGAACCGCGCGGCCGCTCCAGCGCGTCTGGATGTCGCAGGGCCGTAGCAGGTGCGCGGAGATGAAGTGGCGTTGCACCGGCGGCAGGTCGAGGTCCCAGCAGCGCACTCCGTCAAAGCGGTACGCCTCGAGGTAACGCCAGCCGAGGTTCGCGCTGGAGCAGTTCGGGCCCTGCTGGAACGCACCGAGCCAGCGCGCCTGCATCGGGTCCGCTGCGGTATTTCCCGACATCGCCATACGCCCCCCGTTTGGCTCTCCGAGGCCGACAGCCCATTCCGGCTCGCGGACTATATCGACTGCCCGGACCGGATACTACGCCTGCCCGTATCCTCCGCGCCCGGCGCGGCGCACGATCCGCGATCCAAGCGCGTGGACGAGCCCGGCAACCAGCGCAGCGGGCAGCGATGCGGTTAGGAATCGGTACGGGCGCCAGGAGGCGTAGGTCAGCGGGTTTAGCAGCACGATGTGGGCCGGCGCAGCCGGCGGCGAGCGCAATGAGCGCGATCGGGTTGACGCCCTGCCAGAAGTAGTAGGGGGGCGGGCGAGCCGTCGAAGATCGCGTGCAGGTCGAGCCGGCGGCGGCGCAGAAAGTGGTAGCCCACGATCTGGATGCCGCACAGGGGGAGCGAAGGCCACGCCGATGAAGGCGAGGAGGTTGCCGGACTTGGCGAAGAAGAGCTCCGGAATCAGCGCGCCGACGAGCGCCACCGGGCTGATCGTGAGCAGCAGGAGCGTCGCCCAGCTGCGCGTCTCCAGGCTCGCGAAATTTCGCAGCCCGATGGTCGAGGCAAAGATCCCCGCGACGGCCGCGCCGAAGTTCGCGGCTGTCACGAAGCACAGCGCGACGATCGCATAGCCCGGTCCCCCAACTGTGCGCAGCCACACAGACGGGTCCGGCGATTTCACCACCAGCACGCCGGCAAGGCCGATGAAGCTGAGTAGCGGCACGGATGCACCCATGCCCAGCAACACCGGTAGGACTGCCGCGCGGCCGTTCAGAGCCATCCGGATCATCGCGCTGATGTATGGCTACCACGACAGCGTCGTGGCAATGCCAAGTTCGAGGCCGGTCGTGTAGTTCCAGAGGGGATCGATGCTCGCCGACGCAGCCTGTGCGGCAACCGGTTCGGGCCAGCGGCGCGAGACCAGCAGGTACAGCATCCACAGCCCGACGAACACGTGCGCGACCAGGACGTTAGACACTGCGGAGACGCCGGTGGCGCTGCGGCGCAGCACGACGAAGATCAGGGTGCACGCGAAGAGCGTCAGGACAGGGACCGAGGCTGCGCCTGTCGCTGGCAGCAGCAGTCCGAGTGCCGTCGCGAGCTGGATCGAAAACTTTGCGACGAAGATGATCAACAGCGAATTCCAGCCGATGATCGACACGCCCTGCAGTGCCGCGGGAACGATTCAGCCGCGAGGCCCGAGCTGTGGTTTGGTGCCGGCAATCGAATCGATGTCGAACCGGACGCTCGCCGGGCCTGCTGCCATCAGCACGAGCAGCATCCCGATCATGCCCCGGCCGTGAGGGCACGCGCTCCGCGCACGAAGCCGAGGTAGCCGTCAACCGACTCTCCAATGAGGTAGCACCAGGTCGCCGCCGACGCCGTGACCAGCGTCACGGCGAGCCTGAGCGGGCTCCAGGTGCGCCCGGATGGAAAAAGCGGCCAGGCGCTCTCGTCCGGCGGCGCCGAGTGAGCGCTCACGGCGTCCCGCCGAGCCACCAGCCGGCAACGATCAGCGCGAGCGGGTTTAGCAGGCCGAGCGTCACCATCCACGCCCAGCTCGCAGCATCGAAATCAGCGTCCGCGCCAGCGGTGGCGGCGGCGATGCGTGCTTCGAGTTCGGCGGGAAGTCGCGCGTCGCCCCCGCGATCGTCAGCCACCGTGCTTACCGGGGGAAGGCCTCGGCGTCCGAATAGGGAAACCACCAGAAGTCATGATCGCGCGCTGCCGGATCGATCATCGCAAGTTTGGTGTGCCGGAACGAGTCCAGACCCTCGGCGCCAAGCTGCCGGCCCATCCCGGACTGCTTGCGGCCGCCGAAGGGGCCGGCGTCGTTATCGAGCAGCGGAGCATTGACCCACACCATCCCGGCTTCGAGTTCGTTGACTGCGCGCATCGATTCCTCGAGGTCGCGGGTATAGATCGTCGACCCCAGGCCGTACCGCGACTGGTTCGCGAGCGCCAGCGCCTCGTCGAGGTCGCGCACGCGCGTGACCGGGGCCACCGGACCGAACGACTCGTCGTTCATGATCGCCGCGGTCGCCGGCACGTCGCCGAGCACGGTCGCGTCGACGAACCAGCCCTTTGCAAGATTGGCAGGCCGGCCGCCGCCCGTGAGCACCTTCGCGCCGTCCCTGCCGGCGCCTTCGAGGACCCGCAGGTAGCGCTCGAGTTCGCGCTTGGAGCCGAGGGGGCCCATGTCGACCTTGTCCAGGCCATTGCCGATGCGGACCTGCCGGGCGTAGTGAACCAGGCGCTCGACGAACTGATCGTAGACCGCATCGTGCACGTAGAAGCGTTCCGCTGCCGCGCACACCTGGCCGCAGTTTAGGAACGCACCGAAGGCGGCGCCGCGCGCGGCAGTCTCGATCGGGGCCGATGGCATTACGATAAACGGGTCATTGCCCGAGGTTTCGATCAGGCTCCGCTTGTACTGCCGCGCACAGGATTCAGCGACGATCCGGCCGGTCTCGATGCCGCCGGTGAAAGCCACCATATGCGTGTCCGGGTCCTCCACCAACTGCCGGCCCACGGCGCCACCGCCGGCGATGACCTGCACCAGCCCCGGCGGCAGCGCGTCGAAGGCCTTGACGAACTGCAGCGTCGTCAGCGTCGTCATTTCCGACGGCTTGATGATGACGGCGTTCCCGCTCGCGATGGCCGCGGCAGCCTGCCAGCACAGCAGGCAGAGCGGGAAGTTGAACGGCAGGATGATGACGACGACGCCGAGCGGTTCCTTCGTCGTGAAGTGCAACTGCCCGTCGGTTGCCGGACCCAGGACGCGGCCCAGCTCGTGACGCGCGGCTTCCGCGTAGTAGTCGACCGACGAGGCGGACCAGGTCGTCTCGTCGATGGATTCCTTGTAGGGCTTGCCCATTTCGCGGGTCAGCATCTCGGCCGTCAGTGGCCGGGTGGTGATCATGCGCCGTGCCACCTCGTGCAGGAGTTCGGCGCGCCGGTGGGCGTTGACCTTGTTCCAGACCCGTTGGGCCGTGTTCGCGATCGCAATCGCCGCGGCGACCTCCGCAGGTGTGGCATCGACGATCTCGCCGACGCGATCTTCGGTCGCCGGGTCAATGACCGGGGTGACCGTACCACCGGCAGCCCGGACGAGGGCGCCGCCGATGCGGTGCTGGCCGCTCAGCGACCGGAATGTCTCGATTGCGCTCACGGGAACACTCCTAGTGAAATCAGTTGTCGGGGGCGAAGCGCCGCGATACTTCTGGCGATGCCGCGGCTGCCACTACGGCCCGTAGTCTGCGAGAGTGCTTGTCAGGGTGGTACCCTTTTCGTGCCGGATTTGTCGGGAGCTTGCCGTTTTTCGCCGGAAATGGACCGGGCGTGCGCTGCATTCGTGCGGGAGCGCGCGCTGGCGCTGCGCCCGGCCTACTGCAGCCGATATCGTCGATCGCGCCCGATGGACGGACCGGCGCCAAGACGGGGCCCGCGACCTGAGTGCGCAAGACCAGAAGGTGAACCGGTCGGTCGGCCGACCCGCGGGACGGCCGGGTCCAACCAAGGCCAATTCCCAGATAGGAAGAAAAGTTCTTCGAACTACCAAGATCGATGGGCAGTTATCGTACGAGTGAACGCGCCCGGCCTCGACACGATTCCACCCAGATCATGAACTCTATCCCACCGTCGTCGGGCGGTGGCTGTGGCGATTAGCGTTGGACCGGAATCTGACCCCGGACGGATTGCTTCCCCGGGGGCGAAGCAGTTTCAGCTTCTCGCAGAAGCCGTTACCCTTTCGTACGCGGAGCGCTAGCTCCGCATCCTGGTTCCCGCGGGGTCGTAGACCGGAGTATCGACAACCGTCGCCGGCCACATCTCCCCGTCGATCTCTATCTCAAGCCGTTGACCGCCGGTCGCATGTGCCGCACCGACATACCCGAGCGCCATAGACTTACGGATGTGGTGAGCAAACCCGCCCGAGGTCACGTGTCCCACGCAGGCGCCCGCCGACATGATCGCCTCATCTCCCACCACGTCTCGACCATCGACGTCGACAATCATCGATACGAGGCGCGTTGTCGGAGCCGCAGTTCGCTCCGCCATCGCCGCTTCTCTTCCGACGAAGTCTCGCTTCCAGTCGATGAAGGCATCGAGCCCGCTCTGCGCCGCCGTAAAGTCCGGCCGGTAGTCGAGTGTCCAGACTCCCCAGCTCTTCTCGAGCCGAAGGCTCATCAGGGCGCGCGCTCCATACGGAGCGAGCCCCAGGTCTTCCCCGTGCGCTTCCAATTGCTCCCAAAGCGCCAGGTGAAACTGCGGCTCGCAGTAGATCTCGTAGCCGAGCTCGCCGGAAAACGAGATTCGCAAAAGGTAGGCCGGTACGCCGCCCACGAAAGTCCGCCGCACGTCACGGAACTTCAGCGACGACGCCGAAACGTCCTCCCGGGTTATCCGTGCGAGCAAGTCTCGTGACTTCGGTCCGGAGATCGCAAAGCCATGCAACCGGGCGGAAATGTTCTCGTAGCGGACATCGATGTCCGTCAGGTGCGACTCGAACCAGCGACGATGCATCTCCTGCGCGGCCCCGGAGCCGAGCAGCAAGTAATGGTCTTCGGCGAGCGCGGTGACCGTGAGGTCCCCGTATAGCTTGCCGTTGGGCAGCAGCATCGGACTCAACGCTACCCGCCCGGGCTTCGGCAGGTGCCCGGCCAGCAGGCGGCCCAGCAGTTTCCGCGAATCCGGCCCCTTCAGCTCGTGCTTGCCGAAATTGGCAATCTCGATTGCGCCGACACCGCTCCTGACTGCCCGGACCTCGCGCCCGACGTAGTCATGGCTGCGATTGCGTGCGAAAGTCGGGTCCTCGTGCGCATCCCCTCGGCCGTCCGCGAACCAGAGCGCGTGCTCGAGCCCGAACGACGTGCCCATGACGGCGCCCCGCTCGACGAAGCGGTCGTACAGGCTGGTTGTCTTCTGGCGCCGCCCCTTCGGCAGCGTTTCGTTCGGAAAGGTCATCACGAAACGGCGCTCGTAGTTCTCGGCTGATTTGACGGTGCCCCAATCCGGGGTCGCGAAGCTGCCGAAGCGCGCGATGTCCATGGCCCACACGTCAATCGACGGCGCCCCATCGATCATCCATTCGGCCAGGCACAGCCCGACCCCGCCGGCCTGACAGAACCCGGCCATCACGCCGACTGCAGCCCAGTAGTTGGTCATGCCCGGCACGGGGCCAATCATGGGGTTCCCGTCCGGCCCGAATGTGAACGGCCCGTTCACGACCGTCTTGATCCCAGCGTCCGCCAGCGCCGGAATGCGCTGGAAGGCGAGTTCCAGTCGATCGGCAATCCGGCCGAGGTCCGGCGGTAGTAGCTCGTGCCCGAAGTCCGCCGGCGTGCCATCTACCCGCCACGGCGTCGAGCGAGGCTCGTAGGTACCCAGCAGCATGCCGTTGCGCTCCTGGCGGAAATAGATGTTCGCCTCGTAGTCGATGCCGGCCGGAAGGCGCTCGCCAGACTTCATCCGCTCGGCGATCGTCGGGATCGCCTCCGTGATCAGGTAGTGGTGCTCCATCGGCTGCACCGGCAGGTGAACCCCCGCCATCCGGCCTGCCTCGCGGGCCCAGAGGCCCGCCGCGTTGACGACGATTTCCGCGTTGATGGTGCCGCGTGGCGTGGCGACGTCCCAGCTGCCGTCGCTACGCTGGCGCGTCGAGATCACGGGCGTGTGCGTGTGGTACTTGGCCCCGTGCACGCGCGCTGCCTTCGCGTACGCGTAGACGACGCCGGACGGGTCGATGTCTCCATCGAGCGGGTCCCACAACGCCGCGAGGTAGTGGCTGGGGTCGATCAGCGGATGCCGGCGCGCGACTTCCTCGACGCTGATGAATTCCTGATCCAGGCCCATCGTGCGCGCCTTGGAGCGCTCGCGCTTGAGGTAATCGAACCAGACCTGATTCGAGGCGAGGTAGAATCCGCCGGTCGCATGCATGCCGATGTCATGGCCGGAGGTTTCCTCGATCTCCTTGTAGAGCTTGATCGTGTAGCTCTGCATTCGACTGATGTTGGGATCGGAACTGATCGTGTGGATCTGGCCCGCCGCGTGCCAGCTCGAGCCGCTGGTGAGTTCAGAGCGTTCGAGCAGCACCGAGTCCTTCCAGCCGAACTTGGCCAGATGGAAGAGGATCGAGCAGCCGACGACACCGCCGCCTATGATGACGACCTTGGCGTGACTCTGCAGGGCCGGGAGGGTGGGTTCTGTGTTCATGGCGGGCGTCGTCGGGGTGTCAGTACCAGGCGTCGGGCAGAGCCGCCTTGCGACGGGCTACGTAGTCCTCGAGCGACTCGAGTGTTGCGGCATCGATCGGCGGTGGTTCGTACTCGTCGAGCAGCCGGTTCCAGCGCTCGTACGCCCGTCGCGCGGCGTCCTTTGAGCCCTGCTCCTCCCACTGCTCGACGCTGTTCGAATCCGATAGCTGCGGCTCGTAAAACGCCGTCTTGTAGTGCGATAGGGTGTGCGCGGAGCCGAGGAAGTGGCCGCCCGGCTCGACGTCAGCGTAGGCGTCACGGCCTACCGCATCGTCGTCGGTCTCGAACCCGCGCAGCATGACCTCGTACGCGCCGAGCCGGTCGGCATCCAGCACCAGCTTCTCGTAGCCGGTCGACAATCCGCCCTCCAGCCAGCCCGCTGCATGCAGTACGAAGTTCGCGCCACCCAGTACGGTTGAGAGCATCGAGTCGGCGCTCTCCGCCGCCGCCTGCGCGTCAGGCACCTTGGAGGCCGTCAGCGCGCCACCGCAGCGCAGCGGCAGGTTCAGGCGCCGCGCGAGCTGCCCAATCGCCAGGTTCGACATCAACGGCTCTGGCATGCCGAAGGTCGGTGCGCCCGAGCGCAGATTCATCGACGAGAGGAAGTTACCGAGGATGAATGGCGCGCCGGGACGGACGAGCTGGGTGTAGGCGCCTACGATCATCGCCTCAGCGAGCGCCTGGGCGATCGCGGCCGCGGTCGTGACCGGACCCATCGCGCCGGACAGGATGAACGGCACGACGATGAGCCCTTGGCCGGCGCCGCAGTACACGGCGGCCGCGTCCGTCACGACCTTGTCGACCAGGAGCGGCGAGTTAGTGTTGACGTTCGCCATGATCACGCACTGGCTGTCGAAGACATCGCCTCCGTGCAACAGCCGCGCCATCGCGACGCTGTCTTCGGCGCGGCTCTTCTCTGTGATCGCGCCCAGGTGCGGCTTGTCGGTCAGCGTCATGTGCGCGAACAACATGTCGAGATGGCGCTTCGAGACCGGAATGTCGCAGGGCTCGCATGTCACGAAGCCGGAGTGATGTAGGGGCTTGAGCAGGTGGGTGAGCTTCACCAGCCGCCGAAAATCCTCAAGCGTGCCGTAACGTCGCCCGCCTTCCAGGTCGCGGACAAATGGCGAGCCGTATACCGGCGCAAACACTTGGTGCCGACCGCCGATCCGTACCGAGCGCGCCGGATTGCGCGCGGTCTGCGTGAAATCCGCTGGCGCACTCGCGAGCAGCGCCTCGATCAGCGCTCGCGGCGTTCGCACGCGGTGGTCGGTGACCTCGGCGCCAGCGGTACGCCAACGCTGCAGGGCATCGGGTGCCTCGCGGAACTCGATCCCCACCGTTTCGAGCAAACGAAATGCCTGGTGTTCGATCCGTTCCAACGCCTCGTCGTCTAGAAACGAGTAATACGGAATTCGGCGTGTCACATAAGCTGGACTGGCTTCCACACTGGGCGTCGCGCCGCGGGGCATGCGCCCCCGAGAACCCGGCCTGTTCATGTTTTAGCACTGCAAATTGTTGAACTTACCGCCGAGTATAGAATCCGGCCGATCGGTGACTTGTCTTTAAAACTTGGGATAAGTATAAGTCTATGTTATGAGAGAGTTAATACGTCATGTCGGTTCCACACACAATCTCGTCGTCTTCGAGGCGGCGGCGCGACTTGCCTCGTTTTCCAAAGCAGCCGAGGAACTGGGACTGACCCAGCCGGCCGTCAGCCAGGCCGTGCGGCGCCTGGAGTCCGCCATCGGAACCCGGCTATTTCAGCGGAGTCACCGTGCGATTGCCCTGACCGACTCCGGAGATCGTCTGTACGCGGATGTCGTCGATGGCTTCTCCCGTATCCTCGCCACCGCACGCCAGATCCGACGCTCCGCGCGCAGAGAGCACGCGACCCTGCTCGTCTCCACGGCGTTTGCCACCTGGTGGATGGTGCCGCGACTGGCGGAATTCCGCACGCGTCATCCGCAGGTGGACCTGCGCCTGGAGACTCGGGACAAGGACGTCGATATTGCAGCTGAGGCGACGACGTTAGCGGTCCGCCGCGGCACCGGCGAGTGGCCGGGGTATCAGAGTGCTCTCATCACGCCGGAGCGTATCACGGCAGTTGCAAGCCCGAAGCTCCTGGCCGCTCATCCGCGACTGTCTGACGTAGGCGCGCTGCTGTCGTTGCCGCTGATCCATTTGGACGAGCCGCATCGGTATCGTCCAGGCTGGACCGAATACTTCAATCACTTTGGGGGCAAGTTCCGCGATGATGGCGACGGACTGCGGCTGAACGACTATGCGTTGGTTCTGCAGGCCGCGATGGCGGGCGAGGGCGTCGCGATCGGGTGGCAACATATCTGCGAGCGCCCGATCGAGCAAGGGCTGCTCGCGCAGGCCGGGCCGGGCACCTGGGATACGGGTCAAGGGTTTTATCTGGTGTGGTCGGGAACGACTCCACTCGCCGAAAACGCACAGCTGGTGCGCGACTGGATCGCCGCGACCCCTGCGCTCTCAGCGACAGACCCGTAGGTCGCCGATATCCGCCAGGCCCTCAACTACCGGGTCATCGCGGCATAAAGGCGAAGCAGTTGCTGCGGGAGTTCCTGTGGGCGTCGAATGATCGCGTACCCCCCAGCGCCGAACACATGCGGTAGATACGAGGGGCTCTCGCGATCGATCGTCACGCAGAATGGGCGCAGACCGTGCCGCTTGGCGTCCATGACGGCACTTCGAGAGTCCTCGATGCCGTATCGTCCCTCGTAGAGATCCAGATCGTTCGGCTTG
Source organism: Pseudomonadota bacterium (assembly GCA_025356815.1). Taxonomy (GTDB): domain Bacteria; phylum Pseudomonadota; class Gammaproteobacteria; order Steroidobacterales; family Steroidobacteraceae; genus CAIKZZ01. The sequence goes on from JANXQL010000036.1 coordinate 36,829, forward strand.
CCATCCGACAGGATCAGCAGCAGCCGCCGACTCGCGGCCTGCTTTTCCAGCAGGTTGCTCGCATGGCGTATCGCGGCGCCGAGTCGGGTGTAGTAGCCCGGCTTGATCGCAAGCACGCGGCCTCGCTCTGCTGCGGCGAACGGCGCGTCGAAATCCTTCAGCCGTGAAAAGCGAACGTTGTTGCGGCGCACAGACGAGAATCCGCAAAGTGCGAACCGGTCGCCAGTCGCGGTCAGGGCGGTACCGAACAGCAGCAGCGATTCGCGCACCACGTCGATCACCCGCGCTTCGTTCGACACCCACGCATCGGTCGACAGTGAAAGATCGGCGAGCACCAGGCACGCGAGGTCCCGCTCGCGACGCTCCTGCGACTGGAAAACGTTGTCGACGGCCTGCATCCCGCACGCCCGATCCGTCGTTGCACGCACGACTGCGTCGAGGTCTATCTCGGCGCCGTCGGCTTGCGCCTTGACCCAGCGCCTTGCTGGGCGGAGCGCCTCAAACTGCTGATATAAACGGCGTGCGGTCCGAGTCAGGTGGTTGGGCAGCGCGGCCGGCGTCGCGCCGCATGGCGACATTTCAATCAGCCGGACGTGATCCTCGAGCAGACGACTCTTGCGATAGTCCCACTCGGGCAACGAAATACCGGCGCCGAGCACGATGTCGTCCTCGGCGGCCGATGGCAGATCGAGGTCAAACCGCACCCGCGAGCGAGCGCGCTGACCATCGGCCGAGATGGCTAGCTGGTCGAGGTCGCGGGCCGCGACATCCGTGCGCGCATCAGGATCGTCGTCCTCCGAGCGGTTCACGCGCGCGTATTCGCCCATCGATAGCAGGCTCTCGGCCCGAAACGGCATCAGCATGCCGTTGCGCTGTCGCTCGTATTCCACTCGCGTGGCCGCATGTGCAATCGAGGTTGCGTCGTTCTTGCTGGTGTGGCCCGCATTTTCTCCAATGGTGCTTCCTGACGCGAAGGGAGGTGCCCCCGCGGGAGCGCCCTCCATCGTCAGCCACAGTGGCACTGGCTGCGGCGTCACCGCCGGCGACGGCAGAGCGTCGACGCTGCCCGGGTCCTGCAGAGCCTGACGTACAGCACGCTCTGTCCCGCGCTCTGGCACCGGGAGCCGTTCCTCGGGCAAGCGCTGCTCGAGATGGGCGGCCACGAGTCGCCGATAGCGGGCATTGAGCCCAGGCCAGGTCGACAGCGCCAGGCGCGTTGCCTGCTGGTTGCGGCAAAACTCATCGGGCGTTCCAGCGACGCCAGGAGAGACCGCTGCCAGCGCCGCCAGCCAAAAGTACAGCTCCCGGTTCAGTTGCGGGTCGGCGAACGTGGAGATCTGGGCCGGCAGTCGCAGGGTCGCGACGCCGAGCGACGCCTGCGGCACCTTCTCCTCGGTACCTGCGATGCGAGCGAGCAGGCGTCGGCGCGCGCCGTGGCGCCGTTCTGGCGCCTGCGCCATGCGCAGGCCCGGGTCACCTCCGAAGGCGCGGAAGGTGATCCCGAGCGTCCGCTCGATGTCGCGCAGGTGGATCGTGGCCGCCTGATGCTCTACCCGAGCTAATCGACTGATCGTGCGATGCCACAACTTGCCGATCGACTCTTCCATCGCGTCAGCGCCAGTCCGATCGTACCGACGAGGTGAAGCCGGCTTCGCCGGCTCGCGCCGCGTCGCTGTCGACCCATCTCAGAAGAGTCCCAGGCGGCCGCCCCGATTGCGCGGTCTGGCAGGCCTCCAGGCACTTGCCGCACTGTGTGCACGCGAACATGTGCCGCTTCAGTGCGCGGGGCTTCAGGCGCATCGGGCAGGCCAATTCGCAGGCGAACGCCCGTGCCGGCACGCAGACCGAGCAGGCGGAGGCTCGCTTCCTGGAAAAGCCGACCACCATGGCGTTGGGATTTGCGATCCATGCCAGGCTCTGGAACATGCCGACCGCGCAGGCATACCGGCAGAAGAGGTGTCGACCGAGGAAGAACTCCAGTGACAGCACGATTGTCGCGGCGCCGAGGAACAACGCCTCGGAGCGTCTGAGGACGCCATGCCACAAGTGGCCGTAGACTTCGGCCGGCGGCAGCAGGTAGGACAACAGGACTACGGCCCAGGTAAACGCGAAGCCGATCGTCAGGAGGATCAGCACCAGCCACCAGCGGGCATCCTGGCGGCGCGGCGATGTGCCGTCCATGCTATGCACAGGTGTGTCCCAGAAGCTGAAACGCCCGCAGGCGCGTCGCATCAACTCGTTCAGGGTCTCGACGACCGAGAAGTGTGGGCAGAGCCAGCCGCAGTACAGGCGCCCCCACAGCCATGCAACGCCGAGCAGCATCCCGGCGATCGTCAGCAACGGCAAGAACAGCCGTAACACGACCTGCAGTGCGGCCTGGCCCGCGCTGATTTTCCCGGCGCTGAATTCATCGAGTCCCAGGCGCCACGGGAAGGTCAGGATCCACGCATGCCCCACCGTGAGGTCGTAGCGAAACAAGTCGAACCAAGGCGCTAAGACGAAAAGCACGAAGAAGCCGGTCTGCCACACACGCCGACGGCGCTGGGTATGGTTCCTCATGCCACGCGCCGCCGCGTCGCCGGGCAACGAGCAGGCGGTTCCCGCAACCTCCTTGCTTGCGCACACCGTCACGGCTGGAGCCTTGGCCCGATCACCGGGAAGCGGAAGCATTGCCCGGCCATGGCTCTGGCGAGTCCGGCGACACCCACGAGCACCAACGTCGAATGAATGCAGGTGAAATAGAGGATCGTCGCAACCCAGGCAGCGCCGCTGCCGTGACCGTGCACCGGGCCCAAAAGCGCGATGACCGCGCCGGTCACCAGCACGATCAGTACGCCGCCGTAGAGGCTGACCCAGAATGCCTGCCGCAGGTGGTTTCGCGCTAGCACGCCGCTGCTGGCGCCGTGCCGAAACCACAACACCGCGAGGATCACGAACGCGACGCCGGGCATCAGAGTGAGGTTTGCAAGGTAGAGGGTCTCGGCGATTACCGCGAGCGTTCGGTCCCGTGCGTCGCTGTCACTCACGCTCGTGCTACCTCCCGAACGTGGCGTGGACGATCTCCATCAGCGCCGTGGTCGTCTCGAGGTCGTCCGTCAGGCCCTCTACGATGCATGTCCGGCATGCGCTGATCGGCTCCAGCCCATCCTTGATCAGCTTGGCGGCGTAGACCAGCAGCCGGGTGCTGGCGGCCTCCTCGAGATCCTGATCCTTCAGGCTGCGGTAGGAGCGGCCTATCGCAACGAGGCGGCGCGCGAGCTCGGCGTCGGCGCCGGCCTCGTTGCACAGAATTGACTCCTCAAGCGCGGCAGTTGGAAAATCGAAGCGCAGCGAAACGAAGCGCTGACGGGTAGACGGTTTGAGCCCCTTCAAGAGGTTCTGATAGCCGGGGTTGTATGATACGACCAGCATGAACGACGGCGGGCAGTAGACAGCCTCGCCGGTCCGCTCGATCAGCAGAACCCGCCGGTCGTCCGCGAGTGGGTGCAGCACGACGGTAGTGTCTTTGCGCGCCTCGACGATCTCGTCGAGGTAGCAGACGCCACCCGCGCGGACGGCGCGGGTCAGCGGACCGTCGCACCACCAGGTAGCGCCGTCCCGGATCAGATGCCGGCCGACCAGATCGGCGGCCGTCAGATCGTCGTGGCAGGCTACCGTATAGAGCGGCAGCCGCAGGCGCGCGGCCATGTGGGCGACGAATCGGGTCTTGCCGCAGCCCGTCGGTCCCTTTATCAGTAGCGGCAGCCTGTTCTTCCAGGCGTGCTCAAAGAGTTCGACCTCGTCGGCTGTCGGTGCGTAGTAGGGCGGCGCCACCTGCATGTCCATCTTTCACCTGCACTCAATCGGGCCTGCCCGGGCAGCGGGTCGGCACCTGCCGGCCCTGGGACCGTCGTCCATTCTCCTCTGGCGCTGCATGCGTGTGCCGCGCCAGGGGTGCGAACCTGCTCACGCGGGCCTCTCATCTCCCTTGATGAAGAAGCTCGCCACGTACACCACGAGTCCGATGAAGAAGATCACGCCGGTCCATTCGCGCATCCAATAGAAGATGCTGATCTTGTCCTGCACGACCATGAACGGCAGTGGCGTGTCGGACATGCGCTGCAGCCATACCTGCAGGATGCCGGCGCCCGTCAGAAACAGCGTGATGAAAACCATCGACACCGACATCAGCCAGAACGACCACATCTCCACGACCTGGGCGCGGGGAGAATTCGCCTCCCGGCCGCGCAGGATCGGCATCGAGTACGAGATGATCGTCAGCACCACCATCACGTAGGCGCCGTAGAAGGCCATGTGCCCGTGGGCCGCGGTGATCTGGGTGCCGTGGGTGTAGAAGTTTACCGGCGCCAGCGTGTGCAGGAACCCCCAGACGCCAGCGCCGAGGAAGGACATGACGCCGGTACCGAGCGCCCAGAGTGTCGCCACACGATTCGGGTGCTCGCGGCGGCGGCGATTGACCATGTTGAACGCGAACACCGTCATCGCAAAAAACGGGATCGGCTCGAGCGCCGAAAAAACAGAGCCCCACCATTGCCAGTACTCTGGCGCGCCTATCCAGTAATAGTGGTGTCCGGTACCAATAATGCCGGTGACCAGCGTCAGCGTGATGATCACATACAACCACTTCTCGATGACTTCCCGGTCAACGCCGGTCACCTTGATCAGCACGAAAGCAAGCAGTGCGCCGAGAATCAACTCCCACACGCCCTCGACCCAGAGGTGCACGACCCACCACCAGTAGTACTTGTCGAGCACGAGGTTCGTGGGGTTGTAGAAAGAGAACAGGAAGAAGATAGCGAGGCCCCACAGGCCGAGCAGCAGGATCGAGCTGATGGCAGTTTTTCGGCCCCGCAGCACGGTCATCGTGATATTGAACAGGAATGCGAGCGCGACCACGACGATGCCGGCCTTGGTTGGCAGTGGCTGTTCGAGGAACTCGCGCCCCATCGTCTGCAGGATATCGTTTCCGGAAAGCTGAGCGAGCCGCGCGTAAGGGACCGCCAGGTAGCCGACGATCGTCAGCGCGCCGACCACCAGGAACACCCAGAACATCGCCATGGCGAGCTTCGGACTGTAGAGCTCCGCCTCGGATTCCTCCGGGATCATGTAGTACGCCGCGCCCATGAACCCGAAGAGCAACCAGACGATCAGCAGGTTGGTGTGGACCATCCGGGCGGCATTGAACGGAATTGCAGGGAACAGAAAGTCCCCGATCACGTACTGCAGGCCCATCACCAGCCCAAAGAGGATCTGGGCAATGAACAGACCAATCGCCGCGATGAAGTACGGTTTGGCGACCGCTTGTGATTGATATCGCATCGATGACTCCCATTCGTAATAGTCTCGCCGTTCGCGTTGCGCGACCGGCCCCGGCGTCGGTGGCTCAACCCTCGATGTTCGGCGGCCAGTGAGAGGTGTTGATCTCGGCGGTGTACTTGAAGAACTCGACCAGGTCGTCGAGGTCCTTTTCGCTGAAATTGAACTGGGGCATCTGACGGCGACCTGGGGCGCCGGTCGGCTGCGCCTTTATCCACGCGCGGATATAGTCCGGCCCGCGACGCTTGTAGACGTTGCCAAGTTCAGGTGCGAAGTACGCTCCCTCGCCGAGCAGCGTGTGACAACCGATGCAATCGTTGGTTTCCCACAGCTTCTTGCCATGCGTGACTCCCGGCGTGATCGCTGCCCGGTTGTCGCGCTTGGGAAGCGCGTTCTGGGTGTGGAACGTCAGCGCGAGGAATAGCAGGAAGGAGAACACGGTTCCGCCGTAGAAGATGTTCCGTGCCATCGATTTAGTGAATGTATCGCTCATCGACCGCTCCCCGGGACTGGATGCAACTGCACGCGCAGCAGGGATCAGGTTGCGGCGAGCAGTGCTCTGCTGCCTTGACTCCGGTCAAGCGGGGGCACTCCCGCGCATAGGTATTTGATGAAATTGCCCTGTTCGAACAGGAACGTCGCGAGCTTCTGTATCGTGGGAAGTTCTGGAGAAGGCGTGATCGGAAGCGGTTATCGCTGCACCGCAGCATGACAGCTTGATCGGCGTCGATGTCGCGAAAACTCTCCCCAACGACACCCTATTCTGGCATCCGCGATTGGATGGAGACCCAGCCCATCACCGGCTCCGTAGTCCTGTTCGAGAGGCCCGCGCAGCGTTCAAGGCGCTGGGGTCGGGACAATACGCCGGCCGGTGTTGATTGCGTTCTGCGGGAAACCGATCACGGGATTACTCCGGAATCGGCCAGTAGCGCGGATCAAGCCCGTTGATACGGCCAGTTATCGTACGTTCGGATCGGTGAAAAGCAACGTCCGCATACTCCAACGAGGACGACGCCACGACCAATGCGCGACGTCGGGGACGCTACGAGATACACGTCTCCGGCAGAGGAGTCCCGGCAATGATATCGCCCGTGCCGCTCCCCGATTCGAAGAGCACGCGCGTTCGCATAGAGTCCAAGCAACGATCTTCCCTGAGGGAGGCCGCCTCGGGCCCCTTCAGCTGGAGAACACTTTGAGTCCAAGGGCGGCCTGGTCCTTCGGAGGACCGGACCTTAGCCGGGCGAGACGACCGGCTCGCCGCTCCCGCGACGAGATAGCCAGGTTCCGAACACGATCAGAAGGACCGAGGCGACGATAACGAGCGTGGACACGGCGTTCACCTCAGGCGTCGCCTCCCGGCGAAGCAGCGACCAAAGAGTCATCGGCAGCGTGTTTTGGCGTCCGGTTAGCAGGTAGGTCACGGCAATTTCGTCGAACGAGATTGAGAATGAGATCAACATCGCACCGATGAGCGCGGGCAGAACCCCCGGCAGCGTGACCTTCTGGAAGACCTCCCACTCGTTCGCGCCCATGGTGCGCGCCGCTTCCTCGACGCTATGACCCATCTGGCGCAGCCTTGCCGTGACTTCCGTGATGGTCACGCACATCAGTCCGGTACCCTGGCCGAGCATGATCGTGTACAGCGATAGCCTGAGGTGCATCGCCATGTAGAACAGCAGCAGTGCGACGCCCGTGATGACGCCCGGCAGCACGATCGGCAGCAGCACGAGCCGCCCGAACCAGCGCTTGCCGGGGAACTCGAAGCGATCAAGCGCGATGGCAGCCGGCAGGCCGAACAGCGTGCTGAGACCGACGACACCGAGCGCGACGTACACGCTGTTCCACACTGATTCCAGCAGCCGGTCATCCGCCAGCAGCATCGAATACCAGCGCCACGTGAAGCCGAGAAACGGCAGTCCGGTGAAGTCGCTGTCGTTGAACGAGAACACTGCCATGACGAGCAGCGGCGCATACAGAAACGCAATTACCGACCAGCCCAGTGACCAGGCAATGCGCCGACTACCAAGATCCCGCATGGTGAATTCCTAGTACCGCACCTGGGCGCGGTGTTCCAGATACTGGGCCACTGAAATTAGCGCGGTTCCGATGCCGATCACGACGATGCCGATGGACGCGGCCATCGGCCAGTCGAAGGCGACGCCGAGGAGGTTGATGACGACGTTGCTGATCATCAGGGCGTCGGGCCCGCCGACAAGCGCAGGGGCGATGAAGTCGCCGGTGGCCAGCGCAAAGGTGATGATCCCGCCGGCCACCACGCCCGGCAAGCTCAACGGAATCACGAGCCGCGTCAGCGTCTCGAAGGTGGTCGCTCCGAGGTTGCTCGAGGCTTCGAGCATCGACGTAGGGATCCGATCCAGCTGCGCGTAGATCGAAAGGATCGAGAAGGGGGTGAAGATGTAGACGAGCGTCAGTACGACGCTGAACTGATTGTACAGAAACAGCGTCATAGGCTCGCTGATCACGTGCAGGTTCAAGAGCACTGCGTTCAGGATGCCGCTTGTGCCGAGGATGGTCTTCCAGGCATAGGCCTTGACCAAATACGCCGCCCACCACGGCACGATTACCAGCAGATAGATGATGAATTTCGAGCGCGCCGAGCGCGTGTGGAAGGCGAGGCAGAACGCCACCGGGTAGGCAAGAATCGTCGCGCCGATAGCCGTCAGAGCGCCGATCCGCGCCGACTTGATCAGCACCGACAGGTACGGTTCTGTCTGAAACACCCTGGCGAGGTTCACCAGCGAGAAGCCTGGCTTGAACGTCATGTAGTCGGTCGAACCGAGGCTGTAATAGAAGAGCATGCCGTAGGGAACGACCATGAACACGGCGAACCACAGCAGCGGTGGGGCCAGCCAGAGCAGCAGCTGTCGCCGGTCCCGACCCATCGCCAGCGTGGCGTCGCTCACGGAGCGGATCTCTGCGGTGGACTTTGGCCGATGATCCGCACATGCCGGGGATCCGCGCTGACCGACAGATCGTCGCCGAGCTGAAACCCACCTTGATCCCCGGTATCCAGTGCCGAGAGGCGGGTGTTGCTGCCGTGGACACAGAGTTCGTAGCGCACCTTCTCACCGAGGAAGAGCCTTTCGGTGACCCGCGCGACGAAGCCGTCGGTGCCCGGCGCCGCCGGCGACAGGCGCAACTGTTCCGCCCGGAGCATCACGGTGACCGAGTCACCGACAGCGGCGAGGGCCGTATTGTCGCGGGCCTCAACCCGGGCGTTGCCTGCGAGTCGAACCACGGCGACGCCATCGCCCTTGGACTCGACGATGCCCTCGAGTACGTTAGCGGCGCCGACGAACCGGGCGACTTCCGCGCTGTTCGGCCGGAAGTAGATGTCGTTGGGCGGTGCGATCTGTAGCAGGCAGCCGTCCTGCAGTACCGCGACTCGGTCGCTGAGCCCCATGGCCTCTTCCTGATCATGGGTAACGTAGATAAAAGTCTTGCGCAACTCCCGGTGCAGTCGCTTCAGCTCCAGCTGCATGGACTTGCGCATGCTCGCATCGAGCGAGCCGAGCGGCTCATCGAAGAGCACCACGGGCGGATCGGTGACCAGCGCGCGCGCGAGTGACACGCGCTGGCGCTGTCCACCGGACAGCTGGTGCGGCAACTTCTGAGCGTGGCCCGAAAGCATTACGGTCTCAAGGTAGCGCCCGACGCGGGTCTTGATCTCCTCGTGGGTTACGCGGCCGCGGTTGATCTTGAGCCGCAGGCCGAATGCGACGTTGTTCCAGACGGTGAGATTCGGGAATAGCGCGAAATCCTGGAACACCATTCGCATGTCGCGCTGCGCGGCCGGCACATGGGTGATGTCCTGGCCGCGAAAGAGTACCGAACCCGCGGTCGGCGTTTCCAGCCCGGCGATCATGCGCAGCGTAGTCGTCTTGCCGCTGCCACTCGCACCGAGCAACGACAGGAATTCTCCCTCTGTGACGGAGAACGAGACGTCCCTGACCGCGAGGGGGCCGCCATAGTGCTTCTGCAGTTGTCGTGCTTCAATAATCGCAGTCATTTAGGATGCTCGTGTAAATAGGCGCGCAGAAAAGCGTGCCTACCGTGCCTTGACTTGGTTCCAGATTTCGAGGTACTTGCCGCGTCGCTTGACGAGCTGCCACCAATCGAGTGTCTTAATGACGTTCGGGTCCGTCATGCCGAGCGCTTCGTAGCGATCCCGATCCGCCGGCGCTAGCTCCTGCGGCATCCTCGAGTTCGAGTAGCCGAAGCCGGTGACCGCGTGAGCCAGCGCCTGCGCCTTCGGCGTCGAGGCCCAGTTGAGCCACTGGTAGACACAGGGGTTGCTGCTCGCGCCCTTGACGATCATCCAGCTGTCGGAATAGGCGCTGCGGCCTTCCTTAGGGATGACGTCGGTGATGTGGCGGCCGGCCTTGCGCAGGCTCACCAGCGTCGGCTCCCACGAGTTGCCCGCGACGATTTCCCGGGACTGCATCAGCGTGCCCATCTCGCCCGTCGTCGCCCAGTACTTGCGGATGTTCGGCTTGAGCGCGATCAGCGCAGCCTTGACCCTCTGCAACTGATCGTCGGTCAGGTCGTATGTATTCTTGAAGCCCAGATAGCGGGACGCCATGTAGACTGCTTCGACGTCGTCCCAGATCGACACCTTCCCCTTCAGTTTCGGTTGCCAGAGGTAAGCGAGGCTGTCCGGCGTTGCGATGCCGGCGTCAGCATCCAAGAGCAGTCGAACGATTCCCCATCCATACGGAACGCCGTACAGCGCGCCGTTCTTCACCAGCCAGGGCGGAGACGAGAAAATGGGGAAGAAATCCTTCATCGACGTGATACGGCTACGGTCCACCGGCTCGACCGCGCCGGCATCGATGAGACGCATTGTCGTATCATTCGACGGCGTAATCAGGTCGTAGGCACCCCCGCCGGCGATGATTTTGGCGATGAATTCGTCATTCGAGCCGACATAGGTGGCCGACACCCGGCACCCCGTAGCCTTTTCAAACGGCTTGACGAAGTTAGCGTCCGCGTAGCCCTCCCAACTGAGGATGTTGAGGTCCCCGCTGGCGACTGCCGGCAACGACAACAGGACCACGACGGTCATCGCCAGCCACCGGATCAGCTCGCGTTTTTTCGGCATCAGGATCTCCGCCAGAGGCAGTGGGCCCGGACAGTATAGAAGCGGTCATTCGGTGCGGGCGGGCCCCGAAATGCAAGGCCTGCAGGCGTGACGGCGCATGGAGTGCCTGCCCTACGGCACGACGCGGTCGCCGGGTGCCTGGTGCGCGCCACAGTTACGCCGCTAGTCCCGCGGCTTCGACGTTCGTCGAGACTCGGTCGAGTGCACGACCGAACCGGGTCACGATTTCATCCGCGTCAGCTCGGGTGGCCAGCAAGGGTGGCGCGAATGCGGCCAGTACGCGCCCATGTCCGCCACGCACTAGCAGTCGTTCCTCAAAGCAGGCGCGACTCAGGAAGCCGCCGACGCGATGCGTATCTGCGAAAGGCCGGCGTGCGCCGCGGTCCCCATCGAGTTCGACGCCGATCAGCAGGCCCCGGCCACGGATCTCGCCGACGAGCGGGTGCTCGCCAAACGCTTCGAGGAGCCTGGACAGCAAATAGTCGCCGACCGTCGCGGCGTTGCCCGGCAGGTCCTCCGCCTCCATGAGGTCGAGATTGGCATGCGCGACGGCGGCGCCGACCGGATGCCCGGACCACGTAAAGCCATGCGCGAACATTGCGTCCGCACTCTTGTCCGCGTACAGCACGTCGGCGACCTTGGACGATATTAGGCAGCCCGACATCGGGAAATAGCCGCTGGTCAGGCCCTTTGCGATCGATATTAGGTCCGGCTTGATGTCAAGGCCGGGGCTCGCAAACCAGTTCCCGGTGCGACCGAATCCGGTGATGACCTCATCGGCAACCATAAGGATGTCGTAATGTTCTAGGACCTGGCGGATCGCCGTGAAGTAGCCGGGCGGGGGCACCAGCACGCCCCCCGTCCCGGTGACGGGCTCGGCGATGAACGCGGCGATAGTTTCCGGGCCTTCCTTCTCGATCATCTGTACCAGCGCATTGATGAGATGACGCGTATAGGCCTCGGGAGTGGTCACATCCACGGGGCGGCGGTGGTAGTCGGCGGCGAGCGTGTGGAGGATTCCGGGAATCGGCAGGTCGAATGTCTTGTGCATCATCGGCAGTCCGCTGAGGCTGGCACCCGCGACCGTCGATCCGTGATAGCTGCTCAGGCGAGCGATGATCTTCTTCTTGAGCGGTCGGCCGAGCAGGTTGTTGTACCTGCGAATGATCTTGATTTGAGTGTCGTTCGCCTCCGAACCACTCGACGCGAACACGACGCGCGCCATCCCAGCCGGCGCGAGCTTAAGCAACCGCTCGGAGAGTCGGATCATCGGTTCGTTCGAGAAGTTGCCGAAGCTGTGGAAGTACGGCAGCTTCTCCATCTGTGCCGCCGCGGCGGCGGCGATGGACGGGCGGCCGTAGCCGACGTTCATGCACCACAGGCCGCCCCCGGCGTCGAGAAATTCCCGACCCCGTTCGTCGATCACACGCATGCCCTTGGCCTCGCGCACCACCACGACCTCGTTGCTGGCCTGGGCGCACGGCGCGGAGAAGCCGTGCAGGACGTCCGCGCGATCGAGCTGCTCGAGTGCAGACGCTGCCGCGCCGGCTTCATGAATCTTGGTCACCATCACGAACTCCTCTGACTTGTCCCGAGTACGATCCGCGGTTCGCTGCTGCCTCGGCGGGAAGGATCTCGCCGCACGTGGATCAGTGGCCGGCCGCCAACCCGCCGTCGGCCGACAGAATGGCGCCGGTCGTGTACGAGTTCACCGACGCGGCGAAGTACAGAATGGCGCCGACCGCTTCCTGCGGCGTGCCTACGCGGCCGACGGGCGCGACGCGTGCGATATACTTGTAGAGCGCATCGCCACCCGCAGCGGCGTTGTCGCGCTGAATCATAGGCGTGTCGATCCAGCCCGGACAGAACGCGTTGACTCGGATGCCGTCCGGCGCCAGCGCCAGGGCCATCATTCGCGTCATCTGCGTAACTGCGCCCTTCGTCGTGGCATAGACCACCGACCCCGGCGGCCCCGCCGTGAGGCCGAGGATTGAGCTCACGTGGATGATGTTTCCACGGGACCTGCGAAGTTCAGGTACGCAGGCCTGTGATGTGAAGAAACCCGCCTTGAGATTCAGGTCAACCATGCGCTGCCAGTATTCCTCGGTAAGGTCGTCGACAAGGCAGTCGTCGCCGCGGCCGGCGTTGTTCACGAGGACGTCGAGGCCCCCCAGATCCGCCAAGGCGCGAGACACCGTGCTCCGTCGCTGCTCCGACACCGACAGGTCACCGGGCGCGGCAATCAGCCGCGGCCCGCCCCCCATTTCCGCTATCGTGCGGTGCACTGAATCCGTGGTGCGGCCATTCACCGCCACCGTGGCGCCCAGCGACAGGAATGCCTCGGCAGCCGCCCGGCCGATGCCGAGCGTACTGCCGGTGATCAGCACCCGGCGTCCGGTGAAATCGAACATGGCGGTCATGCGTGTCCCGGCCTCCGCTCAGCCGTGCTGCGGCGTTGGAACATAGGCCGCCTGCGGTATGGCGAGGGCGCTTGCGTTTGCACCCCCCCAGCTACCATTGGCCATGCAACCGCCATCGTTGGAGAGAATCGCGCCTGTGCAGTAGCCGCCGAGCTCCGAGGCGAAGTAGAGGACGGATGAGGCGCATTCCCTGACGGTGCCGACGCGTCTCAGGGGCGTCGTCTCGCGGATGAACGCGTGCACTTGGCCGCCGGTGGCAACGTTCTCCGACTGGATCATCGGCGTGTCTATGTAGCCCGGGCAGACGGCGTTGACGCGCACGCCATCCGGGGCGAGCTCGATGGCTAGCGCCTTTGTCATGTTGACCATCCCGCCTTTCGAGATGGCATAGACGAAACTGTCCGTAGGTCCCGCGCAGAGCCCGGCGATCGACGCGACCATCACGATGTTGCCCCGGGAGCGCCGCAGCTCAGGGAGGGCGAACTTCGAGCAAAACAGCGCGGAGCGCAGGTTCACGTCGATGACCTGATCCCAGTGCTCCTCGGTCACGTCCATCATGTAGCTGAGCGGAC
>JANXQL010000059.1 GCA_025356815.1 Pseudomonadota bacterium
AGGCGCCGACGCCGACGAACATCTCGACGAAGTCGGAGCCTGAAATCGTGAAGAACGGCACCTTCGCCTCGCCCGCGATTGCGCGCGCGAGCAGGGTCTTGCCGGTGCCCGGGCTGCCGACCATCAGCACGCCCTTGGGGATCTTGCCGCCGAGCTTCTGGAACTTGGCCGGATCCTTGAGGAAGTCGACGATCTCCTTGACCTCCTCCTTCGCCTCCTCGACGCCCGCGACGTCGGCGAAGGTGACGTTCACCTGGTCCTCGTTGAGCAGGCGCGCGCGGCTCTTGCCGAAGCTCATCGCGCCGCGGCCACCGGCGCCGCCCTGCATCTGGCGCATGAAGTACACCCAGACGCCGATTAGCAGCAGGATCGGGAAGCTCGACAGGAACAGTTGCATCAGCACGCCCTGCCGCTCCGGCGGGGCTGCGCCGAAGGTGACGCTGTGCTTCTTCAGGAAGGTGATCAGCTCGGTGTTGTCGGTCTCCGGGCTGTAGGTGGAGAACGCCTCGCCGCTGGTGCGGGTACCGACGATCATCTCGCCCTTGATGGTCGCGGCCTTGATCGAGTTGTTCTCGACCTCGGTCAGGAACTGCGAGTACGGCATCTCCGGGCTGACCCCGGGCCGTCCGCCAAAGTTCGAGAACACCGCGAGCAGTACGACCGCGATGACGACCCAGAGAATGATGTTCTTCGTCAAATCGTTCAAAGCAAGCTCCCGGGGGGGCTCAGAGTCAGCATCGTGGGGACGCTACAGGATACGCCGGCCCGTCGCCAGCAGGTACATTTCGGCACTGCGCGCCCGCGACGCGGGGGGTTTCTTCATCTTGACCTTCACGAAATCCCGGCGCACCGCCTTGATGAATTCGTCAAAGCCAGCCCCCTGGAACACCTTCGCCAGAAACACCCCTCCGGGCTTGAGGTGTTCGCGGCTGAACTCGAGGGCAAGTTCCGCCAGATGCAACTGCCGCGGCTGGTCGACAGCATCAATGCCACTCATATTGGGGGCCATGTCGGACATCACAAGATCGACACCTCGTCCGGCCAGCGCCGCGGTCAGCTCGGCGAGCGGTCCGGGTTCGCGAAAGTCGCCAAGGATGAAGGTGACGCCGTTCAGGGCATCCATGGGCAGGATGTCCAGCGCGAGCACAGACCCCTTACCATTCAATACCTTACCGGCATATTGGCTCCAGCCACCGGGGGCCGCGCCGAGGTCCACGATCACCATCCCCGGGCGCAGCAGGCGCTCCGCCTGATCCAGTCCCTCGAGCTTGAAGGCGGCCCGCGAGCGGAATCCCTCCTTCCTGGCGCGCTGAACGTAGGCGTCGGAGGCGTGCTCCTTCAGCCACCGTTCGCTGGATTTACTGCGCTTTGCCATGCTCGATCAGACCTGAACGGGAACCGGAAGGTCCCTATAATGCCGCGATGCAACTCAACGAACGACAAAAGAAGCACCTGCGGCGTCTCGGACATGCGCTGCACCCGATCGTGAACCTCGGCAATTCGGGGCTGACCGACGCGGTCGCCACCGAGATGGAACGCGCCCTGACTGACCACGAGCTGGTGAAGGTCCGTGCCCGGGTCGGCGAGCGGGAGATCCGCGACACGGCACTGGACGAGCTCGCGGCCCGGACGCGCAGCACCGTGGTACAGCGGATCGGCAACGTCGCGCTGTACTTCCGCCCGCACCCGAAGCTGTCGAAGATCGTCATCCCGGACTGACGCCGGGGACGGCCCGGCTGCCGGCCGACGCCGGAGTCCGCGCCGCCACCCGTCCTGGACCGCCGCGACCCGCCGTCGCCGAACACGCCCGTCCGCGGGGCGACGCTCAGCGGCGCAGTTCGGCCGCCAGCGTCGCGACGATCCAGGCGCTTGCCGCCACGTACAGCAGCGTAGAGACGCCGTGCCAGAGCGCGAACTGCCCCGATGTGCTGCCGCCGGTGGCGCGCGCCGCCTCCAAAAGCGGCCGCACCAGCCACTCGCTGGAGGCGAGCAGCAGCACGGGCGCCACCCGCCCGATCATCTGGCGCCCCGTCGGCCGCGACACCTGCACGTGCCGTTCGACCAGCAGCAGCAGCAGGCACAGCAGCACCGAACCGAGGGTTGCGACGTGGAACAGGCTGCCGGCGATCCGCCCCGCCAGGGCCCGGTCGTCGAGGGTCGCGAACAGCGTCGGCGCGACCACGCCGCCGATGGTCACCAGGCCACCGGCCCACAGCGCGAGGATCAGCCGCGGACCCGCTCTCACTCGTAGCGGACCTTGACGATCTCGTACGAACGCACTCCACCCGGGGCCTGCACATCGACGATGTCGCCTTCCTCCTTGCCGACCAGCGCGCGCGCGATCGGCGAGGTGATGGCGATCAGGCCCTGGCGGATGTCCGCCTCGTCCGCGCCGACGATCTGGTAAGTGACGCGAGCGCCGTCGTCGCGGCCTTCGAGCTCGACGGTGACGCCGAACACGACGCGGCCGGTCTGTGGCAGCTTCGAGACGTCGATGATCTCGTTGTTGCCCAGACGCTGCTCGATCTCGTTGATGCGCCCCTCGATAAAGCCCTGCTGCTCGCGGGCCGCATGGTACTCGGCGTTCTCGGACAGGTCGCCGTGGCCGCGCGCCTCGGCGATCGCCTTGATGACGGTCGGCCGGTCCTCGGACTTCAGGCGCTTGAGCTCGGCCCGCAGGCGCTCCGCGCCACGGATCGTGATCGGGCTTCGCTTCACGCCAGTAACTCCTTGTGCAGATCCTGCAGACGGTTCACCTCGACTTCCTCCAGGTGATCGAGCGCCTCGCAGGTCGCCCGCGCCGCCGCCAGTGTCGTGTAGTAGGTGACCTTGCGGGCGACCGCCTCGCGGCGGATGGAGCGCGACTCGCGCACCGCCTGCTTGCCCTCGGTCGTGTTGACGATCAGGTCGATCTCGTCATTCTTGATCATGTCGACGATATGCGGGCGTCCCTCGCGGACCTTCAGCACGCGCCGGCACTCGATGCCTGCGGCGGCGATCGCCTTGCACGTGCCGTCGGTGGCGATGAGCTCGAAGCCGCGCGCGATCAGCTCACGCGCGAGGCCGATCGCGAGCGGCTTGTCGCGCTCGCGCACCGAGATCAGGCACACACCGCGACGCGGCAGCACGACGCCCGCGCCCGCCTGCGCCTTGGCGTAAGCCTCGCCGAAGGTGCGCCCGGTACCCATCACCTCGCCGGTGGACTTCATCTCGGGGCCGAGGATCGGGTCGGCCTCGGGGAACTTGGCGAACGGGAAGACCGGCGCCTTGACCGAGTAGAAACCCGGAATGATCTCGTCGTGCACGCCCTGCGCGGCCAGCGACTGGCCGGCCATCACGCGCGCGGCGATCTTGGCCAGCGGGCGGCCCGTCGCCTTGGAGACGAACGGCACCGTACGCGAGGCGCGCGGATTGACCTCGAGCACGTAGACGATGCCGTTCTGGATCGCGAACTGCACGTTCATCAGTCCCACGACGTTCAGCGCCTTCGCCATGCGCCGTGTCTGCTCGCGCAGCTCGTTCTGCACGGCCGGGGAGAGCGCGTACGGCGGCAGCGAACAGGACGAGTCGCCCGAGTGCACGCCGGCCTGCTCGATGTGCTCCATGATGCCGCCGATCAGCACATCCTTGCCGTCGCAGATCGCGTCGACGTCGACCTCGGTGGCGAGGTCGAGGAAGCGGTCGAGCAGCACCGGGCTGTCGTTGGAGACCTTGACCGCCTCGGTCATGTAGGTGCGCAGGTCGTCTTCGTTGAAGACCCCCTCCATCGCGCGACCACCGAGCACGTACGAGGGCCGGACGATCAGCGGGTAGCCCACCTCGCGCGCAAGCGCCACGGCCTGTTCCTCGGCGCGCGCGGTGGCGTTCGCGGGCTGCTTGAGCCCGAGCGCCTGAATCAGCTGCTGGAATCGCTCGCGGTCCTCGGCGACGTCGATCGCATCCGGCGTCGTGCCGATGATCGGCGCGCCGGCCGCGGCGAGCGCGCGCGACAGCTTCAGCGGCGTCTGTCCACCGTACTGCACGATCACGCCCTCGGGCTTCTCCTTGGCGATGACCTCCATGACGTCCTCGAAGGTCAGCGGCTCGAAGTACAGCCGGTCCGAGGTGTCGTAGTCGGTCGAAACGGTTTCCGGGTTGCAGTTGACCATGATGGTCTCGAACCCGTCCTCGCGCAGCGCGAGCGCCGCGTGCACGCAGCAGTAGTCGAACTCGATGCCCTGGCCGATGCGGTTGGGGCCGCCACCGAGGATCACGATCTTGCGCCGGTCGGTGGGCAGCGCTTCGCACTCCTCCTCGTAGGTCGAGTACAGGTAGGCGGTGGTCGTGGCAAATTCTGCGGCGCAACTGTCGACGCGCTTGTAGACCGGGTGTATGCCGAGGCCGTGGCGGCGCTGGCGGATCGCGCTTTCGTCGATGCCGAGCAGCTTCGCGATGCGCGCGTCGGAGAAGCCCTTGCGCTTGAGCTGGCGCAGGCGCGCCGCGGCGAGCGCGGCAAGCCCGCCCTCGCGAATCACGCCCTCCTCCCGCACCAGGTGCTCGATCTGCACCAGGAACCAGGGATCGATCTTGGTCAGCTCGTGCAGGCGCTCGAGCGACCAGCCGGCACGGAACGCGTCGGCGACGCACAGCAGCCGGTTTGCGCCGGGATGGCGCAGCTCGGTGACGAGGTCCGCCTCGCGCTCGTCGTTGAGCGGCAGCGTGATGTGCTCGTCGAAGCCGGTCAGCCCGGTCTCGAGGCTGCGCAGCGCCTTCTGCACCGACTCCTGGAAGGTCCGGCCGATCGCCATCGCCTCGCCGACCGACTTCATCTGCGTGGTCAGGCGGGTGTTGGCGCCGGGGAACTTCTCGAACGTGAAACGCGGGATCTTGGTCACCACGTAGTCGATCGACGGTTCGAACGAGGCGGGCGTCGCGCCGCCGGTGATCTCGTTCTTCAGCTCGTCGAGCGTGTAGCCCACGGCAAGCTTCGCCGCGACCTTCGCGATCGGGAAGCCCGTCGCCTTGGAGGCGAGCGCAGAGGATCGCGACACGCGCGGGTTCATCTCGATGACCAGCACGCGACCGTCGACGGGGCTGACTGCGAACTGCACGTTGGAGCCGCCGGTGTCGACGCCGATCTTGCGCAGCACCGCAATCGAGGCGTCGCGCAGGCGCTGGTATTCCTTGTCGGTGAGCGTCTGGGCGGGGGCGACGGTGATCGAGTCGCCGGTGTGGACGCCCATCGGATCGAGGTTCTCGATCGAGCAGACGATGATGCAGTTGTCCGCGGAGTCGCGGACCACCTCCATCTCGTACTCCTTCCAACCAAGCACCGATTCCTCGAGCAGCACCTCGCTGGTCGGCGAGGCGTCGAGTCCGCGGGCGACGATCGCCTCGAGTTCCTCGCGGTTGTAGGCGATGCCGCCGCCGGACCCGCCGAGCGTGAACGACGGGCGGATCACGGCCGGATAGCCGATCTCGGCCTGCGCCGCGAGCGCCTCCTCGACACTGTGCGCGATGCGCGCGCGCGGCGTCTCCAGGCCGATCTGGGCCATCGCCTGGCGGAACAGTTCGCGGTCCTCGGCCATGTCGATGGCCGCGGCCGAGGCACCGATCAGCTCGCAGTCGAACCGCTCGAGCACTCCCTCGCGCACCAGGTCGAGAGCGCAGTTGAGCGCCGTCTGGCCGCCCATCGTCGGCAGCAGTGCGTCGGGACGCTCCTTCTCTATGATCCGGGCGACCGTGCGCCAGTTGACCGGCTCGATGTAGACGCAGTCCGCCATCTCCGGGTCGGTCATGATCGTGGCGGGATTGGAGTTGACGAGGACCACGCGGTAGCCCTCCTCCCGCAGCGCCTTGCAGGCCTGCACGCCGGAGTAGTCGAACTCACAGGCCTGACCGATGACGATCGGACCGGCGCCGATGATCAGGATGCTCTTCAGGTCGTTGCGCTTGGGCATGTCGCTTTTGGATATCGTCAGGCTTCGGGGGCGCCGGCGGGGCGCGCGATCTTGGCGTCGCGGATCTTCAGCTGCCCGTGCAGGCGACGCACCATGAGGTCGATGAAGTGATCGAAGAGCCCGGCGACGTCGCGCGGCCCGGGACTCGCTTCCGGGTGTCCCTGAAAGCTGAACGCCGGCCGGTCGGTGAATTCGATGCCCTGCAGCGAGCCGTCGAACAGCGAGCGGTGCGTCGCCCGAACGTTCGGCGGCAGGGTCGCCTCGTCGACGGCGAAGCCGTGGTTCTGGCTGGTGATCATGACCCGGCCGG
Organism: Pseudomonadota bacterium; assembly: GCA_025356815.1. Taxonomy (GTDB): domain Bacteria; phylum Pseudomonadota; class Gammaproteobacteria; order Steroidobacterales; family Steroidobacteraceae; genus CAIKZZ01. Next base: position 6,250 of record JANXQL010000059.1, read on the forward strand.
TCTCGAGATCCTGCACCGGGTGGTTGGCGCCATGGTGGCCGAACTTCATCTTGACGGTACGGCCGCCGCTGGCGAGTCCCAGCAACTGATGCCCCAGACAGATGCCGAAAGTCGGCACGCCGGCGTCCAGCAATTTGCCGATCGCATGAATCGCGTAGTCGCAGGGCTCGGGATCGCCGGGGCCGTTCGACAGGAATATGCCATCGGGTTTCAGCGCCATTGCTTCTTCAGCCGTGGTTTGCGCCGGCAGCACGGTGAGCTTGCAACCCCGGCTCGCAAG
>JANXQL010000053.1 GCA_025356815.1 Pseudomonadota bacterium
GAGGCGGCGCGTCGTGCAATGACCCGCTACGTGAAGCGTGGTGGCCAGATCTGGATCCGGGTCTTCCCGGACATTCCGGTCAGCGCCAAGCCGCTCGAAGTCCGAATGGGCAGCGGCAAGGGCAACGTCGAGTACTGGGTAGCGCGCGTGCTGCCCGGCAAGGTGCTGTTCGAGATGGAAGGCATCACCGAGGAGAGCGCCCGCGAGGCGTTCCGGCTGGCTTCGGCCAAGCTGTCGGTGCCGACCATTTTCGTCAAGCGCCAGATCCGCTGAGCAGGCAGAGGAACGCTCATGAGCTTTAAAGATCTCGCCACCAAGACGCCCGAACAGCTGACGGAAGAACTCCTGAAGCTGCGTCGCGAGCAGTTCAACCTGCGGATGGCCGCTGCTGCCGGCCAACCGGCGAAGCCGGACCAGTTCGGCAAAGTGCGCAAGAACGTTGCGCGCATTAAGACGGCGCTCAGCCAGAAGCGTGTCGGAGGTAAGGCCTGATGTCCGCCGAGATTTCAACCGTGACGCCGGCGGCCGCCGCCGAGCGCACGCTCACCGGTCGTGTGGTCAGCACCAAGATGGACAAGACCATCGCGGTGGAGATCGAGCGCCTGATCAAGCACCCGACGTACAGCAAGTACGTTCGTCGCACGACCAAGCTGCTCGCCCACGACGAGAACAACGAGTGCCAGGCCGGGGACACGGTGGCCATCGCCCCGTGCCGTCCGCTCTCGCGTCGCAAGAGCTACAAGCTCGTTCGCGTCGTGGCGCGCGGCGCTCGCTGAAGTACTAGGGAAATACCGACATGATCCAGACGCGGACCCTGCTTGCGGCGGCTGACAACAGCGGCGCCAAGAGCTTGATGTGTATCAAGGTGCTGGGCGGTTCGAAGCGGCGCTATGCGAGCGTTGGCGACGTGATCAAGGTGAGCGTCAAGGACGCCATCCCGCGCGGCAAGGTCAAGAAGGGCGAGGTCTACGACGCCGTCGTCGTGCGTACCCGTTTCGGTGTGCGTCGCGCGGACGGGTCGCTGATCCGCTTCGATGGGAACGCCGCCGTTCTCCTGACCAACAAGCTGGAGCCGATCGGCACCCGTATCTTCGGGCCAGTGACGCGCGAGCTGCGCACCGCGCAGTTCATGAAGATCATCTCGCTCGCTCCCGAGGTCCTGTAAGGGACCGCGGCACAGAGACGGAGACACAGAACATGCACAGAATTCGCAAGGGCGACCGCGTCATCGTGACGACCGGGCGCGACAAGGGCCGCCAGGGCACCGTGATCCGCGTAAACGATGACGACACGCTCGTCATCGAGAACGTGAACATGGTCAAGAAACACACGAAGCCGAATCCGCAGGCGGGCGTCGCCGGCGGCATCGTGCAGAAGGAAGCGGCCATCAACGCGTCGAACGTCATGCTGTTCAACCCGGCTACGAAGAAGGGTGACCGCATCGGTTACAAGAAGCTGGACGATGGCCGCAAGGTGCGCGTCTTCAGGTCGAACGGAGAGGTCGTCGACGCCTGAGGCGTCGTCGCTCTTCAAACAGGACACAGGACTCGAGCATCATGACCAGGCTCCAAAAGCATTATCAGGAAGTCGTCGTGCCGCAGCTCATGACCGAGCTCGCACTCACCAATCCCATGGAAGTGCCGAAGATCGAAAAGATCACGGTCAACATGGGCGTCGGCGAAGCCGTGGCTGACAAGAAGCTGATGGACAACGCGGTCGCGGACCTGATCAAGATCACCGGCCAGAAGCCGCTGCTCTGCAAGTCGCGCAAGTCGATCGCGTCGTTCAAGCTGCGTGAGGGCCTCGTCATCGGCGCGAAGGTCACGCTGCGTGGCGCGCGCATGTACGAGTTCCTCGACCGCCTGATCAGTGTCGCGATGCCGCGAATTCGCGACTTCCGTGGCGTCTCGCCGCGTTCGTTCGACGGTCGTGGCAACTACAACTTCGGCGTCAAGGAACAGATCATCTTCCCCGAGATCCAGTACGACCAGGTCGACAAGGTCCGGGGCATGGATATCACCATCACGACGACGGCGTTTGATGACAAGTCGGGGAAGGCGCTGCTGACAGCGTTCAGCTTCCCCTTCCGCAAGTAAGCCGATCAGCAGTCTGCAAAGGTAACGGCAATGGCCAAGACCAACATGCTCATGCGCGAGAAGAAGCGCGAAGCTCTGGCGAAGAAGCACGCAACCCGGCGCGCGAAGCTTCGTCAGATCATCCGTGCTCCGAAGAGCACTCCGGAGCAGCGCGTCGCCGCGCAGGAAATGCTGCAGAAGATGCCGCGTGACTCCAATCCGAACCGCCAGCGCAACCGCTGCTCGGTCACCGGTCGCCCGCGGGGCGTTTACCGCAAGTTCGGGCTCGCGCGCACCAAGCTGCGCGAGGCCGCGAACCGGGGCGAGATTCCCGGTCTGAGCAAGGCGAGCTGGTGAGGACCCGTTCATGAGCATGACTGATCCCATTGCCGATCTCTTCACGCGCATCCGCAACGGCCAGGCTGCCCGCAAGACGGAAGTCAGCTGCGCGGCGTCGAAGCTGAAGGTGTCGATTGCGAAGCTGCTGCGTGACGAGGGCTATATCGCCGGCTACACCACTACTGCCGACGGCGCGAAGGCGACGCTGACGCTGCTGCTGAAGTATCACGAGGGACGTCCCGTGATCGAGCGCATCGAGCGAGTCAGCCGCCCGGGGCTGCGCGCGTACCGCGGCAAGACCGAGATCCCCAAGGTTCTCGGCGGTCTCGGTATCGCGATCGTTTCGACCTCGCGGGGCGTCATGACGGATCGTCAGGCCCGTGCGGTAGGCCAGGGCGGCGAAGTCCTGGGCCTGGTTTCGTAAAGGATCGATCATGTCCAGAGTTGCTAAGAAGCCCGTTCCGCTGCCGCAGGGCGTGACTGCCGCGATCGCGTCGGACAGCGTGACGATGAAGGGTGCCAAGGGCAGCCTGTCGCTGAACCTCGTCGACGGCATTGCCGTGGCCCAGGACCAGCAGACGCTGACCGTGCAGATCAAGTCGACTCCGACCACTGCCCTTTGGGCGTTGGCCGGCGCGACTCGTGCGCATCTGGCGAACATGGCCGTCGGTGTCAGCAAGGGCTACGAGCGCAAGCTCGAACTCGTCGGCGTCGGCTACCGCGCCGCGGTTCAGGGCAAGACCCTGAACCTGACGCTCGGCTTCTCGCACCCGGTCGCGTATCCGGTGCCTGAAGGCATCACGATAGAGACGCCGACCCAGACCGAGATCCTGATCAAGGGCTCGGATCGGCAGAAGCTCGGACAGGTCGCTGCCGACATTCGCGGCTTCCGTCCCCCCGAGCCGTACAAGGGCAAGGGCGTCCGCTACGCGGGCGAGAAGATTGAGCTCAAGGAAGCCAAGAAGAAGTAGGCCGCCATGAAGAAAATCATCGACAAAAAGGGAACGCGTCTGAGACGCGCTACCCGCACCCGAGCAAAGATCCGCGAGCTTCGTGTCGCGCGTCTTACCGTGCATCGCACGCCGCAGCACATGTATGCCCAGATCATCGACGGCGAGGGCGGCAAGGTGCTCGTCTCGGCCTCGACGGTGCAGGCAGCGGTTCGTGCGGATCTGAAGTCCACGGGCAACGTCGTGGCCGCCGCGGCGGTTGGCAAGGTGATTGCGGAGCGCGCCAAGGCCGCTGGCATCACGACCGTCGCCTTCGATCGTGCGGGCTTCCGCTATCACGGCCGCGTCAAAGCGCTGGCCGACGCCGCCCGCGAGGGCGGGCTGGTTTTCTAAGCAGAATTTGTAAGCAGGGATCTAACCATGGCGAGACCGGAAAAGACGGCCAGCGGCGACGACCTGATGGAAAAGCTCGTTGCGGTCAATCGCACGGCTAAAGTCGTCAAGGGCGGTCGGCAGTTCGGCTTCACGGCGCTCACCGTCGTCGGCGACGGCGCGGGCCGCGTTGGCTTCGGCTACGGCAAGGCACGCGAGGTGCCCACTGCGATCGCGAAGGCGATGCAGCAGGCCCGCAAGAACATGCTGAGCGTGCCGCTGCGAGCGGAATCGATCCACTACGCGGTCAAGGGCCGCCATGGAACGACTCGCGTCTACATGCAGCCCGCGTCGGACGGTACGGGCGTCATCGCCGGTGGCGGCATGCGCGCGGTGTTCGAGTGCGCGGGTGTGCGCAACGTGCTCGCCAAGAGCTACGGTTCGCGCAACCCCATCAACGTCGTTCGCGCGACGTTCAATGCCCTGTCGCTGATGGCGTCCCCGGACGCGATCGCGGCCAAGCGTGGCAAGACGGTCGAGGAGATCCTGGCCTAAGGCCAGGCATCCCTTAAGGAAGCGATCATGAGCGGCAAGATCAAGGTCACGCAGAAGAAGAGCACGGCTGGACAGCTCAAGAACATCCAGGCCTGTGTGCGGGGATTAGGGCTGCGGCGCATCGGCCACACGGTCGAGGTGATCGACACGGCCGCCAACCGCGGGATGATCAATCACGCTTCGCACTTGGTCGTCGTCGAGAAGGCCTGAGGAATCTAGAGCCATGAAACTCAACACGATGAGCCCTGCCGAGGGCAGCAAGAAGCCCCGCCTGCGCGTGGGTCGCGGCGCCTCCGCTGGCCAGGGCAAGACCTGTGGCCGCGGCGTCAAGGGTCAGCGCGCCCGCAAGGGTGGCTACCACAAGGTTGGCTTCGAGGGTGGCCAGATGCCGCTGCAGCGTCGCCTGCCGAAGATGGGCTTCATCTCGCACGTGAAACCCACCCGCGGCGAGATCACGCTCGACACGCTGGCGAAGGTCGCCGCCAAGAATGGCGGTGCCGTCGATCTTGCGGCCCTCAAGGCCTCGAGCCAGATTCCCGCCGGCGTGGAAAAGGTCAAGATCATCCTCTCGGGGAAGATCGAGATCGCCGTCACGGTGCGTGGCCTGGCCGCCACCAAGGGCGCTCGCGCTGCCGTCGAGGCAGCCGGCGGCAAGTTCGAGTAACCCTCCGTGACGTCCAACAGTTCCAACGCTCTTGCTGGTCTGGGTGACGCCTCACGGCTCACCGAGATCCGCCAGCGCCTGCTGTTCCTGCTGGGCGGCCTGATCGTCTATCGGGTGGGGACGTTCATCCCTACGCCGGGCATCGATCCGATCGCCCTATCGAAGTTCTTCCAGGAGCAGGAAGGCACCATCCTCGGGCTGTTCAACATGTTCTCGGGCGGCGCCCTGTCGCGACTGTCCATCTTTGCGCTCGGCGTGATGCCGTACATCTCGGCCTCGATCATCATCCAGATGGTCGCGGTGGTGTATCCGCCGTGGGCGGAGTGGAAGAAGGAAGGCGAGGCCGGTCGTCGCCGCGTCACGCAGTTGACCCGCTGGGCCGCCGTCGTGCTCGCCCTGTTCCAGGGTGCGGGTGCTGCGTACGCGTTCCAGAACCAGGGCGTGGTCTTGAACCCGGGCTGGTATTTCATCGGCGTCGCGACGGTGACGCTGACGACCGGCACCATGTTCCTCATGTGGCTGGGCGAGCAGATCACCGAGCGCGGCATCGGCAACGGCATCTCGATGATCATCCTGTCGGGAATCATCGCGGGCCTGCCGGCGGCGCTGGGCAACACGCTCACCCAGATGAACACCGGCGAGATGAATCCGGCCTTCGTGATCATCCTCGCGCTGCTCGTGGCGGCGGTCACCTTCTTCGTCGTGTGGGTCGAGAGCGGCCAGCGCCGCATCGCCGTGAACTATGCCAAGCGCATGGTTGGCCGCCAGATGCTCGCGGGGCAGTCGAGCCACCTGCCGTTCAAGCTCAACATGTCGGGCGTGATCCCGCCGATCTTCGCCTCGTCGCTGCTGCTGTTCCCGGCGACACTTGCGAATTTCGCCGGTAGCGGCGCCGGCGACAGCGGCGTTTCCGGTGGCTTCAAGGCGCTGATGCAGAACATCGCCGCCTCGCTTGGCTATGGCCAGCCGCTGCACATGCTGATCTACAGCGCGCTGATCGTGTTCTTCTGCTTCTTCTACACCGGCCTCGTGTTCAACTCGCGCGAGACTGCGGAAAATCTGAAGAAGGGCGGCGCCTTCATTCCGGGCATCCGTCCTGGCCAGCAGACTGGCGAGTACATCGATCGCGTGCTGACGCGCCTCACGTTGTGGGGTGCGATCTACGTGACCGGCGTCTGCCTGCTGCCTGAACTGCTCATTTCGTGGGGTAACGTGCCGTTCTACTTCGGTGGCACCTCACTGCTGATCATCGTGGTCGTCGTGATGGACTTCATCGCCCAGCTCAATGCCCACATGGTTTCGCACCAGTATTCCGGTCTGATCAAGAAAGCCAACCTGCGCGGCGCTGGCCGTTCGGGCTCGTCGCGCTAGGCGCGGCGAGCGGCGCTCCCCCGAGGTTCTGAGACATGAAAGTCCGTCCGTCCGTTAAGAAGATCTGCAAGAACTGCAAGGTCGTTCGTCGTCGCGGCATCGTTTACATCATCTGTTCTGACGCTCGCCACAAGCAGCGCCAGGGCTAACCCGGGGTCAGCAACCAGCCGGTCCGTCAGGCTCTGAATTCGGCAACGCTTTCATGGGGTTATGCCCAATAAGGCACCGAAACAAGGGTCTGTAGCGCCGCGGCGGTTGAGGAAATCCGGGTTTTTGGCTAAAGTACGTAGTTCTTCCAAACGCATTCTTCAGGGCAGCACATGGCTCGTATTGCCGGCATCAACATCCCGATGAACAAGCACATTGTCATTGGGCTCACCCATATCTTCGGTATCGGCCGGCAGACGGCCCGCGATGCGTGCGAAGTCACGGGTGTTGCACCGACCACCAAGACCAAGGACCTCACCGAGGCCGAGGTCGCCGCGCTGCGTTCCTTCATCGCGCGCGTGACGGTCGAGGGCGACCTTCGCCGCGAGACCGCGATGAATATCAAGCGACTGATGGACATGGGCTCCTACCGTGGCATCCGCCATCGCAAGGGCCTGCCGATGCGCGGGCAGCGCACGCGGACCAACGCACGCACCCGCAAGGGTCCGCGCAAGTCTGCGGTCAAGCTCAACGCGCCCCCGGGCAAGGCCTGAGCCCCACTTCTTTCTAGGGATATCTGCGAATGGCTGAACAGAAACAGGGCGGCGGCGGCGACAAGAAGGCGCCCCGTGCAAAGAAGGCGCGGCGTCAGGTTAGCGATGCGATCGCTCACGTGCATGCCTCGTTCAACAACACGATCATCACGATCACCGACCGGCAGGGTGGCACGCTCTCCTGGGCGACGTCCGGCGGCTGCGGATTCCGTGGTTCGCGCAAGAGCACGCCATTCGCCGCGCAGGTCGCGGCTGAAAAGGCTGGCGTTGCCGCGCAGGAATACGGCGTTCGCAACGTCGAAGTTCGCGTGAAGGGCCCCGGCCCGGGTCGTGAATCCGCGGTCCGCGCCCTGAACGGCTGCGGTCTGAAAATCACCAGCATTGCGGACGTCACCCCGATCCCGCACAACGGCTGCCGTCCGTCCAAGAAGCGGCGCGTCTGACGGGCGCTTAATCGCGACCCTATTCGAGGAACGCAATGGCTAGGTATCTCGGTCCCAAGTGCAAACTCTCGCGCCGCGAGGGCACTGATCTTTTCCTGAAGAGTGGCGTCAAGTCGCTCGAGTCGAAGTGCAAGCTCGAAGTGCCGCCAGGTGGCGTCAAGGGCGAGCGCAAGCAGCGGCTGTCGGATTACGGCATTCAGCTTCGCGAGAAGCAGAAGCTGCGCCGCATGTACGGCGTGCTTGAGCGGCAGTTCCGCAACTATTACCACAAGGCTGCCGGTCGTCCGGGCGCCACGGGTGAGAACCTGCTGAAGTCGCTCGAGCGTCGACTCGACAACGTCGTCTACCGCATGGGCTTCGCGTCCACGCGTGCGGAAGCGCGCCAGCTGGTGTCCCACAAGGGCATTTCGGTGAACGGCAAGGTCGTGAACGTCGCGTCGTACCAGTGCAATGCCGGTGACGTCGTCGAGATCCGCGAGCACGCCAAGGCCCAGGGCCGCGTGGCCGCGGCTCTCGCGATCGCCGCCTCGTCCGGCTTTCCGGACTGGGTGCTGGTCGACGAGAAGAAGATGACGGGCACGCTGAAGTCGATCCCGGATAGGGACGAAATTCTCCCGGACATCAACGAGAACCTCGTCGTCGAGTTGTACTCGAAGTAATCGAATCCCTGGCCCGCCGGCCCGTCCGGCGGGTCGTTAGTTTCAGACCCAGGTGCCTCCTATGCAGGGATCAGTCGCAGAATTTCTGAAGCCGCGAGTCGTCAAGGTCACCGAGCAGGGACCCCGGCATGCGCGCGTCGTCATCGAGCCGTTCGAGCGCGGTTTCGGCCACACGCTCGGCAACGCGCTGCGGCGCGTGCTGCTGTCGTCGCTGCCCGGTGCGGCGATCACGGAAGTCGAGATCGACGGCGTGCTCCACGAGTACACCTCGATCGAAGGCGTGCAGGAAGATGTCGTCGACGTGCTGCTGAACCTCAAGCAGGTCGCCGTGCGCATGCATTCGCGTGACGAGTCGGAACTGCGTCTGGTCAAGAAGGGCCCAGGCCCTGTGCGCGCTGGCGATATCCAGGGCGACCACGACGTCGAGATCCTGAACCCGGAACTGATCATCGCCAACCTGACCAAGGCCGGCGAGCTGAACATGACGCTGAAGATCGAGCGCGGCCGCGGCTACCGCCCGGCAGTCGCCCGCAGCTTCGACGAGCAGACCCGCCCGATCGGCCGTCTGCAGCTGGATGCCTCGTTCTCGCCGGTCCGTCGCGTGACCTACAACGTCGAGTCCGCGCGCGTCGAGCAGCGCACCGACCTCGACAAGCTGATCATCGACATCGAGACCAACGGCACCATCGACCCCGAGGAGGCCATCCGCCGCGCCGGTGCGATCCTCAAGGATCAGCTGTCGGTGTTCGTGGACCTGCAGGGCCAGGAAGAGGGCGCCTCCAAGACGGTCGAGACGCAGTTCGACCCGATCCTGCTGCGCCCCGTCGACGAGCTCGAGCTCACTGTGCGCAGCGCCAACTGCCTCAAGGCCGAGAACATCCACTACATCGGCGACCTGGTGCAGCGCACCGAGGTCGAGCTGCTTCGCACCCCGAACCTGGGCAAGAAGTCGCTTACCGAGATCAAGGAAGTCCTCGAGAGCCACGGACTGTCGCTGGGGATGCGCCTCGAGGGCTGGCCGCCGCCGACCCTGCGTCGCGAAGACGAATACAAGACGGCCTGACCTAGCGTCGGCCATTTAGCGAAGAGAAGCACATGCGTCACCACCTTTCCGGTCGCCAGCTGTCGCGTAACAGCTCGCACCGCCACGCGCTGATGAGGAACCTCGCCGCAGCCCTGCTGCGCTACGAGGCGATCCGCACGACCGTCCCCAAGGCCAAGGAACTGCGCCGGGTCGTCGAACCGATGATTACGCTGGGCAAGTCGGACAACATGGCCGCCCGCCGCCGCGCGTTCGCGCTGCTGCGCGACGAGGGCCTGGTCGAGAAGCTGTTCACCGACCTCGGCCCGCGTTTCGCCACGCGCGCCGGTGGTTACACCCGCATCCTGAAGATGGAGCCGCGCCCGGGCGACTCCGCGCCGATGGCGCTGATGCAGCTCACCGAGAAACCGGTCGTAGCCACTGCGGCGACGGAATCGGTGGCGGAGGCGAAGCCGAAGCGCGCCAAGAAGGCGCCGGCGGCGGAAGGCGAGGCGGCCGCGGCTGCCAAGAAGCCCCGCGCCAAGAAGGCCGCGGCCTGAGCCGGTAAAGGTTAGTCCGGCGTATTTCGATGACCCGCAAGGGCATCGAGTCGCCATAGTAGTAGGCCGGGGTAACCCCCCGGCCTTTTTTTGGACGCGGCCGTCATCGGCGCGGACAACGACATCCGCCGGCGGCCGGGGAGGCTAATAAGCCGACGTCGCCAGCGTCACATCGGCGTGGCGCCACGCGGCGGTGAACTGCTGCTCCACCTTCACCGCCTCGGCGTGCCTGCCCTGTGCCTTGAGCGCCATTGCGAGGCCATACAGTGCCCAGCCGTTCGCGGGGCTCTGCTGCAGGTCGAGGCGATAGACGCTCTCCGCCTCGCTCGCAGCCCCGTGCCTGAGCAGCGCCGCGCCTAGCACGTGGCGGGCCGGGAAGAACCAGTTCTTCGGCTCGTCGTAGGTCAGCCGGTCCTCGGCCGCGACCGCCTGGCGCAGCAGCGCGAGCGCCTCGGCCGATCGCCCCTGTGCCTCGGCGATGCGCGCCTCGACGATCGGGATCGCGGTGGCCGTCACGGCCTGGAGCGTGTTCTGGCCCGCCGGCGTGTCGGCCGGCAACGTCGCCGCCAGCGACTTCAGCTTGGCCAGCGTTGCACGGGCCTCGTCGACCTGTCCCATGGCTGCGAGCGCCACGCCACGGCCGTACAGGTAGCCGACGTTAAGCCCGGTCAACTGCGGGTGCGGCGCGGGTAGCGCCAGCATTTCCTGCCAGAGGCCGAACCGTATCCTCGCCGCGTAGGACTCGGCTACGTACCAGTCCATGCCGGGCATCGTGAGCAGCATCTCGTCCGACACGACGGCACGCGAACTGTCCACCGCCGCGATCGTCTCGGCTTTGCGGCCTTCCGCGGCCGCTGAGTAGGCGAGGAACTGGTAGTTGTGCGCGCTGTACATCACCGGGTAGTAGTCCGGCGGGTGGGTGAGTGCGACGTACGCGGCATCGGCCGTCGCGGCGACGCGATTCGCCTCGGCGGCGGCTTCGTACTGGCCCAGTCGCTGCAGGATGTGCGCGGGCATGTGCACCAGATGGCCCGCCGCGGGCGCCAGCGTCTTGAGTCGCTCGGCAGCGACGGCGGCCTTTTGCGGATGCGGCGAGGCTTCGATCGCGTGCACGTAGTAGTGGTTGGCGCCGAGGTGCTGCGGGTCCTGGGCAAGTACCGATTCGAGCGTCGCGAGGATCTCGTTCGTGCCGGGCGCGGGCTTGCCGTCGGGACTCCACAGCTTCCACGCGTGGAGGTTCATCAGCGACTCGGCGTAGAGGGTCTGGACATCGAGGTCCCTGGGGAAGCGGCCGGCGACCTCCCTCATCGCATCGGCGTAGGCGGTCATGACCGGTAGCGCCGCCACCGGGTCGAGCGCGCGGTCGCTCGGATAGCGCTTCGCCAGCGCGGCGACCAGCACCTGCTCGACGGGCGACGCCGATGCCGCATTCCTCTGCGCCTGCTGCAGTGCCGCGTAGGCGAGCTTCGCGCGCTCCTCACTGAGGAATGGCAGGTTGTAGTTCGGTCCCAGTGTCAGCGACACACCCCAGAAACAGGCGGCGCATGAAGCATCCAGTGTCGCGGCCCTGGCGAACGACCGGGTCGCCTCGTCATGATTGAACGCCCACAGCAGGCTCAGGCCCTGGTCGAAGTACGCCTGGGCCTCGGCGGACCGGGTCGTGATCGGCCGATGCAGGTGCCCGAGGCCGTTGAACAGCATCGCGCCCTGAGCCCAGTCCTCGACCGTCCGCGGCAGGTGCGCCATGGGATGAGCGGCGGCGGGCGCCGGTGTTGCGGCTGCCGGAGCCGCTGGCGGAGCGGGTAGCGACGGCGCCGCCGGTTGGCCGCAGGCGCCCGCGAGCAGCAGGCAACTGATGAGGATCGGCGTGACCTGGGCGCGCATGGCACCTCCGGTTCTGTGCGGCAGCGGCCAGTCTACCGCTCAGTGGTCCGGCGTACAGCCGGCCGCCTTTACGCCAGCGCGGCGAACGCGTCGCGGGTCAGGTTCTCCGCGCCATCGGCCGTCGCGACGACGTCATCCTCGATGCGCACCCCGCCGTAGGGGGCAAGCTCTCCCACCCGTTGCCAGTTGATGTCGCGGCCGCGGGCGTCGCCGCGTGCCTTGGCAAGCAGCAGATCGATGAAGTACAGGCCGGGCTCGATCGTGACCACGGTGCCGGCGGTCAGCGTGCGCGTGAGCCGCAGGTAGCGATGTGGTGCGGGCGGCGGCGTGGTGCCACCCTCCGTCGCGGTCTGATGGCCGCCGATGTCGTGCACCTGCAGGCCGAGCAGGTGGCCGATGCCGTGCGGGAAGAAAACGCCTGTCAGTTCGGTCGCCACGGCCGCGTCCGCCGAACAGTTGACGATGCGCTGGGTGACCAGCAGCTCGGCGATCAGCCGGTGTGCCGCCAGGTGGATGTCGGGGTAGTGCACGCCCGGCCGCACCATCTCGCACAGCTTAAGTTCGAGCGCGTCCATGCCGGCGATCAGGTCCGCGAACGGGCCGGGTGCGGCCGCATGGGTGCGGGTGATGTCGGACGCGTAGCCGCGGTACTGTGCGCCGGCGTCGATCAGCAGCGAGCGTCGCTCGGCCGGCGCCTCGCTCTGCAGTTCGGTGTAGTGCAGGACGGCCGCGCCCTCGTTCAGCGCGATGATGTTCGGGTAGGGCAGGCCCGCCTCGGTGTGGCCGGACGCCGCGAGGTACGCGAGGTGGATCTGGTACTCGGACGCCCCCGCGGCAAAGGCGCGGGCCGCGGCGCGGTGCGCCCGGGCGCCGGCTGCAGCGGCCCGCCGCAGACAGGCGAGCTCGTACGGCGTCTTGGACGCGCGGGCAAAATGCAGCACCGCCATCAGCGGGTCCGGGTTGACGGTCCCGAATCCCCAGCCTTCCATGCCGTGGAACGGCTCGCCGACGAAGGCGGCCCCCGCCGGCACGTAGCGGCGGGCGGCGGCCGGATCGCGGATCACCTGGACGTCGAAGCACTCGAGCCAGCTCCCGGTCGGCAGGACGGGCGGCTTGTGCCAGTAGTCTTCCGGCTGGTGAAACAGCAGCTGGGGCTTGTAGCCCGGCCTGAGCACCAGGAAGGACCCGGGGGCGTTGTCGATCGGCGCCCAGAGCTTGAAGTGGGGGTTCGCGACGAACGGGTGGGTCGTATCGTCCAGAAACCGGTACTGCAGGAAGCCTGCCCCGATCACCAGCGCGTCGCTCCCGGCCGCTTCCAGCGCGCGGGCGGTGGTTTCGGTCAGGACCGCCAAATGGGCGGGAAAAAGCGCGTCCAGAGCGTCGTTGGTCAGCATGATCCACCCCGAAATCGGGCTGCGAAGATGGCGCCCGGCGCGCGCGAGTGTAGAGGGGATCGCCCCGTCTGTGCCACGCCTCTAACTTTCGTGAGCATTGTGCGTGAAAGTATGTACAATTCCGGGCCGTGGACCGGGACGGGTTCGACTTCACCGCCGGACCGGCCGCGATTTCTCACCACACCTTGAATTTGGGGTATCGACCGATGAACGTGAAAATCGCCTTTGGCGCCGCTGCGCTGGCGCTGGCCCTCGCTGCTTGCGGTGGCAACAAGGAAGCTGCTCCGGCCGCCCCGGCTGCCGACGCTGCTCCCGCTGCTGCTGCTCCTGCTGCTCCTGCTGCTGACGCTGCCGCTCCGGCTGCCGACGCTGCTGCTCCTGCTGCTGGCGCCGCGCCGGCTGCTCCGGCGGAAGCGCCGAAGCAGTAATCGAAACGCGCAAGCGTTTTCGATTCGAACCGGGTCGGATCGCCAGCTCACGCTGGTGGGTCCGCCCCGGTTTTTCATTTTCCGGGGTCCGGTTGTCGGTCCCGTCCCGCATGAGATGAACGCATGAGCGTCACGCTGCGCGACGCCAAGCGGTCCGACGAGGACCAGCGCTGGATTCAGGCCGTCTATCCCGAATATCTCGAGGAGCTGGCCGCGGTCACGCACCTCGGTACCGGCGTCTTCCCGGTGCTCGGCGAGCACGGCGAGCGTCATGCGGAGCTGCTCGCCCGCTGGTTCCGCGACGACCGCTCACATCCACTGCTGATTCTCGAGGCCGGTCGCCCCTGCGGCTTCGCGCTCGCCTCCCGACCCCTGATCGCATCGACGGCAAAGGACGCGATCCAGTACCGGATGGCAGAGTTCTTCATTCGACGCAGCTTCCGTCGCCGCGGCCTGGGCCGTGCCGCGGCGAGCCTCATCTTCAGCCGCTTCGCGGGCCAATGGGAAGTCTCCGAAGCGAGCGCGAACCGTGACGCCGTGAACTTCTGGCGCCAGACCGTGATGGTCTACACGCGCGGCCGCTATGACGAGCGCGTGCGCGACGGTGAGGTGCGCCAGAACTTCGTCAGCAGCAACTCGCCGACGCTCGGTCGCAGCTGAGACCGGCTAGCCCTTGCGGCGCTGGCGTGCGGGCGCCGGATGCCGCGCGAGCTGGATCGCCAGGTGCTCGCCGGTGTGGGACGCGGGCAGCCGTGCGATCTGCTCGGGCGTGCCGCTGCCGATCAGCCGGCCGCCGCCATCGCCACCCTCGGGGCCGAGGTCGATGACCCAGTCCGCGGTCTTGACGACGTCGAGGTTGTGCTCGATCACGACCACTGTGTTGCCCTCGTCGCGCAGGCGCGCGAGCACCACCAGCAGCTGCGCGATGTCGTGGAAGTGCAGGCCGGTCGTGGGCTCGTCGAGGATGTAGAGCGTGCGGCCGGTGGCGCGCTTGGAGAGTTCCTTGGCGAGCTTGACGCGCTGCGCCTCACCGCCCGACAGCGTCGTCGCGTTCTGCCCGAGGCGCACGTACGACAGGCCGACGTCGAGCAGCGTGCGCAGCTTCTGCGCGATCACCGGCACCGGCTGGAAGAACACGTGCGCGTCCTCGATGGTCATGTCGAGCACCTCGTGGATGCTCTTGCCCTTGTAGCGGATCTCGAGGGTCTCGCGGTTGTAGCGCTTGCCCTTGCAGATGTCGCACGGCACGTACACGTCAGGCAGAAAGTGCATCTCGACCTGGATGACGCCGTCGCCCTGGCAGGCCTCGCAGCGGCCACCCTTGACGTTGAAGCTGAAGCGTCCCGGCTCGTAGCCGCGCGCCCGCGCCTCCGGCGTCTGCGAATACATCTCGCGGATCGGCGTGAACACGCCCGTGTAGGTCGCCGGGTTCGAGCGCGGCGTGCGGCCGATCGGGCTCTGGTCGATATCGATGACCCGGTCGATGTGCTGCAGGCCGTCGATGCCCTCGCACGGCGCCGGCTCGTCACCGGCGTCGTTGAGCGTCTGGGCGACACGCCGATAGAGCGTGTCGTTGACCAGCGTGGACTTGCCGGAGCCCGACACGCCGGTGACGCAGGTCAGCAGGCCGATCGGAAAGTCGACCGTCACCTTCTTGAGGTTGTTGCCGGAGGCGCCCTTGACGCGGATCTGGCGCTTGGGGTCGTTCGGTGTGCGCCGGGTCGGGATCTCGATGCGGGTGGTACCTGAAAGGTACTGCCCGGTCAGCGAGCGCGCGCAGCCCTCGATGTCGGCGACCGTGCCCTGCGCCACGACCTCGCCGCCGTGCACGCCGGCGCCGGGACCGAGGTCGACGACGTAGTCGGCCTGGCGGATCGCGTCCTCGTCGTGTTCGACCACGATCACCGTGTTGCCGAGGTCGCGCAGGCGCACCAGCGTGTCCAGCAGGCGCTGGTTGTCGCGCTGGTGCAGGCCGATGGACGGCTCGTCGAGGATGTACATGACGCCGACGAGGCCGGAGCCGACCTGGCTTGCGAGCCGGATGCGCTGCGCCTCGCCGCCGGAGAGCGTCTCGGCGCTGCGGTCGAGCGTCAGGTACTCAAGACCGACATTGGCGAGGAAACCCAGCCGGTCGCGGATCTCCTTAACGATCTTGACCGCGATCGTGCCACGCCAGCCGGGCAGCTCTAGCGTGGTGAAGAACTCCAGGGCCCGGCTGACCGACAGCGCCGTCAGCTGGGCGATGTTGCGGCCGGCGACGAAGACGTGGCGGGCGGCGGTGTTCAGCCGCGTGCCGCCGCAGTCGGGACAGGGCTTCTGGCCGAGATACTTCGTCAGCTCCTCGCGCACCATCATCGAGTCGGTCTCGCGATAGCGGCGCTCGAGGTTCGGCAGGATGCCCTCGAACGGGTGGCGCTTCCTGGTCGTGCCGCCGCGGCCGTCGAAGTAGCGGAACTCCAGGCTCTCGGCCCCGCTGCCGTTGAGCAGCACGTCCTGCACCGCCTGCGGCAGTTCGCGCCACGGCGCCTCGACGTCGAACTTGTAGTGGCGCGCGATCGACTGGATCAGCGCGAAGTAGTAGGCGTTGCGCCGGTCCCAGCCGCGCACGGCGCCGGCGGCGAGCGACAGGTGCGGCTGCGTCACCAGGCGTGCCGGATCGAAGAACTGCTTGACCCCGAGGCCGTCGCAGGTCGCGCAGGCGCCGGCCGGGTTGTTGAACGAGAACAGCCTGGGCTCGAGTTCCGCCAGCGACCAGCCGCAGACGTTGCAGGCGAACTTGTCGGAGAACACGAGCTCCGCGCGCCTGGGCTCGTTGATGAACGCAATCGAGGCGATGCCATTGCCGAGCCTGAGCGCCGTCTCGAACGATTCGGCGAGGCGCTGGCCGATGTCGGGGCGCACCTTGAGGCGGTCGATGACGGCCTCGATCGTGTGCTTCTTGCGCAGGTCCAGCGTCGGCGGATCGTCCAGCTCTGCGACCGCGCCGTCGATGCGGGCGCGCACGAAGCCCTTGCCCTTGAGTTCCTCCAGCAGCAGCGCGTGCTCGCCCTTGCGATCCTTCACCACCGGTGCGAGCAATAGCAGCGCGGTGCCCTCGTCCAGCTCGAGCACTTGGTCGACCATCTGGCTGACGGTCTGCGCGGCAAGCTCGAGGCCGTGGTCCGGGCAGCGCGGGGTGCCGGCACGGGCAAACAGCAGGCGCAGGTAGTCGTAGATCTCGGTGACGGTCGCGACCGTCGAGCGCGGGTTGTGCGAGGTGGACTTCTGCTCGATGGAGATCGCGGGCGAGAGGCCTTCGATCGAATCGACGTCGGGCTTTTCCATCATCGACAGGAACTGTCGCGCGTACGCCGACAGCGACTCGACGTAGCGGCGCTGGCCTTCGGCGTAGATGGTGTCGAAGGCGAGCGAGGACTTGCCCGAGCCCGACAATCCGGTCAGCACGATCAGCTTGTCGCGGGGCAGGTCGAGGTCGACCCCCTTCAGGTTATGGGTGCGTGCGCCGCGGATTCGAATCTCGTGCATCTTGGGTCCGGGAAATTCGGGCGAATTCGATAGAATACAAGGCGCGTTCCCTTTCAGGTAAGACAACAAAGTGAGTCAATCCAAGGCCGGTGACGGTCCTGTCGCCGACAGCCCCCCGCCGCGGTTGAGTCTGGAGCCCGCCGAGCGCCAGGCGCTGGCAGGCCTGGCGGCGATCTATGCCGCCCGCATGCTCGGCCTGTTCCTGTTGCTGCCCGTCCTTGCCCTCTACGCGGGCAGCCTGCCTGCGGCGACCGCAGGTCTGGTCGGGCTCGCGATGGGCGCCTACGGCCTCGTGCAGGCCTGCCTGCAGGTGCCGTTCGGCATCGCCTCGGACCGGTTCGGCCGCCGGCCGGTCATCGCGGTCGGCCTTGTCCTGTACGCCGCGGGGTCGGTGATCGGGGGTCTCGCGACGGGTATCTGGGGCGTGATCCTCGCGCGGCTGGTGCAGGGCGCAGGCGCGGTGTCGGGGCCTGTGACGGCGTTGCTCGCCGACCTCACCCGCAGCGCCGTGCGGACGCGGGCGATGGCCGTGATCGGCATCAGCATCGGCGGCTCGTTCGTGATCTCGCTGGTCGCCGCGCCGCCGTTGGAGGCGCTGATCGGCGTGCCGGGGCTGTTCTGGGCGATGGCGGCGCTGGCGGTCCTGTGCATCGTGCTGCTGTACACGGCCGTGCCCCGGCCGCCGGCGGCGCCGATCGCGAAGGCCCGTGGCCCAGGCCTTGCGGCCGCGCTGACCACCCAGCTGCTGCCCTATCACTTCGGCGTGTTCGTGCTGAACTTCGTGCTCACGGCGGCCTTCGTCGGCGTGCCGCACGCGCTGCGCGACGTGCTCGGGATCGGTCTGCAGGAACACTGGAAGACCTACCTGTGGGTCTTCCTCGCCTCGGTCCCGCCGACCATCCCGTTCGTGCTGTTTACCGAGCGCTCGAAGTCCCCCTGGCGCGTGCTGCGGTTGGGGGTGCTGCTGCTCGCGTTATCGCTGCTCGCACTCGCGTTCGCCCATCGCGGCTACTGGACGTTGTGCGCCTCGCTGGTGGGCTTCTTCGCGGCGTTCAACTACCTCGAGGCCCGCCTGCCGGCGCGCCTGTCGCAGGTCGCCCCGGCTGCGATCCGTGGCGCGGCATTGAGCGTGTTCGCGGTCGCGCAGACCCTCGGGGCGGGGGCGGGCGGCTTTGCAGCGAGCGTGCTGCGAGGCCAGCTGGGCCTGTCGGGCCTGTTCATCGGCGCGGCAGCAGTCGCGGCGTCGTGGTGGCTGGTGGCGGGGGTCGCCACGGCCGCGAAACGCGAATAATCGCCTGTTTGCGGCGGATTCTCGGCGTGCGCGGGCGGCGGCCGAGGGTACACTTGCGACTTGGATTCGGCGGCCGGACCCCGAGGGTCGGCCAGGCATCAATTGCAGGAGTCATGACATGGCGCGGGGCATCAACAAGGTCATTCTGGTCGGCAACCTCGGACAGGACCCGGAAACCCGCTCCATGCCGAGCGGCAAGGCGGTTACCAACGTGCGCATCGCCACCAGCGAGTCCTGGCGCGACAAGCAGACCGGCGAGCAGAAGGAGCAGACCGAGTGGCACACGGTGGTGTTCTTCGACCGGCTGGCCGAAGTCGCCGCCGAGTACCTGAAGAAGGGCTCGCAGGTCTACGTCGAGGGTCGCCTGCGCACACGCAAGTGGCAGGACAAGACCTCGGGCGCTGACCGCTACTCGACCGAGATCGTTGCCAACGAAATGCAGATGCTCGGCGGCCGTGCCGGCATGGGTGGCGGCGGCGGGGAGCGCCCGGCCTACGCCGCCGGCAGCGGTCGCTCGCAGTCGGCGGCACCGGCGGACAACCTCCACCAGGGCGAGGCCCCCGCGCACGACAAGCACGACACCTTCGACGACGACATCCCGTTCTGATCGGCATTGTCGGAATCAGACAAGTCATTGAATTGTAACTAATGGCCGGCGGCGTGCCGGGTGCGCTGCCTTTGCCGGGCGGCGACCGACGCGGTACGCTTCCAGCTCCGCCCCCCACCCCCATGCCCGGCTATCTCTACCTCAAGACTTTCGGCTGCCAGATGAACGAGTACGACTCCACCCGCATGGTGGACGTGCTGCGGGCGGCCGAGGGTTTGGCGTTGACGGACGACCCCGCCCAGGCGGACGTCCTGCTGCTCAACACCTGCTCGATCCGCGAGAAGGCCGAGGACAAGGTCTATTCCCACCTTGGCGTGTATGCCGAGATGAAGGCGAGGAAGCCCTCGCTGATCATCGGCGTGGGCGGGTGCGTTGCGAGCCAGGAAGGCGAGGGCATCCTCGCGCGCGCGCCCTACGTCGATGTCGTGTTCGGGCCGCAGACGCTGCACCGGCTGCCGGCACTGCTGGCAGCGGTGCGCGCCACCGGTCGGCCGCAGGTCGATGTGAGCTTTCCGGAGAACGAAAAGTTCGACGAGCTGCCGCTGCCTGCGGCTTCGGCTGCTACGGCGTTTGTCTCGATCATGGAAGGCTGCAGCAAGTACTGCAGTTTCTGCGTCGTGCCGTATACGCGCGGTGAGGAGATCAGCCGGCCGTTCGCGCAGGTGCTGCTCGAGGTGCAGGCGCTGGCCTCGCAGGGCGTGCGCGAGGTGACGCTGCTGGGCCAGAACGTGAACTCCTACGACGGGCCGCTTGAGGATGGGGAGCCGGCGGACCTTGCGCTCCTGATCGAGCACGTCGCGGCGATCGACGGGATCGAGCGGATCCGCTACACGACCTCGCATCCAGTGGACTTCTCCGACCGGCTGATCGACGCCTACGCCCGCGTACCGAAGCTGGTCAACCACCTGCACCTGCCGGTGCAGTCGGGCTCGGACCGGATCCTCGCGGCGATGAAGCGCCGCTACACGGCGCTCGAGTTCAAGCAGAAGATCCGCCGGCTGCGCGCGGTCCGGCCGGACATCCCGGTGTCGTCCGACTTCATCGTCGGCTTTCCAGGCGAGACCGAACGCGACTTCGAGGCGACGCTTGCGCTGATCGACGAGGTCGGTTTCGATCAGTCCTTCAGCTTCATCTACAGCCGCCGTCCCGGCACGCCTGCGGCCTCGCTCGCCGACGATGTGCCGCATGCCACCAAGCAGCGCAGGCTCGCGGCGCTGCAGCAGCGCATCAACAGCTTCGCCACCGCCCGCAACGAGGCGATGGTCGGCAAGGTCCTGCGGGTGCTGGTCGAGCGCCCGGCGCGGCGTGACTACCCGCTTGCGGGTCGTACCGAGTGCAACCGCTGGGTCAACTTCGATGGTCCGGCGACGCTGATCGGGCACTTCGCGGACGTGCAGGTCACCGAGGCGATGGTCAACTCGCTGCGCGGCCGGCTCGCGGCGGCGCCTGCGCCGGCGGATGCCGGCTCCGGTCGGGCCACGTGAGCGCGCCCGCCGCCATCGCGCGCGAGCTCAACCTGGAGCCCGCCGACAACGAGCGCCTCGCCTCGCTGTGTGGGCCGCTGGACGATCATCTGCGCCAGGTCGAGAACCGGCTCGGCGTCAGCGTCCACCGCCGTGGCAGTCGATTCCAGGTCCGCGGCGTGCGCGCCGACGACGCGGTGAAGGTACTCAAGCAGCTCTACGGGCGTTCGCTCGGCGGCGTGACACCCGAGGATGTTCACCTGGCGATCCAGGAGGCCGGTATGCAGGTGCCCCCGGGAACGGCCGGCGATCCGGACCATCCCGACGATGTCCAGGTGCAGACGCAGCGCGGCACGATCCGCGGTCGCGGCGCGAACCAGGCGAGCTACTTAGGCTCGATTCGGCAGGCCGACCTGACCTTCGGCATCGGACCTGCCGGGACGGGCAAGACCTATCTTGCGGTGGCCTGCGCGGTCGAGGCGCTGCAGGCGGACCGGGTGCGGCGCATCGTGCTGGTGCGCCCCGCGGTCGAGGCCGGCGAGCGGCTCGGATTCCTGCCGGGCGACCTGACCCAGAAGGTCGATCCCTACCTGCGCCCGATGTACGACGCGCTGTACGAGATGCTCGGCTTCGACAAGGTCTCGCGCCTGATCGAGCGTAACGTGATCGAGGTCGCGCCGCTCGCGTTCATGCGCGGCCGCACGCTCAACGACGCGTTCATCATCCTCGACGAGGCGCAGAACACCACGATCGAGCAGATGAAGATGTTCCTGACCCGCATCGGCTTCGGCTCTAAGGCGGTCGTCACGGGCGATGTCACCCAGACCGACCTGCCCACGCACCGGATCTCGGGTCTTCGGCACGTCATCGACGTGCTGCGTGGCGTCAACGGCGTCGCGTTCACGATGTTCACCTCCCAGGACGTGGTTCGCCACCCGCTGGTGCAGCGGATCGTGCAGGCCTACGAGCGCGCCGGGGACGGGCAGTGACCCTCGCGGTGGAGGTCGGCTACGGCACTCGCTACCCGCTGGCGCCGTCGGCGCGGCTGCTGTCCCGTTGGGCCACGGCGGCGGCGGGTCGGCGCGGCGCGCGCGCCGTGCTGTCGCTGCGCGTGGTGACGCCGCACGAGGGCAGGCGCCTGAACCGTGAGTACCGCGGCAAGGACTATCCGACCAACGTGCTCAGCTTCCCGGCAGGTCCGCTGCCCGGCGTGGTGCCCGCGCCGCTCGGGGACTTGGTGATCTGCGCCGGCGTCGTCGCGCGCGAGGCACGCGAACAGGGCAAGGCGGCGCGCGCGCACTGGGCCCACATGGTCGTGCACGGCGTGCTGCACCTGCTCGGCCACGATCACGAGGACGATGACGACGCCCGGCGCATGGAACGGCGCGAGATCGCGGTGCTGCGCGGCCTCGGCTACCCGAACCCGTACCGGCAGGTGGCGCATGGCTGAGCCGAGTCGCGACCTGCTGCGCCGCGGCTGGCTGCAGCGACTACTGCAGCAACTGTCGGGTGAGCCACAGGATCGCGAGGACCTGGTCGAGGACATGCGCGACGCCGGCGAGCGCGGACTCGTCGACGAGGATTCGCTGGAGATGCTCGAGGGCGTGATCGCGGTCGGCGAGATGCAGGCGCGCGACATCATGGTGCCGCGCTCGCAGATGATCGTCGTCGATCGCAACGACCCGTCCGAGAAGCTGTTGCCGGTGGTGATCGAGTCGGGCCACTCGCGCTTCCCGGTGATCGGCGAGGACCGCGACCAGGTGGTCGGCATCCTGCTCGCCAAGGACCTGCTGCGCCACTATGTCGAGAATGCCAATGGCGAGTTCGACATCCGCGAGGTCGTGCGCCCGGCCGTGTTCGTGCCGGAGAGCAAGCGCCTGAACGTCCTGCTCAAGGAGTTCCGCAAGAACCGCCACCACATGGCGATCGTCGTCGACGAGTACGGCGGGGTCGCGGGCCTCGTGACCATCGAGGATGTCATCGAGCAGATCGTCGGCGACATCGCCGACGAGTACGACGTCGAGGAGGACCAGCCGATCCGTCGCGACGGCGAGCGCCAGTACACGGTGCGCGCGCTAACCCGGATCTCGGAGTTCAACGAGTTCTTCGCGGCGAACCTGAGCGACGAGGAGTTCGACACGATCGGCGGGCTGGTGGCGCACGCGTTCGGCCGGGTACCGCGCCGGGGTGACATGGTGCGCATCGGTGAATTCGAGGTCCGCATCCTGCGCGCCGACCGGCGCCGCATCGACCTTGTGCGCGTCGTCTCTCCGCGCGACGTTCTGCCGCCGGACAGCAGCGACTGATGAACGCGGCGACCTTGCGGCGGCAGGCGCCGTGGCTCGCGCTGCCGCTGGGAGCGGTGCAGTCGTTTGCGTTCGCGCCCTACGCGCTGTGGCCGCTGGGCCCGCTCGCGCTTGCGCTGCTGT
The DNA here is from genome assembly GCA_025356815.1 of Pseudomonadota bacterium. Taxonomy (GTDB): domain Bacteria; phylum Pseudomonadota; class Gammaproteobacteria; order Steroidobacterales; family Steroidobacteraceae; genus CAIKZZ01. Next base: position 22,732 of record JANXQL010000053.1, read on the forward strand.
GGTGGCTGTGGGAGGGAGCCTCAGTGCGACGTGCCGCCGCGACGGGCTTTGCGTTCGGCGCCGGCCTGTACCTCGCGGGCACCTATTGGCTCTACACCAGCATCCATACCTTCGGCGAGGCGCCGGTCGCGCTGGCGCTGCTGCTGATGCTCGGGCTGGTCGCGTTCATGGGAACCTACACCGCGCTCTTGGGCGCGCTCGTGGCGCGCTTCGCGCCCGCCGCCGGGCCCTGGCGCCTGCTCGCGGCGCTGCCGGCCGGCTGGATCCTGATGGAGTGGCTGCGCGGCTGGTTGCTCAGCGGCTTCCCGTGGCTCGCGGTCGGCTACAGCCAGCTGGACGCGCCGCTGTCGGGCTACGCGCCACTGCTGGGCATCTACGGCGTGGGCCTTGCCACTGCGTTCAGCGCCGGCGCGGTGCTCGCGGCAGGCCCCCTGGCGCGGCGCGGCCGATTGCTGCTGCTCGGCGCTGTCGCGCTGTTGTGGGCGGGCGGCGCGGCGCTGTCGCGGGTCGAGTGGACGCACCCTAGCGGCGCGCCGATCACCGTCGCGCTGGTGCAGCCGTCGATCTCGCAGGATCTGAAGTGGCAGGCCTCCAACCGTGACCACACGCTGCAGCTGTACCACCAGATGACCGAGGGCGCACTCGGCGCGCGGCTGGTGGTGTGGCCGGAGTCGGCGCTGCCGGAGGCGTTCGAGGACGCCGTCCCGTACCTGAAGTCGATCTACCTGGACGCGCGCGCGCGCCATACCGACCTCCTGCTCGGGCTGGTGCGTTACGACGCGGCAAGCGAACAGCCGCTGAACGGGCTGGTCGCGCTGGGCGATGATATGCAGTGGTACTACAAGCGCCGGCTGGTGCCGTTCGGTGAGTTCTTCCCGGTGCCGAAGGCCGTGCGCGCGTGGATGCGCCTGAAGAACCTCGCGTTCGTCGACTTCCTGGCGGGGAACGCGCAGCAGCCCGCCCTGGATGCCGCGGGGCAGAAGATCGGCGCGACGATTTGCTACGAGGATGCCTACGCGGTCGAGCAGCTCGCGGTGCTGCGCGAGGCGACGCTCTTGGTCAACGTCAGCAACGACGCCTGGTTCGGCGATTCGACTGCGCCGCACCAGCACCTGCAGATCGCGCGCATGCGCGCGCTGGAGGCCGGCCGCTGGCTGATGCGCTCCACCAACAATGGCGTCTCGGCGCTGATCGATCCGCATGGCCGCGTGACCGCGCGCGCGCCGCAGTTCCAGGCGGTGGTGCTGCGCGGCGAGGTCGTGCCGTACAGCGGGCTTACGCCCTATGCGCGGCTGCGCAACTGGCCGGTGCTCGGTGCTGCGGCGCTGCTGATCGCCCTCGCCGTGCGCCGGCGGCGGCCTTCAGTGGCCTGAGCGCTCCACCATGCGGTGGATCTTGGCGACGCCGAGCGCCGTGATCACCGCGATGACCGGGATGCTGATGCCTACGGTGAGCTCGGCATCGATCTGCATCCCGGCCGCCTTCAGCCCCTTGGCGAGGTAGCCCACCAGCCCCGCGGCGTAGTAGGTCACCGCCGCTACGGACAGGCCCTCGACGGTCTGCTGCAGGCGCAGCTGCACGCTCGCACGGCGGTTCATCGACTCCAACAGCGCCTGGTTCTGGCGCTCGTGGCTGATGTCGACGCGGGTTGCCAGCAGCTGGTTGGCGCGCGCAGTGCGCGCCGACAGGGATTCCTCGCGCTGCTCCATCGTGCGGCAGGTATTCATCGCCGGCGCCAGCCGCCGCTCGATGAACTCGCGGAACGTCTGCAGGCCCGTGATGCGCACCTCGCGCAGTTCGGCGATGCGTTGCTGCACCAGCCGGTAATAGGCAGCCGCCGCATTGAAGCGAAAATCGTTGACCGCGATGCGGCTCTCGATCGCCGCGCCAAGCTGCGTCAGTCGCTCGAGCAGCTCCGGCTCGTCTTCCTCGCGGGCGCCGCCGAGGGAGGCGGTGATCGCGGTGAGCTCGGCCTCGGCGCGGGTCAGGAACGGCCCGAGTGCACGCGCCTCCGGCAGGGCCAGCAGCGCCATCATCCGATAGCTGTCGATCTCCAGCAGGCGCTGCAGCATCCGGCCCATCTGCCTGGGGGTCAGGCCGCGGTCGATCAGCAGCAGCCGGCCGAAGCCATCGGCACGGACGCGAAAGTCGGTCATCGCGATCGCAGCCCCGTCGCCGACCTCGGCCGCGATCAGAGCGTTGCCGTCGAAGCAGTGGCTGGCGAGCACGTCGTAGTCGGGTGCGGGGCCGTGCAGCTTCTGCACGGCGACGTGGGTCGCGACCATGACCTTGCCGCCGAGCGATGCGACCCAGTCGGCAGGCACGCGCGAGAGCGCCGTGCGCTCGAACGGGCCGTCGTCGTCGTCGCCGATGATGAACTTGTAGCGCGCAAACTCGCTGTGGCGCTCGAAGCGCAGCCGGAACGCGCCCAGATCCAGGCTCAGGTGGATGCGTGGCGGACCTTCGAGCGCCACGCCGTGGCGTTCGGCGAGGTCCCGCAGGTGGGCCCACTCCGCGGCGCGGTCGCCGTCGGGCGAATACAGCGCGAGGAACGATGCCGTCAGCGGCGCGATGAGCGCTTCGGGCGGACGGGCGTGGACCTCGTCGTTGAGGACCGCCCGCAGCGGGTGGTCGGCGGGCATCGACGGGCGGGGGTCGGTCATCGGCGGATTTCCGATAAGGGGGGCACGCCCCGACGGTACAACGTCGCCTGCTGCCGGACAAATTCGTCGCCCGGACTCAGCCGCTGCGCGGCGCGCGGCCGGCCTTCGCCGCGAGCAGCGGCAGCGCCGTCGTGCGCTTGAGCACGCCGAGCTCGAAGCTGGTATTGACCGAGCGCACCGCCGGCCAGCGCAGCAGCTGCCGGTCGAGGAACTCCGAGTACGCGTTCATCGACTCGACGATGATCCGGGTCAGGTAGTCGTAGGCGCCGCTGAGGCGCACGCACTCGACCACCTCGGGACGGCGCCTGACCATCTGCTCGAACTGCTTGCCGGCCCCGGCGCGATGGGTGTCCAGCGTCACGAATGCGTAGGCGGCGACCTCGAGCCCCAGCTTTTCCCGATCGTGCAGCGCGACCACGCCCTGCACGTAGCCCTGCTCACGCAGCCTGCGGACCCGCCGCAGGCACGGGGCCGGGGAGAGGTGGACCAGCTGGGCGAGGTCCTGGTTCGGGACCGACGCGTCCAGCTGCAGGACGGCCAGAATGCGCACGTCGGCCTCGTCGAGCGCGTCGGCGGAGCGGGAGATGGTCATGCGCATAGAATTGCTCGAAATATCCCTGTTGCGCAACCAGATTGCGCGAACAGGGCGTCCTGGTGCTTCATGGGCAACACGGTTGCCGTATCTGGAGCGCCCGGACGCTTAAGATCGCGCCCCACAGGCAAAGGAGATGGTATGGATCCGACCAACCCGATGGCAACCGACGGCTTCGAGTTCATCGAGTACACCGCGCCGGATCCGGAGCTGCTGCGCGGCGTGTTCGAGCGGATGGGGTTCCCGGCGATCGCCCGCCACCGCTCCAAGAACGTCACGCTGCACCGCCAGGGCGGCATCAACTTCATCATCAATGCCGAGCCGGACGCCTTTGGCCAGCAGTTCGCCCGCGCCCACGGCCCGTCTGCTTGTGCGATGGCGTTTCGGGTCCGGGACGCGGCCTTCGCCTACCGCCGGGCCCTGCAGCTCGGCGCGGAGCCGGGCCCGGTGACCGCGGGGCCGATGGAGCTGAACATCCCCTCGATCCGCGGCATCGGCGGCAGGCGAAGGCCGCGTCCCGGACCCGAAACGCCATCGCACAAGCAGACGGGCCGTGGGCG
>JANXQL010000130.1 GCA_025356815.1 Pseudomonadota bacterium
CCACCAGATCACGCAGCGGCGCGGGCGTCTCGGGCCACGGGGCGAGCGGCTCGCGCGTGGCGCGGTCGCGTACCAGCTCGATGACCGCGAACAGGCCATCGCCGCCGCGGACGTCGCCGATGACTGAATGGCGACCGGCGAGGGCGCGCAGCGAGGCGTACAGCGAACGCCCCAGCGCCCGCGAGCGCTCGATCAGTTGCTCGTCCTCGTAGGCGCTGAGTGCTGCGACGCCCGCCGCGCACGCCAGCGGATGACCGCAGTACGTCAGGCCCGTGTACAGCATCTGGTGTTCGAGCCGCTGCGCGAGGCCAGCATTCACCACCACCGCGCCGAGCGGCAGGTGGGCCCCGGTCAGGCCCTTGGCAAGGGTCATGATGTCGGGCCGCCCGGCCTCGCCGTGCTTCTGCCAGGCAAACCACTCGCCGCAGCGCCCGAAGCCGCTCATGACTTCGTCGGCGATCAGGTATACGCCACGCCTGCGGGTTTCCTCGCGCAGCCGCGGCCAGAACTCCTCTGGCGCGACGATCCCGTTGGTGCCGGCATTCACCTCCATCAGCACGGCCGCCGTCTGCGCCGCGCCGTGGGCGTCGATCGCAGCACCGACCGCCGCCGCACTGCGTTCGGCGCACTCGCTGTCGGTGACCGAACCAAACGTGCAGCGATAGGCGTAGGGCGGCGGCACGCGCACGACCCCGAATGCCGCCGCGTCGACCTGCCGCTGGGTGCGCGCATCGCCCGACAAGGCCATCGTCGCGTAGCTCGCGCCATGGTACGAGCGGTCGCGGGCGACGATCAGTCCTCGCGGCTTGCCGCTGGCCTGGCGCGCGAACTTGACGGCATGTTCGTTCGCATCGGCACCACCCAGCGAGAAGTAGACCCGCCCGCCCGCGAAACCTGACTTCTCCAGCAGGCGCCGCGCGAGCTGTGCGCGCGGCTCGGCGCCCCAGCTCGCCGTGATGAAGCACAGCCGCGCGGCCTGCTCCTGGATGGCGCGGATCACAGCCGGGTGCTGGTGGCCGAGGTTCATGCACTCGGCGAGGCTGCTCATGTCGAGGTACGAACGGCCCTGGTCGTCGTGGAAGCGTGCGCCGGATCCGCCGACGATCGTCGGCGCGTTCCAGTTGGCCTGGACGCACCAGCTGTGCAGCACATCGTCTCTTTCTGTGTTCATGGAGTCTCGTCGCCCCCGGCGTCATCGCCACAGAGCCAATTGATCATTGTCTCGCGCCGAACCCATCCGGCTCAAGCACGACCGGATCCGACGCCACCCGCTTGACAACGCCGCGCCAGGGGGAGCTCAGGCAAATTGTCCCATCCGCAGGTGCAGGCCTGCATCGACATGCAGGGTTTCCCCAGTCACGTGACGGGCGAATTCCAGCAGCCACAGGATCGGCTCGGCAACATCGTCCGCAGCAGTGACCGCCTTCAGAGGCGTTCCCGCCAGCACCGTCGCCACGACCCGTTCCAGACGGGCGGGATCCAGGCCGCGCGTGTGCCACGGCGTATCCACGAAGCCCGGCGCAACGGCATTGATGCGCACATCCGGCGCCAGCGCCCGGGCGAGCGACGTCGTCATGTTGATCAGCGCCGCCTTGGAGGCGGCGTAGGCGACGGAGCTGCCGATCGCACAAGTGCCGGCAATGGAGGCGACATTGACGATCGCCCCATGCCCGGCCTGCCGCAGGGCAGGCATCGCCGCGCGGATCATCTGGAATGGACCGGTGACATTGACCGCGAAGATCCGCGCGAAGTCGACGGCGTCGAGCCCGTCGAGATTGGCGTGCGCAACGAAGGCGCTCACGCCCGCGTTGTTGACGAGATAATCGAGCCGGCCATACTCGGCGACGGCGGTCGCGACGAGCTGGCGACAGGCCGCGTCGTCGGCGACGTCGCCCTGTACGACGCGCGCGCGTCCGCCAGCGCGGCGACACGCGGCGGCCACCTCCTCGGCCGCCGCGACGCTGTGCACACAATTGACGATGACCCCCGTGCCGCGCGCGGCAAGTCGCAGCGCGACTGCGGCACCGATGCCGGACGAGGCTCCCGTGACGATCGCGGCACGCATGACGGCCATCGCAACTCTCCTGCCGCAGGCGCGGGTGTCAGTCCGGTCGAAACTCGAGTAGTTCGTCGATCACGCCGCGCAATACCGCCATCAGTGGCGCCGCGCGGGCCGGCTCGAAGTCCGTGCCGGACTCGTCCATGTAGCCGGCCTGGGCGAGCTCGATTTGCAGCGCATGGACTCCCTGCGCCGGAACGCCGTAGTGGCGTGTGATGTAGCCGCCCTTGAAGCGGCCATCCAGCACGCAGCGGAACGCGCTCTGGCGCGCCAGTTGCGCCATTACCTTCGTGCTCAGGTCCGCCGCGCAGGACCGGCCGGCGTTGGTGCCGACGTTGATGTCCGCCAGCCGTCCCGGGAAGAGCCTCGGCACCTCGCAGCGTATGGAATGCGCGTCGAGCAGGACGGCGTGGCCATGGCGTGCGATCGCCGCGTCCAGCAGCGAACGCAGCGCCGCATGGTACGGCGCCCAGTAGGTCTCGCGGCGCGCGGTGATGTCGGCCGGACCGGGTGCGGCATCGAGGTACAGCTCGGCGCCGTCAAAGGACTGCGCCGGGCACAGCCCCGTCGAGAGCTGCCCGGGATAAAGCGCGGCATCGTCCGGCGGCCGGTTCAGGTCCACCACGTAGCGCGACAGGCCCGGCTGCAGCCAGGCGACGCCGAGCGGGCGGGCAAACGCATACAGCCTTTCGACGTGCCAGTCCGTGTCCGGCACCGAGCGCGCCGTTGGCGTCATCCGCGCGGCGATCTCGGCCGGGATGCCCCGACCGACGTGCGGCAGACTGATGACCAGCGGCGTACGACCGGCGTGGACCTCGATCACGGCCGCAGCATCGGCAGGTTGAGGCCCTGCTCGCGTGCGCAGTCGATCGCCTCCTGGTAACCGGCGTCCGCGTGGCGCATCACGCCCGTCCCCGGGTCGTTCCAGAGCACGCGCGCAAGGCGCTTCGCGGCGGCAGGCGTGCCGTCGGCGACGATCACGACGCCGGAATGCTGCGAGAATCCCATGCCAACGCCGCCGCCGTGGTGCAGCGATACCCAGGTCGCACCGCCGGCGGTGTTGAGTAGCGCGTTGAGCAACGGCCAGTCGGAGACCGCGTCGGAGCCGTCCTGCATCGACTCCGTCTCTCGGTTGGGACTCGCGACTGAGCCCGAATCCAGGTGGTCGCGCCCGATCACGATCGGCGCCTTGAGCTCGCCACTCGCGACCATCTCGTTGAAGGCGAGCCCGAGCCGGTGACGCTGGCCGAGACCGACCCAGCAGATGCGGGCCGGCAGGCCCTGGAAGTGAATCCGCTCCGCCGCCATATCGAGCCAGCGATGCAGGTGCTTGTCATCCGGGATGAGCTCGCGCACCTTCGCATCCGTCCGCTTGATGTCCTCGGGATCACCGGACAGCGCCACCCAGCGGAACGGACCGATGCCGCGGCAGAACAACGGGCGGATGTATGCCGGCACGAAGCCCGGGAACGCGAACGCGTCCTTGACTCCCTCCTCGAGCGCGACCTGGCGGATGTTGTTGCCGTAGTCGAAGGTCGGGATGCCGAGCCGGTGGAACTCGAGCATCGCCTCCACATGCTTGGCCATCGACGTGCGCGCGGCGCGAGCGACCTCCTGCGGCGCGCTGACCCGCTTGGCCTCCCACTCGGCCAAGGTCCAGCCACTCGGCAGGTAGCCGTTGACGGGGTCGTGCGCCGAAGTCTGGTCGGTCACGGCGTCGGGCCGCACGCCGCGACGCAGCAGTTCTGGCAGCACGTCGGCAGCGTTCGCGCACAGGCCGATGGAGCGGGCTCGCCTGGCTTTCGAATCCGCGGCCAGCATCGCCAGCGCCTCGTCGAGGTTGTGTGCCTCGACATCGAGGTAGCCGGTGCGCAGCCGCATGGCGATTCGGCTCGGCTGGCACTCGATCGCCAGCATCGAGGCACCTGCCATGGTCGCGGCGAGCGGTTGCGCGCCACCCATGCCACCCAAGCCCGCCGTCAGGATCCAGCGGCCGGCGAGGTCGCCGCCAAAATGCTTGCGGCCCATCTCGGCGAAGGTCTCGTAGGTGCCCTGTACGATGCCCTGGCTGCCGATGTAGATCCAGGAGCCGGCCGTCATCTGGCCGTACATCATCAGGCCCTTGCGGTCGAGCTCGTTGAAGTGATCCCAGTTGGCCCAGTGCGGCACGAGGTTCGAGTTCGCGATCAACACGCGCGGCGCGTCAGCGTGCGTCGGAAACACGCCGACCGGCTTGCCCGACTGCACCAACAGCGTCTCCTCGTCACCGAGCGTCTTGAGCACCTCGACGATGCGGTCATAGCACTGCCAGTTGCGCGCCGCGCGACCGATGCCGCCGTAGACGACCAGTTCGTCGGGTCGCTCCGCGACATCCGGGTCGAGGTTGTTGCGGAGCATCCGCAGCGCCGCCTCCGTCAGCCACGAACGGGCTTCGAGCTTCGTGCCGGTCTGTGCCCGGATCGTACGGCTCGGATCTTTGCGGGTCGGCATCACCATGAATCTCTCCCCTGCATCGGGATGGTTTGGGAATGGAACTAGATGTCGAATACGCCGCGCAGCTCGAAGCGGCTGCCGGCATGGTGTAGACAGGCGAACGACGCCGGCTGCGCACGGCTCCAGGTGGTACGCTCGATCAGCAGCACCGGCTCGTGTGGCACGAGCTCCAGCAGCAGGCGAATCCGCGCTTCGGGCGGTACGGCGCGAACGACATGCTGCACGCGCTCCAGCGGCGCGACCTGCATCAGGTACTCATGCGCGGTCGTGGCCACGAGATCCACCGACAGGTAGGCGGGCGCGATCGCCGGGTTCACGTAGCGGTCCTCGACCTGCAGCGCAATACCGTTGTCGTGGTGCACAACGACGCTGCGAAACGCGTACCGCGCCCGGCCCTTCAGGCCGAGGTGCGCACGCACCGCCGCCGGCATCTCGACCCGCTCATGCGAAATCACCTCGGCCCGGTACTCATGGCCACGATCGCGGATGTCGGCGGCGATGTTGCGGATCTGCAGCGGATGACCCGTCGCGCGCAGGTCGGCGACGAAGGTGCCCAGGCCTGCGGTTCGAGAGAGCACGCCCGCCTGTACGAGCTCGCGGATGGCACGGTTCGCGGTCATCCGTGAAACCTTCAGCTCCCGAACAATCTCATGCTCGGACAGGACACGCGCTCCCGGACCCCACTCGCCGGAGCGGATGCGCGCCACGACGTGATGCTTGACCTTCTCGTACAGCGGCGTCGGCACAGCGCTCATCGCACACCCGCCGCCTGCAGTCGCGCGAGACTCGCCCGATACGCCGATTGAATCGCGTCGCGACGCCGATGCCGGCCGCCAACGACCAGCAGTTCGCCGCCGACCCAGACCGAATAAGCCGGGGCCGAGCGCGGCGCGAAAATCCAGGCGTCGAGCAGCGCGGCCTCCGGGACACCAGCGAACTCCGCGCGGCCGCTGTCAACCAGCACGATATCGGCCGGTGCGCCCGCCACGAATCCCGCGGCAGCGTGCCCGCAGGCCCGGGCGCCACCGGCAACTGCGTCGGTCCACATCGCGGTACCGGCGTGTGGAACGGTGGCGGAGGCCGACAGAACGCGCCGCTCGCGCCACATGCGCACGTTGTATTCGGCGAGACGCAGTTCCTCGCGCGGGTCGATCGAGACATGGCTGTCGGAGCCGACGCCATAAACCCCGCCCTGTGCAATGTACTCATCGAGCGGGAAACGACCATCGCCGAGGTTGCCCTCGGTGGTCGGGCACAGGCCGACCACCGCACCGCTGGTGGCGATGCCGGCGAGCTCGACCGCATCGACGTGGGTCGCATGCACCAGACACCAGCGCGCGTCCAACAGGCCGTGCTCCAGCAGCAGCGCGAGCGGCCGGCGGCCATGGGCGGCGAGGCAGTCGGCAACCTCGCGCGCCTGCTCGGCGACATGGATGTGGACGGGCCATGAGCGACCCTCACGGGCCGCCTCGCTCGCGACCGCCGCCAGTGCAGTCAACGGCACCGCCCGCAGGCTGTGCAGCGCGACACCGGTCCGCAGGCGGCCGCCATCACCCGCTGCGAGCCTGCCCGCGAAGGCGAGGAACTCGTCCGTACCGTGCTCGAAGCGGCGCTGGGCCACGCTCAGCGGCTGGCCGTCAAAGTTGCCCTGCTGGTACAGCGTCGCCAGCAGCAGGTGACGGATACCGGTGGTATCCGCACCGGCGCGCACCGCCTGCGACAGCGCGGCGGGATCGGGGTAACGCGCACCCGCCGGGCCGTGGTGCAGGTAATGGAACTCTGCGACCGAGGTGTAGCCGGCCTCGAGCATCTCGAGGTAGGTGAACGCGCTGATCGCTTCGACGTCCGCAGGCGTCAGGCGCTCGACGAACCGGTACATCACGTCGCGCCAGCCCCAGAACGAGCCCTCGGCGCCGGCGCGCACTTCGGCGGAGCCTGCCATCGCACGCTGGAAGGCGTGGCTGTGCAGGTTCGGCATGCCGGGCACGGCGATCCCAGGCAGGAAGTACTCCGCGCCTGCCGCGGCGCCGTGCGCGACGCGGCCTATGTGGCCGCTGGCGTCGACCTCGATCAGCACCCGGGACGCGATTCCGTCCGGTAGCAGCGCACGCTCGAATCGAAGTTGCACGATAGCCCCTGTATATACAGGTTGGATGCTGCGATAATAGTCCGGCCGCGAGGCGTTGCACAGGGGCCTGTGAGCGTGTGGGACCAGATTTGGACGGACATCCGCGTGGCGACCGGCGCGCCGGGCGACGACGGCTTCGGTCTGATCGAGGCGGCGGCACTGGCCATTACCGGCGACCGGATCGCCTGGGTAGGCGCGGCCGGGGACCTGCCTGCTGCGCCGCAGCAGCTGGCCCGTCGGGTACATGCCGGCGGCGGGCGCCTGCTGACCCCTGGCCTGATCGACTGCCACACGCATGTCCTCTTCGGCGGCGACCGTGCGCTGGATTTCGACCTGCGCACGCAGGGCGCGAGCTACGCCGAGATTGCCGCTGCCGGTGGTGGCATTCGCTCGACGGTCGCCCACACCCGCCACCTGTCGGCGGAGGAACTCGCGCAGGCTGCCCTGCCGCGCGCCGCGGCACTGCTTGCCGACGGCGTCACTACGCTCGAGGTGAAGTCCGGCTATGGCCTGGATGTCGCCACGGAATTGAAGATGCTGGAGGCGGCGCGACTGCTCGGTGAACGCCTCGACGTCGAGATCGTGCCGACGCTGCTCGCACTGCACGCGCTGCCGCCGGAGTTCGCGAACGATCGCGCGGGCTTCGTCGACCGGGTCGTCGGCGAACTGATCCCGGCAGCTGCGGCCGCCGGGCTCGCCGTCGCCGTCGACGTATTCTGCGAATCCATCGCGTTCACGCCGGGCGAATGCGAGCGAGCACTGGCCGCCGCCTGCGCTCACGGGCTTGCAGTCAAGGTGCACGCGGACCAGTTGTCGGACCTCGGCGGGGCCGCCCTCGCCGCCCGCTACGGCGCACTGTCCGCCGACCATCTCGAGTACACCTCACCCGCGGGCGTCGAGGCGCTTGCCGCGAGCGGCAGCGTCGCCGTACTGCTGCCGGGTGCCTACCTGATGCTGGCTGAGACGCGGCGCCCGCCGGTCGCGGCCCTGCGCGCAGCCGGCGTGCCTATCGCCGTCGCGACAGACCTGAACCCGGGCACCTCGCCGTGCACGTCGCTGCCGCTGGCGGTGACCCTCGCGCGGGCACAGTTCGGGCTGACCGCGGCGGAGGGCTTCGCGGGCGTGACCCGTCATGCGGCGCGTGCGCTGGGACTTGCAGGCTCGCGTGGGGTGCTGGCTGCCGGCCTGCGGGCCGACTTCTGCCTATGGGACCTCGCGCACCCGCGCGAGCTCGGCTACTGGCTCGGGCGCGGCGGCTGTCACGCGGTGGTCCGCGGCGGCAGGCTGCGGCCCACCACGACACGAACCTGACACCTGCTCCGCCGCCGGCGGCGATCCCGCCCACAGTTGCTGTAGGATCGCGTCACGACAGGCCCGTCGCGACGGGTGCCCGCCAACGGATCCGAAGCAACCGCCGATGCACAATCGTTCCCGCCGAGACTTTTCCAGCGACAACATCACCGGCGTCGCGCCCCAGATCCTCGCCGCGATCGCGGCGGCCAGCGACGGCACCGTCCATTCCTACGGCGCGGATCCGCACAGCGACGCCCTGCGTCATCGCGCGAACGCACTGTTCGAAAGGCCGGTGACGATCCTGCCGGTCGCCACCGGCACTGCGGCGAACGCGATCGCACTGTCGGTGCTCGCACGTCCGTACCAGGGGATCTACTGCCCCGCAAGCGCGCATGTGAACACCGACGAATGCGCGGCGCCGGAGTTCTTCAGTGGCGGCGCAAAACTGCTCGGTCTGCCGAGCGCCGACGGCAAGCTCGTCCCGGGGCAGCTGAGCGAGGCGGTGGCGTTCGCCCGCTCGATGGGCGTGCACCACGTCGAGCCCGCTGCGGTAACGCTCTCGCAAGCGACCGAATGGGGCACGATCTACACGCTCGCCGAGCTTCGCGCGTTGTGCGGCGAGGCCCATGCCCTCGGACTGCGCGTCCACATGGACGGCGCTCGCTTCGCCAACGCGATCGCCCGCCTCGGCTGCACGGCGGCCGAGGCGACCTGGAAGATCGGCGTCGACGCGCTGTCGTTCGGCGCCACGAAGAACGGCGCACTCGCGGCGGAGGCCATCGTCGTGTTCGACGCGGCACTTGCTGGCGAGCTTGAGTACCGTCGCAAGCGAAGCGGCCACCTGTGGTCAAAGCACCGCTTCCTGAGCGCACAGCTGTCAGCCTACCTCGAGGGCGACCTGTGGCTCGCGCATGGTCGCCAGTCCAATGCGATGGCTGACCGGCTCTTGGCCGGTCTCGCAGGCGTCCCCGGCTCGCAGTGCCTGCAATCGGTGGACGCGAACGAGATCTTCATCCGCCTGCCCGAAGCGGTCATCGCCCGACTGCGGGCCGCGGGGTTCGAGTTCTACGACTGGCCGCCCCCCGCCGGCTCGGACGGCCCCGTGGTCCGCCTGGTCACCTCCTTCGACATGGTCGAGGCGGACGTCGATGCGTTCGTCGCGGTCGCCCGCCAGACGGCGGGATAGCGCCCCGCCAGGCGACTTCCTGCGGCTTTTGCCAACCCGCGCACGCCCCGCGCGGGGGCCCAGCGGATTAAATGCGGTCTGGAAGTCTCCGACCGCACTGATGCCTATGCGTGCAGGCCAGAACGTGAACCGCGTCGCATTTGTGCGACGGCAGACACCCCGGCCCTGCCGGGCGCCGAGCCCGTGGTCCCTCGCGAGGGACTAAAGCGATGCAACTACGAACGCGCATCGCACTGACCTTCCTGCTGCTGCTCGGCGCGGTGCTCGCCGCCGCGTTCATCGCCGTTTCAGCCGCGAACCGGGCGAACGCGGGCCGCGAGATCACCCGGCAGCTGGAGATCGGCCAGCACGTCTTCGAGCGCGCGATTGAATCCAACCGTCGCCAGCTCGTGCAAGCAGCCCAGGTGTTGTCCGCGGACTGGGCGTTCCGCGAGGCGGTCAGTTCCCACGATGCGAGCACCCTCGCGTCCGCGCTACAGAATCACGGCGCACGCATCGGGGCGTCACTGGCGATGCTCCTCTCGCTCGACGGCACGGTACTCGCCTCGACCGTCCCCTCCGCCGTTCCCGGCGAGAGGTTTTCGCACGCTGACATGCTGCCGACCGCCGACGAACGCCGGCGCCTGACACGCATCGTGATGCAGGATGGCCACGTCTACCAACTGGTGCTCGTCGCGGTGCGCACGCCGCTGCCCGAGGCCTGGGTCGTGATGGGCTTCGAACTCGACCAGAAGTCGGTCGCCGAGCTCGCCGCGGTGACCGGTCTGGACGTCACCCTCGCCGTGCACGACGCCCGCGGCTGGAACGCCACTGCCAGCACCCTCGGACGAGATGCGCTGACGGTGGCGCTGCAGGGTCTTGGCGGCGAGCAAGCCGGCGACGGCGACCTGATCGCGCGCACGATGTCGCTGTCGACCGGCGATGGCGCGCCGGTCACGGCGCTCTTGACCCGTTCGATGACCGAGGCGCGCAAGCCCTTCGACCACCTCAGCGACCGGCTACTCGTGATCGCGATTGCAAGCCTGAGCCTGACCGCAGTCGCCGCCTTCTGGCTGGCACGCAACATCACCCGCCCGCTGCAAGCCCTCGGCGCGGTCGTCGAGCGGATCCGCAACGGTCGCTACGACACGGACGTCGTCGTCGAGCGACGCGACGAGATCGGGCTGCTGGCCGAAGGCCTGCAGCTGATGCGCAACGCCGTCGAGGCACGCGACACCGACATCCGCGCCCTCGCCTACAGCGATCGCCTTACAGGGCTGATGAACCGCACGGCGTTCACAGCCGCACTCACGAGTGCGCTCAGCCAACGCGAGCAGACGGTGGCGCTGGCGCTGATCAACGTGCGCCGCTTCCGTCGCATCAACGAGTGCCTGGGCTATTCGGTCGGTGACGGCGTGCTGCGCCAGATCGGCGAGCGTCTCTCCGACCCGCGGGCCCTTGCCACGGCGGTTGCTCGCGTCGCCGGCGACCACTTCGCCGCGTTCACGATCCTGCCAGCAGGTACGACGGCCATCGCATGGGGCAGTGGACTACTCGAGCAGCTGTCGGCGCCGGTGATGGTCTCCGCGCAGGCCATCGACGTCAGCACCGCGGTAGGGCTTGCAAGTGCTCCGCAGGACTCCCGCGACGCGGACGACCTGTTGCGCTGCGCGGACCTTGCGCTCGAACGGGCGCGACACGAGAATGCGACGCTCTACGCCTACGACTCCAAGCTCAGGGTCGGCACGCGCGAGCAACTGTCGCTGCTGGGCGAGCTGCAGCGCGCCATCGAGGAGGACGAACTGATCCTCGCGTTCCAGCCCAAGCTGCGTCTTACCGACGGTGCCTTGACCGGCGCCGAGGCACTGCTGCGCTGGCAGCATCCCGCGCGGGGGCTGCTACCGCCGGCCGCGTTCATTCCGTTCGCCGAGCAGACCGGCTTCATTCGCAAGGTGACGCGCTGGGCGCTGCGCGCCGGCGTGCATACCGCTGCCGAATGGGCCCGCTCGGGGAAGCCGCTACCGCTGTCGGTGAACATCAGCGCAGACGACCTGGCAGACCCCGCACTCGCCGACTACGTCTGGCAGGTACTCTCGGCAAGCGGGCTTGATCCATCGCTGTTGACGCTCGAGCTCACCGAGAGCGGCTTCATCACCGACCCTGAGCGGGCACTGGCCCGTCTCGAGGCGCTGCGCGCGCTCGGCGTCGGCCTGTCGATCGACGATTTTGGCACCGGCTATTCGTCGTTGTCCTACCTCGCCCGGATGCCGGTGACCGAGCTGAAGATCGACCGCTCATTCGTGATCGCGATCCGCGAGCGCACCGAAGTCGCCGCAATCGTGCGCGCTGCCGCGGAGATGGCGCATTGCCTGGGGCTATCGGTCGTGGCGGAAGGCATCGAGGACGAGCCGACCGCGGCGATGCTCGCTGCACTCGGCTGCGATCTTGGCCAAGGCTACCTGTATGCCAAGCCGATGCTGGAGGCGGACTTCCAGCGCTGGCGCCAGTCGCAACCGGTCGCGACTGGCGCACTCACGCCGACGCAGTGCTTCGTGATGCCGGCCCAGCCCGCGATTCGACGCGCCTGATCCGGTCGCGCGGCGATCGCTATCTGGCGAGCCGGTTGTAGCGCCTCAGCACCTCGCGCAACGCATCGTGCGAGATCGCGAAGGCTGCGTGCCCACCCTGGCCCTGCAGGTCACGCGCCGCGACCATCGCGTTGATGATGGCCTCCTCGGTCGCCTCGACGGTGCCGCGGAAAAGCGGGTCGATCGAGTCATTGCCGATGAACTTCGCCTCGTTGACCGGCTTGTCGAGCACCGCGGCGGCGTTGGCAGTGGAAAACGCGATGAAGATGTCGCCGGAGCCGTTGCCGGCATAGCTGCCGTTGCGCGCAACGCCCAGCCCCGCCCGGCGCGCAACGCGCTTGAGCTGGTGCGGCAGCAGCGGCGCATCGGTCGCAACCACGACGATGATCGAGCCGGTCTCGTCGCCGGACGGATGCTTGTCGAGGCGATGCTCGGTCAGGTGCTGCCCGACCGGCACGCCGGCGATGCGCAGCGTATCGCGCACGCCGTAGTTGGCCTGCACGAGCACACCGACCGTGTAATTCGTCCCGTCGATCGCGACGCGCCGCGACGAGGTGCCGATGCCGCACTTGAACTCGTGGCAGATCATGCCCGTTCCGCCACCGACGTTGCCCTCGGCGACCGGGCCCGTCTTCGCGCCGTCGAGCGCGGCGTACACGTGCTCCGGTCGCACGTGGAAGCCGTTGATGTCGTTGAGGTAGCCATCCCAGGTCTCGGCGACGACCGGCAGCGACCACCAGTACCCGCTCGCATCCGGCGCCCGGGCGTGCACCCGCCAAGCGATGACCGCGTCGCGCACGATCCCGACGCTGTGGGTGTTGGTGAGCACCACCGGCCCCTCGAGCATGCCGGACTCCTCCACCCAGGCCGTACCGGTCATCTCGCCGTTGCCGTTGAGTGCGACGCTCGCCGCAAAAGTCGGTGCCGACACGCTGTCCGGCCCTCGCGGCAGCACGGCCGTCACGCCGGTGCGTACCAGATGTGCCGGGTCCGCCGAGTCGATCAGCGTCGTATGGCCAACCAGCACGCCGGTCACGTCGGTGATTGCATTCAGGGGTCCCGGCGTACCCTCGAACGGCACGCCGAGCTCGCGCGCGCGCGGCTCAGCCGCGAACGCAGCCGCCGCACACAGGCACAGGACGCAGGCCGCCGCGAGCCGCGTCATGGCGCGGGCGCCAGCTGTTTCGCCTCGAACAACTGCGGCACCAGGCCGACAAGCTCGGCATGCGTCAGGTTGCGCCAGCGGCCCGGCTCGAGGCCCTCGAGCTTGATGTTCACGAAACGCACCCGCACGAGGCGGCGCACGGTGTAGCCGAAGACATCGCACATGCGGCGGATCTGCCGGTTGAGTCCCTGCGTCAGCACGATGCGAAAAACGTTCTTGGCGACCCGCTCGACCTCGCAGGGCGCGGTCATCGTGTCGAGGATCTGCACGCCTTTCGCCATGCCGGCGAGGAACTCGTCGGTGACCGGACGATCGACCGTGACGATGTATTCCTTTTCATGCCGGTTCTCGCGGCGCAGCAGCAGGTTCACGATATCGCCGTTGTTGGTCATCAGGATCAGGCCCTCCGAGTCCTTGTCCAGGCGTCCAACCGGAAAGACCCGCTCGCGATGCGCGACGAAGTCGACGATGTTGTGCGCCACGCGCTGGTCGGTGGTGCACTCGATGCCCAGCGGCTTGTGCAGCGCGAGGTAGACATGCCGCGACGGGTCTCCGGCCACGACGCCGTCGACCGCGACCTCGTCGGTGGGCAGCACGCGCGTCCCGAGGGTTGCCACCACGCCGTTGACCGCAACGCGGCCGGCCGCGACCCAGGAGTCGGCCTCGCGCCGCGAGCACAGACCGCGCTCGCTGAGGTACTTGTTGATCCGCAGGCCCGCTTCGGTGTTCAACGGAAGGCGCCTTCGCCATAGGATTCGGCGACAAGGTTCTCGAAGCGAGTGAACTCGCCGAGGAACGTCAGGTGCACTTCGCCCGTCGGGCCGTTACGCTGCTTGGCGATGATGATGTCGGCAATGCCCTTGCGCGTCGTCGCAGGCTCGTACACCTCCTCGCGATAGATCATCAGGATCAGGTCGGCATCCTGCTCG
The DNA here is from genome assembly GCA_025356815.1 of Pseudomonadota bacterium. Taxonomy (GTDB): domain Bacteria; phylum Pseudomonadota; class Gammaproteobacteria; order Steroidobacterales; family Steroidobacteraceae; genus CAIKZZ01. The sequence goes on from JANXQL010000130.1 coordinate 13,821, forward strand.
ATCGCGCCGGAGTTGTGCGTGACGATGCCGTCGGCGAGCCAGTTGGCGGGTCCCGGTACCGTCAGGTCGAAGACCTCTTCCTCACCGGCCGGCTCGATCGCAACGACCGGGTCCCAGAACAGTGCGGAGTCGGAACACGTGCCTGGCGCCGCCGCCTGCCGCTGGCAGGCGTGCGAGACACTCATCGACCGGCTCGGCGTGAACCGAACGTGGCGCGTACCACCGTACGGCGTGCCGCCCGTCGCCTGGCGGATGTCTGCGCAGGCCTCGAGCGGCAGTGCGTCCGCAGTCGCGCTCGGCTCGAGCGCATCGAGGTTGCGACGCAGCGCCTCGGCCGGCGCCACTCGCGGTCCATAGGCACCGACGCGGTCCAGGAACACACGTTGCTGCTGCGCGCCGGCCACATCGACCGTGTGCATGGGGCGCCCCAGCGCGGAAGCGGTCGTGCGCATGCGCGCGACGATGCCGAGCCTCAGCAGCAGCGCCGCGACGTCGCGCGCAAGGCCCAGGCTACAGGTAGCGAAGCGGACGCGGGCGCTGGCACGCTGCCCGACCCCGCGCACGTCGATCCTTCCGCCGGTCGCCCAGAGGTGTTGCAGCAACGTTCCGATCTGCGCGTCCGGAAGCTGAAACACGCTGCCCGGCAGGCGCTTCTGGTGGCCGCGCTGGCCCCAGATGCCGAGGCGCTTGAGCCATCCGCGAACACCATCCGCATGCCAGTGATCGTCTGCGCCGGCGATCCCGAGCTGGCTAGGAGCGGCGTATGGGTCCACCGTGCCGCCGAGGGACTCGACCGCGGCGCGGACCGCGTCACGATTGGCGCCGGACGCCGCGACATAGCGCCGTGGCTCGTGAAATCGATAGCCGGCGTCGCCGACCAGCTGTCCGAGCAGGACAAGCTCGTGCTCGTTCCACGCCACGGGCGCTTCGGACGCGGGGACGCGCCGGGCGAGCGCGAGGCGGTCGCCCGGGCCGAGCTCGGCGACCCTGCGCCAACCGGCCGCGGCGTACAGGCGGTGCTCGCCGGTGGCGCGGATCGACCGACCACTCGCGAGGCTGACCCGGAACACCGGCTTCACACCGACGGACCAGACGAGGTCCGACTGCGCGGCAACCAGCTGCCGCCGTGCGTCCATTGCCCAGACACGCGGCGTCTGGCCGACCAGCTCGCGAATGGGCAGTCGCCGGCCGTCGGCAAGGCAGACCAGCGTGTCTCCCGTCACGCACTCGCGCAGGTCGCTCATCACCGGCTTCTTCTCGACGCGCTGCTCGACGCTGCGATTGAGCTGCGACAGCGCAATTACCGGACAGCCGATTTCCTTGGCGAGCGCTTTCAGCGAACGCGAGATCTCTGAGATCTCGGTCGCTCGATTTTCCTTGGTGCCGGCAACTGTCATCAGCTGCAGATAGTCGACGACGATCAGTCCAAGCCCCTTCTCGCGCTTCAGCCGTCGCGCGCGAGCACGGATCTCGGTGGGCGTGAGACCGGCAGTCTCGTCGATGTAGATCGGCGCCTGCGACAACACCTCGGTCGCGCTGGTGATCCTTGGCCAGTCCTCGGGCGAGAGCGCACCGGTGCGCAGATGGCTCTGGCTGACCCGTCCGAGCGAGGAGATCATGCGCAGCGTCAGCTGCTCGGCCGACATTTCCATCGAGAAGATCGCGGTCGGTACCTTGCGATCGATCGACGCGTTCTCGGCGATGTTCACCGCGAGGGTCGTCTTGCCCATCGACGGGCGGCCGGCGATGATCACAAGGTCACCCGGCTGCAGGCCTGTCGTCATGCGGTCCAGCTCGGTGTAACCGGTCGACACGCCGGTGAACGCACCCGGGTTCTGGTGCAGCATGTCGATGCGATCGATCGTCGCGGGCAGGACATCGCGGATGTTCTGAAAGCCATTGCGCGTGCGCGTGCCGCGCTCGGCGATCGCGAACACCAGCCGCTCCGCCTCCTCGACCAGCTCGCCAGGCGCGCGACCCTGAGTGTCGAGCGCCGCCGCGGCGATCTCGCCGCCGGCATGCACCAGCTGGCGCAGCAGCCCGTAGTCGCGGACGATCGAGGCATAGGCGCGCACGTTGGCGGCGCTCGGGGTGTCGCGCGTCAGGCGCGCAAGATAGGCAAGTCCGCCGACGTCGTCGACGATCCCCTTGTTGCCGAGCACCTCGGAGACGGTGACCGCGTCGCACGGGCTGTTGCCTGCGACGAGCTCGGCGATCGCCACGAAGATCAGCTGGTGATCGCGGCGATAGAAGTCTTCGGGCTGGATGAGGTCGGCGACGCCATCCCAGGCGCTGGCGTCCAGCATCAGGCCGCCAAGCACGGCCTGCTCCGCCTCCACGGAATGAGGCGGCAGCCGCAGGCCGTCGGTGGCGTCGACAGAGCGGCGCGGAGAGTCGCTGTACGCCATCAGATACCTCAGGGTCGATCGGCCCACTCAATGGTGGCCCGATTCTACCCCGAGCGGAGTCTCGCAGGACGGATCCCTAGCGGGATCCGTCCTGCGGCAGGGCCGTTAGGCCTCCGCGACGACCGTGACGGTGATGTCGACGTTGACGTCGGTGTGCAGGTGCAGCTGCAGCACGGTCTCGCCGACCATGCGGATCGGGCCGTTCGGCATGCGCACTTCCGCGCGCACGACTGGATAGCCGGCAGCCGACAGCGCCTCGGCAATGTCGCCGGTGCCGATCGAGCCGAACAGCTTGCCCTCGCTGCCTGCCTTCGCGGCGATCGACAGCTTGTAGTCCTTCAGCGCGATCGCACGGCTCTCCGCGTCCGAGAGGTCCTGCGCGGCCTTCTTCTCGAACTCGGCGCGCTGCGCCTCGAACTTCGTGACGTTGCCCGCGGTCGCCAGCGTGGCGCGGCCAGTCGGCAGCAGAAAGTTGCGGCCGTAGCCGGACTTGACGCTGACGCGGTCGCCAATGTTGCCGAGGTTGGCAACTTTCTTCAGGAGGATCACTTCCATGGAAGCACCTATATGACTCTTACACTTACCTAGAAAACGATAGCGGGGCCGTCAGGCTCCGCCGCTCGGGCCACTACCCGGTCGCGGCCGAAACCGCTCGCGCAGAGGGACCCAGTTGTCCATAAACCCAACAATCGCCAGTCCGCCCTGCACGAACACGGTCGTGTAGGGCCAGAACGGCCAGAACAGCATCAGGTACGTCGCCACCAGCCACCACACGCTGATGCCCAGCGCATCCCGTGCGGCGTGCAGAACCGCGAGGCCCTGCAGCACGAACGCCCCGAGGAACACCCAGGCAGCGTCTGCCGCGAGGCTCCAGCGAAACAGCGCCGCCGCCAGCGTCGTCACGACCGCGGCGATGGCAAGCGTACGGCCTGCCTTCAGCTCGCGAAACGCAGGTCCCAGACGCGCCACGCGCTCCAGCACCCCCGACACCGCGGTCCCGACGAACACGGCCATCATCGTGTTCAGCAGGATCAGCCAGGACACGACGCCCCACATGCGGGCGGCCGAGGCCTGGATCAGGTCGCTGTCTTGCGGACGACGGCCCGATCCCACGTTCTGCATCACCGCGCCGACCCGGTCGAGCTCGGCGGCGAGCTTCTCCAGGACCGGCCGCCAGACTCCCGGCGGGTCGGCCAGCACCGCGTGAACCACCACCAGCAACAGCAGCGCCGCAAGCGTCGCCAGCTGGAACCCAAGGTTCAGCGAGCCGCCCCGCTGCAGCAGTCGCCCGATCAGGAGCGGCGGCAGCACCAGCGCCAGGCCGACCAGCAGCGCCGGCAGCGGACCTGCGCCGGCCTGCAGCACCCACCAGGCGAGCGTGCCGCCCGCGGCGAGCGCCCCCGCCCAGTCGGCCAGCGGCCGCCCCTCGCGCAGGGCCAGCAGCACCACGAAGGCCCCCGGCAGCCACGTGCAGAACGGCACGAGCAGCGCGAGGAAAGCCAACAGGCCTGCGCCGATGAAGGCGCGGACCCAAGAGGCCGTCAACCATTCAGCCAGGCTGTGCATGGGGAACGCCGCGCAGGTTCAACACCCGCGGCAGCGAACGCTCAGTGCTGGTCGGTATACGGCAGCAGCGCCAGGAAGCGCGCCCGCTTGACCGCCTCGGCCAGCTGACGCTGGTAGAACGAGCGCGTGCCGGTGATCCGGCTCGGCACGATCTTGCCAGTCTCGGTGATGTAGTTCTTCAGCGTACCCAGATCTTTGTAGTCGATCTGCTCGACGCCGTCCGCAGTGAACTTGCAGAACTTCTTGCGGCGAAAATAACGGGCCATGTGCGTGCTCCTGGATTACTCGCGCGGGGCGCGGTCGTCGCGGTCGTCGCGGCGGGAAGGACGATCACCGCGATCACCGCGATCACCCCGGTCACCGCGGTCACCGCGGTCACCGCGGTCGTCACGGTCGTCGCGGTCGTCGCGATCGCCACGGGTGTCCTCGCCCTTGTCGTCGCCGGCCTTCGCCATCGGCGAGGGTTCGGTGACAGCCGTATCGACGCGCGTCGTCAGGTGACGGATCACGGCATCCGAGAAGCGGAACGAACCCTCAAGCTCGGTCAGCACCTTGCCGTCGCACTCGATGTTCATCAGCACGTAGTGGGCCTTGTGGACCTTGGAGATCGGGAAAGCCAGCTGACGCCGACCCCAATCCTCAACGCGATGCACATTGCCGCCGCCCGCCGTGATCATGCCCTTGTAGCGCTCGATCATGGCCGGGACCTGCTCGCTCTGGTCCGGATGGACCAGGAACACGATCTCGTAATGTCTCATGGGTACTCCCTATGGCTGTGAGCTGCGGGGCTGAGACGGCCGTTGCAGCAGGGGAATCAATAACTTAGATGCGATCTTCGAGACCCCAAGGGTCACGGAGCCGCCTAGTGTAGGTGGCAGGATCGCTCGACGCAAGTTGAAAAGCCAGCCTGCTCAGCGGCTTGCGGCAATCGTGGCCCGTTGGCGCAGCGCCTCGTAGAGCATGACCCCGGCGGCGACCGAGACGTTCAGGCTCTCGACGGCCCCGAGCATCGGCAGCTTCACCACCACGTCGCACTGGTCGCGGGTAAGCCTGCGCATGCCCGCCCCTTCCGCGCCCAGCACGAGTGCCAGTGGTCCTTTGAGGTCCGCCGCGTAGTGCAGCGTGTCGGCCTCGCCGTCGGAGCCGACGATCCACACGCCCTGATCCTTCAGCGCCCGCAGGAAGCGCGCGAGGTTGGTGACCTGCACGAACGGCACCGTCTCGGCGGCGCCCGCGGCGACCTTGCGCACGACCGGCGTGAGCCCCGTCGCCCGGTCGCGCGGCACGATCACGGCATCGGCGCCCACTGCATCGGCGCTGCGCAGGCACGCGCCGAGGTTGTGCGGATCCTGCACGCCATCGAGTACCAGCAGCAGCGGCGGCCGGCCGCTCGCGTCCAGCCGGATCAGCAGGTCATCCTCGTCCAGCGGCTTCGCTGCGATGACCCGCGCGACGATCCCCTGGTGCACCTGCCCCGGCGCGAGCGCGTCCAGTTCCGCCGGCGGGCGCGACTCGACCTTCACGCCGTGCTCGCGCGCAAGCTCGAGCAGTTCCTGCACACGCTTGTCGTTGCGGCCCGCCTGCAGCACCAGCCGCTGCACATCGGCGGGACGCCGCGTCAGCAGCGCGCGCACCGCATGCACGCCATAGACGGTCTCTTCGCTCATCGTGCCTTACCCTTGCGTGAACCCCGACCCTTGCGCCCGCCGCCACTGCTCTTGGCGGACTTGGTCGCCTTGCGCGGCGCCGTCGGTCGCGCGGCACCGGCCGCGGCCGCCTCGGGCTGCCTGTCGCGACGGCGCGGATGGTAGGCCGCCTCGGTCTTGCCGACCAGCTCGAAATCGATCTTGCGCTCGGATGGATCGACCCGCGCAACCTTGACGGTCAGCACATCGCCGAGCGTGTAGCGCTCGCCGCTGCGTTCGCCGACCAGCGCCTTGCGATCCTCCTCGTAGCGGAAGTAGTCGCGGCCGAGGTTGGCGACGTGCACGAGGCCGTCCACCTGCAGTCCCTGCAACTGCACGAACAGCCCGAAATCAGTGACGCCGGTGACCACGCCCGGGAACGTCTGGCCGAGCCGGTCGCGCATGAACTCGCACTTGAGGAACGCGACGACGTCGCGAGCGGCCTCGTCGGCGCGGCGCTCGCGCATCGAGCACTCCTGACCGAACTGCTCCATCTGCTTGGCCGGATGCTCGAAGTTGTCGGCGGTACCGTCCTCGAGCGCATGGCGGATCGCGCGGTGCACGAGCAGGTCCGGGTAACGGCGGATCGGCGAGGTGAAGTGCGCGTAGGCGTCCAGGGCGAGGCCGAAGTGCCCAATGTTCTCCGGCTGGTACACGGCCTGCGCGAGCGAGCGGATGATCATGCTCTCCAGCAGCGCCGCGTCAGGCCGGTCCTGCACCTGCTTGAGCAGCTTGGCGAGCTTGAGCGGATCGAGGTCGCCCTCGGTTTCCAGCAGCAGCCCGCGCGTGGCGAGGAAGCGCTTGAGTTCGACGATGCGATCCTCGTCGGGCTGCGCATGCACCCGAAACAGCGCCGGCATGCCGTGCTTCTTGAGGAACCGCGCCGCCTCGACGTTGGCGGCGATCATGCACTCCTCGATCAGGCGGTGGGCGTCGTTGCGCGGATAGCTGCGCAGGTCGGCGACGTGCCCGTCCTCGCCGACGACCACCTTGACCTCGGCCGACTCGAAGTCGAGCGCACCGCGCTCCTCGCGCCGGCGCCGGAACGCGCGGTAGACGTCGTACAGCGACTCGAGCGAGCCGAGCACCGGGGCTGAAAGCTCCGCACGCACGTCGGCCGCGCGGTCGATGAGCGCCGCAGCCGCCCGCGAATAGGTGAGTCGCGCGTGCGAGCGCATCAGCGCGGAGAAGAACTTCGCGCGGGTCACCTTGCCGTCGCGGCTGACCGCAAGCTCGGCGACCAGGCACGCGCGATCGACCGCCGGCATCAGCGAGCACAGGTGGTTCGACAGCTGCTCGGGCAACATCGGCAGCACGCGATTGGGGAAGTACACGCTGGTCGCACGCTCGCGCGCCTCGGCATCCAGTGCGGAGCCCGGGCGCACGTAGTGGCTGACGTCGGCGATCGCGACCAGCAGGCGCCAGCCGCCCCGCGTGGGCTCGGCAAACACCGCGTCGTCGAAGTCACGCGCGTCCTCGCCGTCGATGGTCACCAGCGGCACGGCGCGCAGGTCGATGCGTCGGCCCAGGCCCGCGGCATCGACGGTCTTGCCGAACTTGCGCGCCTCGCGCACCACCGCCGCCGGGAACTCGTGCGGCAGCTGGTGCGAGGCGATCGCAAGCTCCACCGCCGTTTGGGCGACGCCTTCCTCCGGCAGTACGCGGGCGATGCGCCCGACCGCCTCCGAGTAGCGGCTTGGCGGCTCGACGATCTCGGCGACGACGAGGCTGCCGTGGCCGGCACCTGCGCGATCCTTGGAGGGGATGATCACCCGCTGGCTGATGCGGCGATTGTCCGACTCGACGAAGCCGATGCCGTGCTCGAGGTGGAAGCGACCCGCTACCTGCCGGGTCTTGCGCTCGAGCACCTCGACGATCTCACCCTGCTTGCGGTTGCGGGCGTCGACGCCGACGATGCGGACCGCGACCCGGTCACCGTGCATCACCTGGCGCATTTGCGCCGGCGGCAGGAAGGCGTCGTCCGAGCCGTCGTCGGGGATCAGAAAGCCAAAGCCGTCGCGATGGCCGACGACGCGGCCGGTGCGCAGCGCGACTCGATCGATCAGCAGGTACTCGTCGCGGCGGTTGCGCAGCAACTGGCCGTCGCGAACCATCGCGCCGAGGCGCTTGTCGAGCGCGAGCCGCAGGCCCTTGTCGCGCAGCTTCAGCGCCTCGGCGAGGCCGTCTGCGGTCAGCGGCGCGCCGGCCTGGGTGAGCACCTCGAGCAGGTATTCGCGGCTCGGAATGGGCTTTTCGTAACGTTCGGCCTCGGCCGTCTGACGCGAATCGGCGCGTCGCCAGTGTGTGTGTTGTGTCATTTGCGTGTCGCGGCGCCCCACGGGGGCGACCGCCAGAATCCTTGTGTATGCATGAGTCCCTAGCTGGGGACATAACTCGTCGATTGACAGCGGGGGCACCACTGCGTAAATTTCCGCGCCTCGTTCCCCGGCATTCCGGGGACCGGCACCTTGCCCAGGTGGCGGAATTGGTAGACGCACTAGTTTCAGGTACTAGCGGGTAACACCGTGGAGGTTCGAGTCCTCTCCTGGGCACCATCCCCCGCCTCCGCGCGGGGGGGCGTTGGCGCAAGAGCCGGCCGAACCTCCCCATTGTGCGGCATTCCGGGCGCCGCGTGCAGACGGATTGTCCGATATCCCTAAGGATGGGCCCCATGCGCACCGCGACCCTGCTTCTCGCCGCTGTCCTCGCCGGTTGCGCAGCCGCGCCCCAGACGCAGGTCCCGCCCCCCGCCGCAACCTCGTCGCCAGCCCCCGCGGCCAAGGCCGCGCCCGGCGCCAAGACCGCACCGCCGGCCGGCATCTCGGCTGAGTTGTATTCGCGCGCCCTGGAAAACGGCTACCGCGCGCGTGAACACAAGGGCGCGACGCTGTTTTGCAAGACCGAGGCGCCGATCGGCTCCCGAATCCAGAAGGACACCTGTGTGTCCGTCGACCAGCTGGAGGAATCCATCCGCCAGGCGGAGCTCGTCCGTGACCGGATGCGCCGTGGCACCACTTGCGCCAAGGCGGACTGCGGCGGCGGCTGATTGACCCGGGCCGACCGCGGGCCTGGGGGCGCGGGATCGGCTGGTGTTCAGTCGAACGGATGGCGCCGGATGATCGTGTGTTCACGGTCGGCGCCGGTGCTGACAATGTCCAGCGGCACCGCCACCAACGACTCCATCCGCTCGAGGTAGGCGCGTGCGGCCCCCGGCAGGCTGGCGTAGTGGGTGACCCCGACCGTCGACTCCTTCCAGCCGGGCATGTCCTCGTACACCGGCTCGCAGTCGGCGTAGTGGTCCGCGAGCAGCGGCGGCTCGATGCTGACCTCACCCCGCATCCGGTAGCCGACGCACATCCGGATCGTGTCCAGTCCGTCGAGCACGTCGAGCTTGGTCACACACAGGCCACTGACGCTGTTGTGCAGCACCGAGCGGCGCAATGCCACCGCGTCGAACCAGCCGGTCCGGCGGCGACGGCCGGTCACAGCCCCGAACTCGTGCCCGACCCGCGACAGGTGCTCGCCGTATTCGTCGAACAGCTCGGTCGGGAACGGACCGGAACCGACCCGGGTCGTGTAGGCCTTGGTGATGCCGAGCACGTAGTCGAATGCGAGCGGGCCGATGCCGGTACCGGTACCGGCATTGCCGGCGGTCGTGTTCGAGGAGGTGACGAACGGATACGTGCCGAGGTCGACATCCAGCAGCGCGCCCTGCGCACCCTCGAACAGCACGCTCTTGCCAGTCGCCTGCAGGTTGCGCAGCAGCAGGCTCACGTCGTCGACGAGGGGCTTGACGCGCTCGCCCTGGGCGAGCGTCTCGTCCAGCACCTGCTGGAAGTCGACCGTCTCGGCGCTGTAGTAGTTGCGCAGCATGAAGTTGTGCAGGTCGAGCACCTCGCCGAGCTTCGCCGCCAGACGCTCGCGCTGGAACAGGTCCGCGATGCGCAACGCGCGCCGCGACACCTTGTCCTCGTAGGCGGGACCGATCCCGCGCCCGGTGGTGCCGATGGCGTTGGTGCCACGGGCGCGCTCCCGGGCGCGGTCGAGGGCGACGTGCGAAGGCAGGATCAACGGGCATGCCGGGCTGATCTTCAGGCGCTGGTACACCGGCACGCCGCGCGCGGCGAGCATGTCGGCCTCCTTCAGCAGCGCAGGCAGCGAGATGACCACGCCATTGCCGATCAGGCACAACGAGTTGTCGCGCAGGATGCCCGACGGAATCAGCGACAGCACCGTCTTCTCGCCGTCGATGACCAGCGTGTGACCTGCGTTGTGGCCGCCCTGGAAGCGCGCGACAGCCGCCACCCGCTCGGTCAGCAGGTCGACGATCTTGCCCTTGCCCTCGTCACCCCACTGGGTGCCGATCACGATGACGTTCTTGCCCATGCTCCGTCCCGGTGTGCGAAATTGAATGCGATTAGCCGCGGATGCCGTACAAAAGCGCAAGCCCCGCCAGCATGCTGCCCAGTCCCACGATCCGCAACTGGGTCTGGCCCGACTCCGCCATGCGACGAAACGCTCGCTGCGCGAGCGTGGGACTCAGGAAAGGCAGCACGCCCTCGAGCACGAGGTACAGCGCGAGCGCCCCGCCGAGGTCTTGCCAGTTGACGTTCATCCGCCCGCCGCGTCGCGCCGCCCGCGCCCCGCGTTCACTTCGCGGACGGGTCGCGCAGGTACTTGAAGAACTGGCTGTCCGGCGACACGACCATCATGTCGCCGTCCTTGCCGAGCGTTTTGCGGTAGGCCTGCAAGCTGCGGTAGAACGCGTAGAACTCGCCGTTGTGACCGGCTGCGGCGGCATAGATGCCCGCCGCACGCGCATCGCCCTCGCCACGGACCTTCTCCGCGTCGCGGGCCGCCTGCGACAGGATCTCGGTGCGCTGGCGATCGGACTCCGCGCGAATCTTGATCGCCTGCTCCTCGCCCTCGGCCCGCAGCTGCGCGGCCTGGCGGGCGAAGTCGGACTCCATGCGCTTGAACACCGAGTCGCTGACGTCGTCCGGCAGGTCGATGCGCTTGACGCGCACGTCGATGAGCGCGACGCCGAGCTGCTTGACGCTGTTGCCGGCGAAGGTCTGCACGTCGCCGATCAGCTCGGTGCGCTCGGCGGCGACCACCTGCTGGATGGTGTTGCGCGCGATCGTGCCCTTCAGGCCGTCCTTGACGATCTCGGCGAGGCGATCCGCCGCCACACCCTCGTTGCCGCCGGTCGCGCGGTAGTACTGGGCCACGTCGGCGATGCGCCACTTCACGTAGAAGTCGACGTTGAGGATCTTGCCCTCGCTCGTCAGGAACTGCTCGGCGGGGTAGTTGCGCGTCATCAGGCGCTTCTCGAACTTCTCCACCGTCTGCACCAGCGGCAGCCGGAAGTGCAGTCCCGGCGTGTAGTCGGAGCGCACCAGCTCACCGAGCTGCAGGTTGATGGCGTACTCGGTCTCACGGACCACGAACAAGCTCTGCACGGCCAGCAGCAGCACGATGGCCGCGACGACGGCGAGCACTATCTTGCGAGAGGTCATCAGCGATTCCCCCGGGCGCGCGTGCGCGCGTCGGCTGCCGCGTCCACCGATTCCTTCTGCGCCTGGTTCGGCAGCACCGTGACCTCCGGCAGCGTCGTCGGCGACCTGGCCGCGTCGCCGGACCTGCGATCGAGCAGCTTGTCCAGCGGCAGATACAGCATGTTGCCGTTGCCCTTGGCATCGACGAACACCTTGCCGGGGTTGCCGAGTACGGTCTCCATCGTCTCGAGGTACAGCCGCTGGCGCGTGACGGCTGGCGCCTTCTCGTAGGCGACCGCGAGTTGCGCGAAGCGCGAACCCTCGCCCTCCGCGTCGGCAACGATCCGCTGCCGGTAGGCCTCGGCATCCAGCAGCTGCCGTTCGGCCGTGCCGCGGGCGCGCGGCAGGATATCGCTGGAGTAGGTCTCGGCGTCGACGCGCAGTCGGTCCTTGTCCTCGCGCGCCTTGATCGCGTCCTTCTGCGAGGGCGCCACCTGCTCGGGAACGCTGACGTCCTGCAGGTTGACGCCGATGACCTCGAGGCCGGACTTGTAACTGTCGAGCGTCCGCTGGATCAGCTGGCGCGTGCGCACCGCGATCTGCTGGCGGCCCTGCTCGAGCACGAAGTCGAGCTTGTTCTGGCCGACGATCTCGCGGATCGCGCTTTCTGAGACCTCGCCGAGGGTGAGCTGCGGGTCGACGATGTTGAACACGAAGGCCTGCGGGTTGGAACGGCGGTACTGCACGGCAATATTGATGACGACGAGCGCCTGGTCGAGCGTCAGCATCCGTGTGCGGTCGGTGAAGCTGAGCACTTCCTGGGTGTTGACCAACTGCTTGGACTCGATCGGCCACGGCAGCCGGACGTTCGGGCCCTCGCCGGTGAGACGGTCAAAGCGGCCGAAGCGCGTGACCACGGCCTTCTCCGCGGGACCGACGAGGTAGAAGCCGCTGGCGAACCAGACCGCGACGACGAGCGCAGCGATCATGCCGATCGAGGCGCCGAAGTGGCCACCGTCGCCACCGCGGCCACCGCTGTCCGTCGCGGACGGACGCCCGGCGAACAGCTCAGCGAAGCGCTTGCGCAGGTGGCGCACGATCTCGTCGAGGTCGGGTGGCCCGCCCTCGGGCTTGCGGTCCCAGGGGTTGCGTGGACCCGGATTCTTGTTGCCGCCCGATTCGTTCCAGGACATGAAGTCGTTCCGTAGAGAGCTCTAGGGCGCGGGACTCAGAGCGAGGGGGCCGCGGCAGCCGGTGATTGTAGGAAGGCGCCTGCGGCGATACAAGGCGCATGCTCGCCCAGATCGGGACGATCAAGGCCCTCGCGTCGGCACAGGTCGTCCAGGTCGCGCTCGGCGAGCTCCAGGGACAGCTGCCAGCCGCCGTCCTCGGCCGGGGTCTCCGCAAGCACCGCGCCGCGCCGGAAGAGCTCCGCCCGGGCGCGGCCATGCCGCGGCCCGAGGTGCAGCGCAAGCCGCACCAGCCGCGCGCCGAAGCGCTCGGCGAGGGCTCCCTGCAGCAGGTCGAGGCCCGCCCCGGTCGCGGCGGACAGCCAGACGCGGTTGACGACCCCGTCCGCATCGCGCTCGAGGCGGGGGCTCTCGCCCAGCAGGTCGATCTTGTTGTAGACCTCCAGCTGCGGCACGTCGCCCGCGCCGATGCTGGCGAGGACCTCGTTGACGGTGGCGATGCGCTCGCCCCGCTCCGGGTCCGCCGCGTCGATGACATGCAGGTGCAGCTGCGCCTCGCGCGCTTCCAGCAGCGTCGAGCGGAACGCCGCGACGAGCTCGTGCGGCAGAGCACGAACGAAGCCGACGGTATCGGCGAGCACGATTTCAGGGCAGTGCGCCAGCTTCAGCCGCCGCACGGTCGGATCGAGCGTCGCAAACAGCTGGTCGGCCGCGTAGCTCGCAGCACCGGTGAGCACGTTGAACAGCGTCGACTTGCCGGCGTTGGTATAGCCGACGATCGCGGCGCCGGGGATGGGCACTTCCTTGCGGGTCTGCCGGCCGGTGTCGCGCTGCTGCGCGAGCTTCTGCAGACGTCGATTCAGCGTGCGCACGCGGTTCGCGATCAGGCGCCGGTCCGACTCGAGCTGCGTCTCGCCGGGACCGCGCATACCGATGCCGCCCTTCTGGCGCTCGAGGTGGGTCCAACCCCGCACCAGCCGGGTCTGCAGGTGCTTGAGCTGGGCCAGCTCCACCTGCAGCTTGCCCTCGTGGCTGCGGGCACGCTGGGCGAAGATGTCGAGGATCAGCCCGCTGCGGTCGAGGACCCTCCGTCCGGTGAGCTTCTCAAGGTTGCGCTCCTGGCTGGGCGAGAGCGCGTGATCGACGAGAATCACATCGGCCGACAGCTCCTCGGCCCGCGCCTTCAGTTCCTCGGCCTTGCCGCTGCCGACGTAGAAGCGCGGATCAGGATGCTGGCGGGACCCGGTGACGACGCCGACCGGCACCGCGCCTGCGGACGAGGCCAGCGCCGACAGTTCCTCGAGCTCCGCCGGCGCTGGCTGGCCGCCACTGCCGATTCGGACCAAGAGGGCCCGTTCGCCACTGCGCGGCCGGTCAAACACCGAGGTACTCCGGCCGCCGGCCGCAGGCGATCATTCGACGACCGGGTCCTCGGTGATCTCTCCGCTCTCGCCGGTGGACAGGCGTACGTTGCGCGCCGGCACGACCGTCGAGATCGCGTGCTTATAGACCATCTGGCTGACGCTGTTACGAAGGAGCACGACGAACTGGTCGAAAGAATCGATGTGGCCTTGCAGCTTGATGCCGTTCACCAGGTAGATGGACACGGGCACCCGCTCTTTGCGCAGCGCGTTCAGGAAGGGATCCTGCAGGGACTGGCCTTTGGCCATCGTCATATCTCCTTGTTTTTTATTCGGAAAGCGCCGTCGTCACTGAAGCCTTCCATGGCCCGCGACAACATGTACCAGACCCATTGGCCAGTTACATGGGGACAGAAAGTAAAAATACTAGCACAGCGATCATGACAAGCCGGCGGCCGTGTCGAGCCAGGGGCCGATCCACGCCCGCAGCGCGTCCACAGGCACCCCGCCGGCGCCGTCCAGCCAGTGCGCCCCCGGCTCGGCGCGCAGCCAGGTGTACTGGCGCTTGGCGAGCTGGCGGGTCGCCCGCAGGGCGTCCGCGCGCGCCGTGGCAAGGTCGCACCGCCCGGCGACGTACTCCCACAGCTGCCGGTAACCGACCGATCGCAACGCCGGAAGTTCCGGCTCCAGGTCGCCGCGCCGGTACAGCGTCTCGACTTCGGCCAGCAGGCCGGCGGCCAGCATCGCGTCCAGGCGTCGTTCGAGGGCAGGCTCCAGGTGCGAGCGCTCGGCGGGCCCCAGCACCAGCTTCAGGTACTGCGCCCCCACCGCGCCGCGCAGGTCCTGCTGCTGCAGCGCGCTCAGCGGGACCCCGGTCAGGGCATGCACCTCCAGCGCCCGCTGGATACGCTGTCCGTCGCGCGGCTGGATGCGCGCCGCGGCGGGTGGGTCGACCTCGGCAAGCTGGGCGTGCAGCGCCGGCCAGCCGAACTCGCGGGCGCGCGCCTCGTACCCGGCCCGCAGCACGGGGTCCGCCTGCGGCAGCGCGGCGAGCCCCGCCTGCAGGGCACGAAAGTACAGCATGGTGCCGCCGACCAGCAGCGGCACGCGGCCGCGGGACCGGATGTCGGTCATCGCAGCTTGCGCATCGCGCAGAAACTCCCCCGCCGAGTACCGCGCGGTCGGCTCGCACAGGTCGATCAAGTGATGCGGGACCCGCGCGCGCTGCGCGGCGTCGGGCTTGGCCGTACCGATGTCGAGGCCGCGGTAGACCATCGCCGAGTCGACGCTGACGATCTCCAGTGGCAGCCGCTCGACCAGCGCGAGCGCAGCGTCGGTCTTGCCAGCGCCGGTCGGGCCCATCAGCAGGATCGCAGGCGCCACCATCAGCGCCCGCGCAGGAACAGGCGATCGAGGTCGCCAAGCGTGAGCCGCACCCAGGTCGGCCGGCCGTGGTTGCACTGATCGGCGCGGTTGGTGCGCTCCATCTCGCGCAGCAGCGCGTTCATCTCGGCGATCGACAGCCTGCGGTGCGCTCGCACGGCGGCGTGGCAGGCCATCGTCGCGAGCGTCCGCTCGCGCCGGTCGGCGACGGCAAGCGTCGCGCCGTCGTCGGCGAGCTCGCGCAGCGCGTCGCGCACGAGTCCCGCCAGGTCACGGCTGCCGAACGCGACCGGCACCTCGCGCAGCGCGAGCTGCCGCGGCCCGATGCGGTCGACCACGATGCCAAGTTCGGCGAGCAGCGGGGCCTGCTCGGCGGCGACCTCCGCCTCGCTCTCGGCCAGCTCCAGCACTTGCGGCACCAGCAGCCCCTGCCGCGGCGGCCCCCCCTGCGCCATCGCCGCCTTCAGTTGCTCGTAGAGCACGCGCTCGTGCGCGGCGTGCATGTCGACCAGCGCGAGCCCCTCGGCGGTCTCGCTGACGATGTAGATGCCGTGCAGCTGGCCAAGCGCGTAGCCGAGCGGGGGCACGGCGCCTTCGCCGACGGCATCGGCGGCGGCCTGCGGCAGCGGTGGCGATGCATCGGCGCGCTCGTGCGCAAGCGTGGTCCAGTCCAGCGCACCACTGATCCGCTGCGCCATCGCAAGGCCCATCTGCGCTGGCCGCGCGGGCAACGCCGCAGGCGTGCCCCCGGCCAGGGCCTGCGCGGCGATCGGGCCGGGCGCATCGGCGGCCGGGCGGGTGCCGGCGAGCACCGTCTCGACGGTACGCCGGACGAAGTCGTGCACGGTGCGCGAATCGCGCAAGCGCACTTCGAGCTTCTGCGGATGGGCATTGGCATCGACGCGCGCCGGATCGAGGTCCAGGTACAGCACATAGGCCGGATGGCGGCCGTGGAAGAGCACGTCGCGGTAGCCCTGGCGGACGGCATTGCTGAGGAAGCGGTCGCGCACGGCGCGGCCATTGACGATCAGGTACTGCTCGTCCGGCTGTGCGCGGGTGTAGGTCGGCAGCCCCACCCAGCCGCGCAGCGAAAGACCGAGCGCCTCGTGCTCTACATACAGTGACGAGGCGACGAACTCGTCGCCGAGCAGGCCTGCGAGGCGCCGTTCCTCGCCCTCGCGGGAACTCGCCGCCTCCACCGCGAACGACTTGCGCCCGTTGTGCGTGAGCAGGAACGCGACGGTCGGCCGGCTCAGCGCAAGCCGCACCAGCATGCGTTCGAGGTGCTGGAACTCGGTGGCCGCGCTGCGCAGGAACTTGCGACGTGCCGGTACGTTGAAGAACAGGTCCCGCACCTCGACCGAAGTGCCCGGCGGATGCGGGGCGGGGCGCGGCGGCCCGACGCGGCCACCGTCCACCTCGATCTGGGTCCCGTGCGAGGCGCCGCCGTCGCGCGAGGCCAGGCGCAGCCGCGCGACCGAGGCGATGCTCGGCAGCGCCTCGCCACGAAAGCCGAGGCTGGCGACGTGCTCGAGGTCCTCGAGGCTCGCGATCTTGCTGGTGGCGTGCCGCTCGAGCGCGAGCGGCAGCTCGTCGGGTGCAATGCCGCCGCCATCGTCACGCACCGCGACCAGCGCGATGCCACCCTCCTCGGCCGCGACCTCGATGCGCCGCGCACCGGCGTCGAGCGCGTTCTCGACCAGTTCCTTGGCCAGTGACGCCGGCCGCTCGATGACCTCGCCGGCAGCGATCTGGTTGACCAGATGGGAAGGGAGAAGTCGGATCGGCATGCGTGGGGCCGCGCGCCGGGAACGGGGGGAGGCGCGCGCGCAAGTCTAGCAGCCAGCCGCCACCGCGGCGGCACCCCGGACGGCTACGGCGCCTGGGCCACCAGCGCCGCCAGGCGCGTGCCGGGCGGCGGGTTTTCGCGGAAGTAGCGGCGCACACCGCTCAAGATCGCGTCGGCGAGGCGCGCCTGGTACTTCTCGTCGCGCAGGCGCCGCTCCTCGCCGGGATTGGTGATGTAGGCAGTCTCGATCAGCAGTGACGGAATGTCCGGCGACTTGAGCACGACGAACCCGGCCTGCTGGACGCGGGACTTGCGCACCTCGCCGATCTGGTTGAGTTCCGTCAGGACCTTCTCGGCGGCAACCATGCTCGAGCTCATCGCGGCCGACTGCGACAGGTCCAGCAGCACCGAGGCGAGCACGTTGTCCTTGTCGTCGAGCGACACGCCGCCGACGAGGTCGGCGGCGTTCTCGCGGTCCGCCAGCCATTTCGCCGCCTCGTTGGTGGCGCCACGGGCGGACAGCACGTAGACCGAGGAGCCTGCCACCGTCGGATCGCGGACCGCGTCCGCGTGCACCGAGACGAACAGGTCCGCTTGCGCCAGGCGCGCACGATGGATGCGCTCGCGCAGCGGCACGAAGTAGTCGCCATCGCGGGTCAGCACGGCGCGCATGCCGCGCTCGGCGTTGATTCGTTCAGCGAGCACCCGGGCGACGGCGAGCGTCACGTTCTTCTCACGCGTGCCGTCAGGACCGGTCGCACCCGGATCCTCGCCGCCGTGGCCGGCGTCGACGGCGATCACCAGATCGCGCGCCGCCGGCAGCGTCCGCGGGGCGGTCGGGGTCATGACGACCGCCGCGGCCGGTGCCGGCGTGGACGCGGGCGACGAGGCCGCGGCACGCGCAGGCTCGCCGGCGGTCAGCTCAAGCACCAGGCGCCGGTCGCCGGCGACCGGCGGCAGCCGCCGGGCGACAACCTGACGGTCGACCTCGAGCACGATCCGCAGCCCACCGCCATCCCGTGGGCCGACCCGCAGCTGATGCACCAGTCCCTGCGGCGCGGGCAGTCGCAGCTGCCTGTCGAGTGTGGCGGGCTTAAGATCAAGCACGACCCGCGAGGGGTGGTCGAGCGTGAAGATCGCGTCGGTGACCGAGTCGCTCAGGCCGACCTCAAGGCGCGTGCCGCCGGCGATGTTGGTCAGGCGCAGGTCGCGGATCTGGGCCGCCAGGCTCGGGGCCGGGCAAAGCGCGCACGACACCAGCAGCAGGCCCGCGAGGCGGGCCCGATGGCGGCTCGAACGGTCGCTTGCGACGAGGGAACGCATGCCGCGACTGTACGCGCGGACCTTGGAATTTTCAATTTATATTATAGACCTACGGAACTATCCTCATGCTGGATCTGCCATCCAGTGACGCAGGATAGACGTCCCGCGGGACGTGCCTGCGACGGCATGCAGGCAGCGCCCGCCATCGACATAGTCGAGGCGCAGCGCGAGATCCGCGCTCGCCGCCGCCTGCGGCACGCGCTCCGGCCACTCCACCAGCAGCCACTGGCCGGGCGCCTGCAGATCCCGAAAGCCGATCCCCTCGAGGTCGTCGAGGCTCCCGATCCGGTACCAGTCGAGGTGGTGCACGCTGACCGTGCCCAGCGGGTAGCTTTCAACCAGCGTATAGGTCGGGCTGCGGACCGCGCCGACGACGCCCAGCGCCTCGAGCACGCCGCGCGCCAGCGTTGTCTTGCCGGCCCCGAGGTCCCCCTGCAGCGTGATGAACGCACCGCTCATGCCGCAGGCGAGCAGCGCCCGACCCAGCGCCGCGCCCGCCCGGCGGGTGGCCGCCTCGTCGGCAAGGACCCGACTCAGTTCGCCGGGTTCACGCATGCGGGCAGGCAGGCAATCAGGTCCGAGGCGAGGATGCCGCGCTCGCCGCCCCGGGCAGCCAGGTCGCCCGCCGAAGCGTGCACGTACACGCCGACCGCCGCGGCGCTCGCCAGAGCCGCGGCCGGATTCGGCTGCTGCGCGAGGATGGCGGCGATGACCCCGGTCAGCGCATCGCCCATGCCGGCGGCGGCCATGCCGGGGTTGCCTCGATCGCAGACCCACGGCGCACCGTTCGCCTCGCCCACCAGAGTGCCCGCGCCCTTCAGCACGACCACGCCGCCGTAGCGGGCGACGAGCCGGTGCAGCGCGCCGAGCCGGTCGGCCTGGATCGCCGCAGGCTCGATGCCAAGCAGGCGCGCCGCCTCGCCCGGATGGGGCGTCAGGCACCAGTGGGGACCGTGCTGCGGGCGGTTGGCGAGCACGTTCAACGCATCGGCATCGACGACCAGCGGCTTGCCGCAGCGAAAGGCCGCCTCGACCAGATGGTCGGCCCAGTTCGAGCGACCCAGTCCCGGTCCGACCGCGACCACGTCGGCCGCTGCGAATGCCGCGGTGAGGCTCGCCGGATCCTCCGCCGCGAGGCAGATCAACTCCGGTCGGCCCGAGGCGACCGCGGCGGCGTGGGCGGGCCATGTCGCGACCGTGACAAGTCCCGCACCCGCGCGCAGCGCCGCCTCGCCCGCAAGGCGCACCGCTCCGGGCATGCCGGCGCCACCGCCGATGATCAGCACCCGGCCGTGGGTGCCCTTGTGGGCGGTACGGGTGCGCCGCGGCAGGACGCGATACAGGTCGGCATCGGCGAGTCGCCGCAGGACCGGCGGCGCCTCCCCCAGGGCCGCGGCCGGCACGCCGAGGTCGTCGCACAGCAGGTGGCCGACGTAGTCGGGGCCGTCCCCCAGGAAGAACCCGGGCTTGAGACCGACGAAGGTGACGGTGAGCGCCGCGCGCACGGCGGCGCCACGCGCGAGGCCCGTGTCGGCGTCAAGGCCGGACGGCGTGTCCAGCGCGAGCACCGGGCGGCCGCTCGCGTTGACGGCCTCGACCACCTCCAGCAGCCGCCCCTCGAGCGGTCGCGTCAGCCCCGTGCCGAGCAGACCGTCGACGATCACCTCGGCAGTGGCGAGCGAGCTGGCATCCCATGGCGCCACACCGCCGCCTGAGCCCAGCCAGTCGCGTTCGGCCAGTGCCCCGTCGCCTGTACAGGCGCCGGCCGGTGCGAACAGCGTGACCTCAAGGCCCGATGCGCGCGCAAGACGCGCGACGACATAGGCGTCGCCGCCATTGTTGCCGCTGCCCGCGACAATCACCAGGCGGCGCGCCAGCGGCCACTGTCGCCGCAGCTGGGCGAGCGCGCCCTCCCCGGCACGCTGCATCAATGCGCGGCCCGGGATGCCGAGCACGTCAATCGCGTAGCGATCCGCCCCGCGGACCGCGGCGGTGGAACAGACGAAGGTGGGAAGCGGACTCATCGCGGCATTATCCCTCAGCCGGGGGCCATATACTGGCGCGCTCATCATGAGCCACCCCTCTCCCCCCCTGCATGCCGCCGAGATCAAGGCCCTCGCCCTCGCGCTCGGCTTCGACGAGGTCGGTATCACCGGCATCGACCTGGCCGCCGACGAGGCACGGCTGCTGGCGTGGCTCGCGGCCGGCCTGCATGGCGAACTGCACTACATGGAGCGCTTCGGCGCGCGCCGGGCGCGGCCGGCCGAGATCAAGCCGGGCACACTGCGGGTGATCTCGGTGCGGCTGGACTACTGGCCGGGCAGCGCACGAGACCCCTTCGAGACACTCGTCGACGGCCGGGTCGGCTACGTCTCGCGCTACGCGCTCGGCCGTGACTACCACCGCCTGATGCGCAACCGCCTGCAGGACCTCGCCGACCGCATCGAGGCGCGCATCGGCCCGTTTGGTCACCGCGTGTTCGTCGACACCGGCCCCGTGCTCGAGAAGCCCCTCGCCCGCAACGCGGGTCTCGGCTGGATCGGCAAGCACACGAATCTGATCAACTCGCGCGCAGGCTCGTATTTCTTCCTCGGCGAGCTGTACACCGACCTGCCACTGCAGACGGACGAAGCTGCAACCGACCACTGCGGCACATGCAGCGCGTGCATCCCGGCCTGCCCGACCGCGGCCATCACCGCCCCGTACCGGCTGGACGCGCGCCGCTGCATCTCGTACCTGACGATCGAGCTGGAAGGCCCCATCCCCGAGGAACTGCGACCGCTGATGGGCAACCGCATCTACGGCTGCGATGACTGCCAGCTCGTATGCCCGTGGAACAAGTTTGCGCGCAGCGCGCGCGAGGCTGGCTTCGAGCCGCGCCACGGACTGGACACGGCCGAACTCACCGCGCTGTTCGCGTGGACCGCCACCGAGTTCGACGAGCGACTTCGCGGCAGCCCCATCCGCCGCATCGGTCACGCTCGTTGGCTGCGCAACATCGCGGTGGCGCTGGGCAACGCGCCGGTGGACCAGTCGGTCGTGGCGGCGCTCGAGGCGCGCCGCGACGATGCATCGGCGCTGGTACGCGAGCACGTCGCCTGGGCACTCGAAGCGCAGCGCGAGCGGCGGGTCAGCCGCTGAAGGGATTGAAGTAGTGGCGACCGCGCCGCGGCCGTGTGACTTCCGCCTGTAGCTGGCGAAAGTGCTCGTCGTTGCCGATGAAGTCCACGTCGCCCGCATTGACGATCAACAGCGGCGTTGCGTCGTACAGGTGGAAGAAGCGCGTGTACGCGTCGACCAGCCGCTCCAGATAGTCGCGCTCCATGCCCTGCTCGTAGCGAATCCCGCGCCGCGCGATGCGTTCCTGCAACACCTCCACCGGCGCCTGCAGGTAGACCACCAGGTCCGGCACCGGCGCGTCGATGGACAGCCGCTCGTAGACCTGCTCGTAGAGGGCGTACTCCTCGTCGTCAAGGGTCACGCGCGCGAACAGCCGATCCTTCTCGAGCAGGAAGTCGGCGACCCGCACCGGCGCGAACAGATCACTCTGGCGCAGCTGCTGCATCTGCCGGGCACGCTGGAACAGGAAGAACAGCTGCGCCGGGAACGCGCCGGTGCGCGGGCTGCGGTAGAAGCGCTCGAGGAAGGGATTGTCCTCAGCGCTCTCGAGCACAAGGTCCGCGCTGCTGACGTCGGCGAGCCGGCGCGCGAGGCTGGTCTTGCCGACGCCGATCGGGCCTTCGATCACGACGTAACGGTACGGCGAGGTGGCGTTGGCGGCGGGTGCGGGTGTCGGGGTCACGCGTGGCGGGTCACTGCAGTGTTAGACCATCGCCGCGCACCGCAGCCTTCAGCGTGGCCACCCGGCCGCGGCCCGGAATCCAAAGGTCGGGCGCGAGTTCCGCCAGAGGATACAGCACGAATGCGCGTTCGTGCAGGCGCGGGTGCGGGACCTGCAGCAGCTCGGTGTCGATCACCGTCTGTCCGTACGCCAGCAGGTCGAGGTCGATTCGGCGCGGCCCAAAGCGCACGGTGGGCGCGACCTTGCCGAGCGCGACCTCGATCGCGCGCAGCGCCGCGTGCAGCACGGCTGGATCGAGCAGGGTGAGCACCGCCGCTGCGGTGTTCAGGAAGCGGGGCTGGTCCTGCGGGCCGACCGGATCAGAGCCGTAGCGGCGCGCGACGGCGATGAGGCGCGTGTCCGCAAGCCGCGCGAGTGCCGCGGTGGCGGCGTCGAGCTGGCGGGGCGGATCGTCGAGATTGCTACCCAGGCCAATCCAGGCCGGCATCCACGACGATGATCTCATGTCAGGCGGACGGTGCGTCCGAACCCCCGCCGCCACCCGGGCGACGACGGCGTCGGCGACGGCGGCGCGGGCGATCGCCGTCCGGCGCCTCGCCGGGTTCCGCCCCCTCGGCGGGCGCGAGCTGCGCGACGCGCTCGTGCCGCTCGTCGGCCGGAAGGGTCTGGATCTCTGTCCACCAGGCGGCGACTTCGGCGGGGATCATCCCCGCCTCGGCGCGCAGCAGCATGAAATCGTACGCTGCGCGGAAGCGCGGGTGCTGCAGCAGTGCGAGCGAGCGACGCCCGTCGCGGCGATCGAAGCGCGGCTGCAGCACGAGCAGCTCGCGCAGCGGCAGCGTGAAGCGCTTCGGGATCGCGACCCGGCGCACCT
The DNA here is from genome assembly GCA_025356815.1 of Pseudomonadota bacterium. Classification (GTDB taxonomy): domain Bacteria; phylum Pseudomonadota; class Gammaproteobacteria; order Steroidobacterales; family Steroidobacteraceae; genus CAIKZZ01. Next base: position 36,700 of record JANXQL010000130.1, read on the forward strand.
GGGTCGACAGCACCTCGTCGGTGGCGTCGCTCCAGGCATGCGACTCGGACGCGCCCGCCTCGATGTTCGCCAGCGCCAGCCGCTGGATCGGGCCGAACAGCAGCACCGCGAACAGGAACGTGGGCGTGACGGCGCGATCCGCGGCGACACGCGCATCGGTGCCCGCAAGGCCGAGGCGAAGCAGCTTCGCCGCAGGGCCGGCAGGATCGCGCGACAGCTCCTCGGCGGTATCCGGCAGCAGATGCGGCAGCAGGCCGAAATCGACAAGGCGCTCGAGCGAGGCGAGCCCGTGCCCGCCGAGGAAGATCTTGGTCGACTCGTCGAACAGGCGCGCCGCGGGCACGCCGGCAAGCAGCGGCGCGAGTTCGTCCATCGGCGCGCGCGTGTCGGGATGCATCGTGAAACCGAGCTTCGCGGCGAAGCGGGCGGCGCGCAGCATGCGCACCGGGTCCTCGCGATAGCGAAGCTCCGGGTCGCCGATCAGGCGCATCACCCGGGCGTGGACGTCCTCGGCACCGTTGACGTAGTCCCAGACCGAGAAGTCGGCGATGTTGTAGTACAGCGCGTTGCAGGTGAAGTCGCGGCGCCAGACGTCGCCGTCGATCGCGCCGTAGACGTTGTCGCGCAGGATGCGGCCACTGTCGTCCGAGACGCGCGCATCGTCGATCTCGCGATGGTCCTCGTCGTCCACTTCCGGCGGCGCGGCCGCGGCGCGGAACGTCGCGACCTCGATGATCTCGTCGCCGTAGTGAACGTGCGCAAGGCGAAAGCGCCGGCCGATCAGCCGGCAGTTGCGAAACAGGCGCCGGACCTCCTCGGGCAGCGCGTCAGTCGCGACGTCGAAGTCCTTGGGGCGGATACCCAGCAGCAGGTCGCGGACACTGCCGCCGACGAGGAACGCCTGGAAACCGGCGTCCTTCAGGCGATAGAGCACCTTGAGCGCAGCCGGGGAAATATGGGCACGCGAAATGCTGTGGGCTGCGCGTGAAATGATGACGGGGCCGCCGTCCGGCGGCGTGCCGGCGCCACGGTCGGCGCTAGAGGGGGACGTGCTCAGGAACTATCTCGCTTGTCGAATGGCCATCTCGTCGTATAATAGCAGGCTAACGTCGACCGGCGCCTCTCCGGACCGACGGCGACGCTCCCATCGTCTAGAGGCCCAGGACACAGCCCTCTCAAGGCTGGTACGAGGGTTCGAATCCCTCTGGGAGCGCCACTTCTTCCGCTGCGCGACGATCACCGCCAACGGACTCGACGTCGGGTACGCCCGGTCGGGTCCAGCGATGTAGACGTTGCGGCGGGCGCGGTCGACGCATTGGCCGGAGCATGCATCGTCGCCGGTCGTGGAAGGGCGCCTTGCCTCGACTCAAGTCCCGAACGCGAAGGTGCCCGCGCTCACGATGCCCGCGTCACCGGGCGTCGTCCGGCGACCTATGGCGCGACCTGGTGTGGCTGCGCCAGCGGCTGGCCGTTCTCCGGGTAGTAGGGTCCCGGCGGCAGCTCCCGTCCCTTCGTGAAGAACAGCTGGTTGTTCGCGACGCGGCTGACCTGGTGACCGAGGTCGCTCTTGGCCGTGAGCACCTGCGAGAGCAGCGCACCGATCAACGCTCCGGCCAGCCCCTGGTTGCCGTCGCTGGAGCCCTGGGCGGCTACGCCGCGGCCTTCCCACAGCAGCTTCCCGGAACGCGTGTCGACGAGCCGCATGCCGACGTCGACCGTGGTGGTGGAGCTGAGGACCACGTACTTCGTGCCGTAGGCATGCAGTACCGGATAGAGAACGGCGTCCGCGCCGGTGATCGCGCGCAGCTTGTCGAGCGGCACCTGGTGCATCTCGCCCGGCGTCGGCATGCCGTTTTCCTTCAGCAGCTGGTCGACGACCTCCACCGGGAACACGTAGTAGCCGCGCTCGGCGATCGGCCTGGTGACGGTCGAGAGGTAGCTGTACGGCCCGATGATGGACGTCGTCTCGTCGAGCGGTGGCAGCACCAGGATCGACCGCGGCGGGCTCGCACGGAAGTCGGTGTAGTCGTACGGCGGCGGGGCGGCGACGCAGCCGCCGAGCACGGCAAGGACCGCGAGGCCCGCCAGTCTGGTGGTGGACGTCATGGCTTGGACTCCGTTGCCTCGGACGCCGTGGCCTTGGCCTTCGCGGCCGTGGCTCCAAGGTTCGTCAGCAACTGGTCGCAGAACACAGTCGCCTCGGGAAACGCCGTCTTTTCGGCGAGCAGTTCGTCGGCGGCAAGGTCAGGCTTGCCAGCAACCGAGTAGAGGTAGGCGAGGTGCGCGTGCCAACCCGGCGGGAAGCGCTGGCTCTTGGCGCGATTCACCTCGCGCTCCTTCTCCATCGTCTCAATCTGCGCTTCAGGTGGCACCGAGCCGGGCTTTGTCGTGGCGACGTAGACGAGTTCCTCGTAGCTGCCCCAGGCATACGTCTCGCGCGGCGCCGTGACGCAGCCACCGAGCAGCGCCGCGAGCACGAGGCCCGCGGCCGCAGGTAGCAGGCGGCTCATCGGCCGCTCTTCCACTTGCCCTGCTCGAGCCCCTCCACCAGCCGATCCACGGCTTCCCGGATTGCGAGGTCGAGCACCTTGCCATTGAGGGTCGAGTCGTAGCCCGACTCACTGCCGAAACCGAGAACCTCGCGGCTGTCGAGTGCGTACTCGCCAGCACCCTGCGCGGAGAACACGACCCGCGAGGTATGCACGTCGACGACGCTGAGCGTCACCTTGGAGTATGCGACCTGACTCTTGCCTGAACCGAGGATGCCGAACAGCTGGGTGTCGCCGGTGACCTTGCGGCCGAATTCGGTGACAGCCCCGGTCACGGCGTAGTCTGCGCCCTGCAGCGCCTGGTTCTGGCTCTTGAGGCTCGCCTCCCGGGCAATCTCCTCGAGGTTGTCACGGTCCATCAGGTCGAAGCGCCCGGTCTGCTGCAGGTGCGAGACGAGAATCGACTTCGACTGACCGCCTAGGCGGTCGACGCTGTCCGAGAACATCCCGCGCATGTACGGCGAGCGGTTGTCGAACTTGCCGACGACGAGTCCGCTGCGCGGACCGTTGTAGACCGCGGCAGAGGCTGCGGCGACCGACTTCTCGGCGGCCACGGCATGGTGGGTCTCGGTGGTCGCGCAGCCTGCCGCAAGGGCGGCGAGCGACGCGAGTGCGAAGGTGGCAATCAGGCGGGTACGCATCGGATTCACTCCCTGTGTGGGCCGAGCTGCACAATCTCGTTTATATCACGGGTCAGACCCCGCCAAATGTCAGTATTCCTTAAGTCGCGTCACCGGAAACTCGTTGCGAATCATTCCTATGCGGATGCCGGCTTGGGATCGAGGTCGCGCGTCGTCCCCGCACCGTTCCCCGAACCGCCCACCCAGCGGTTTCCTTGGCCAGGGCAGGGATTGGGAGCTGAATCAGCCCCCGTCAACATGGGGTCCGGCCATCGTCGCCCGCCGCCAGGTGCGTCGCCGCTGGCAACGTGACGGTCTCGCCAGCGCCCCGTGGCAATGGTGAGGCTAGACGCCCCCCGCCCGCTCCTCGCGCTCCAGCTCGGCCCAGAGTTCCCTGACCCACTGCCGGATCGTAAGCGCCTCGAGCCAGCGATCGGACAACTCGAGCCTGCGCGCATCGGTGATCGCGTAGCTCGGCGGCCCGAGCTCGCACAGGAACACACAGGTGGCGTCAGCAGCGTTGCGCTTGCGCCAGCTGCGCAGCCCGTCCTTCCACAGTTGCCTGAACAGCGCGACCCACGGCGCATGCTGCGGAAAATCCAGCTGGATCTGGATCTGCTCGCGCGAGGCGACGCGCCCCTGGAAGCAGTCCGAGCGATCGTGGATCCGCTGCAGCAAGCCGCGGTCGCGAAAACTCAGCGGCAACTGAAATTCGCGCTCGAGGACAAAGTGCGACAGATCCGCCGTGAGCATCAGCTCCGGCACGGCATCGAGCACCTCGAGCGTGTAGTACAGATCGTTCAGCAGACTGTCGCGGTGGGTCTCGAACAGCAGGTCGATGCCCATCGCCTCCGCCTCGCCCATCCAGCGATAGATCAGCGGCAGGGCCCCGGCGACACTGACCGGCGTGACTTGCGCGATGGTATTGACCTTGACCGCCTCCGCCTCCTTGGCGAAGGCGAGTAGCGGCTGCATGTCGCGGCGGCTCCGCGGGAACAGGTTGACCATGCTCTTGAGACGGTGCTGGCGCAACAGTGGCAGCGTCACGCGGTACTTCTCGATCTCGTCGACCGCGGGGTCGAGGCAGACGCCGTCGTAACCGGCCTCGGCGATCATCGCGAAGTTCTGCTCGTGGCTGCGTTCCGGCAGTTCCGGATGGCGCAGCTCCATGGCCCACAGCGACTGGAAGATCTCTAGCTTCTGCATGGCGCGGCCCGTCAGAACGAGGTCAGGAACGAGACCGCGTTGCCGCCGCTGACGGCGCCGACGCGGGCGAGCTTCAGGTAGGCGTCGCCCTCCTCGCTCGTGGATTCGCCGATCACGCGCGAGACGCGGTAGCGGTGAAAGCTCCTCCACGACGGCC